>CAXMUI010000079.1:0-27653 GCA_964196475.1 uncultured Acidimicrobiia bacterium
GGCTTGCGACCGTTTTTTCGGTCGGCGTAGTCGTTGTGCATATTGGCGGCCATGGGGCCGGGCCGGTACAGCGCCACCAGAGCCGCGACATCTTCGAACGAGTCGGGAGCCAATGAACGCATGAGCGCACGCATGGGTGTGGATTCCAACTGGAACACACCAATCGAATTACCTGCGGCCAGCAGGTCATACGTTGGTTGGTCGGTGAGATCAACGTTGTCAATGTCGATACGTTTGCCGGTGGTGGTTTCGATGTTGTCGAGAGCATCTTCGATGACGTCGAGGTTTCGTAGGCCCAGGAAGTCCATCTTGAGTAGGCCCAGTTCTTCGACGGCGCCCATCTCATATTGGGTAACCACGGGGGCCATCTCGATGTCTTTGTTCTTGTCAGGCTTGCGTTGGATCGGCAGGTATTCGGTAAGAGGTTCTTTGGTAATTACCACGGCTGCGGCGTGTATACCGTCGCCTCGACGCAGACCTTCGAGTCCTTTGGCAACTTCGATGACCCGCTTAGAGGTGGGGTCTTCGTCGTACATTTTACGGATATCGCCGGCCATCTTGTAGCCCTCGGCGTACTTCTCGGTTTTTTCGAGACAGGCATACAGCGGGGTGTCACGGCCCATGATGAGTGGGGGCATAGCTTTCGCGATGCGATCGCCCACGCCGTAGTCGTAGCCCAACACGCGGGCACCATCGCGAACCGCGGCACGGGCCTTGATCGTGGAGAAGGTGACAATCTGCGCGACGTGGTCGCGGCCATATTTTTCGGCCGCGTAACGGATGAGTTCGTCCCGGTGGCGTGAATCGAAGTCCATATCGATGTCGGGCATCGAGACACGCGATGGGTTCAGAAAACGCTCAAAAAGCAAGTCGTACTTGATGGGGTCGAGATCGGTGATCCACAACGAGTAGGCCACCGCACAACCGGCCGCCGAGCCACGACCGGGACCAACACGGATACCGCGATCGCGAGCGTGTTTGATGAGGTCCCAGGTGATGAGAAAATACGACGAGAAACCCATGTCGGCGATGACTTTGAGCTCGAACGCCAGACGTGACACCGCGGCGTCGGGAATTTTCTCGCCCCAGCGTTTCTTGGCGCCCTCCATCGTGAGGTGCTCAAGGTAGGCGGTGTCATCAGCGAAGCCTTCGGGCAAGGGGAAGTTGGGTAACAGCGGACTGCCGAATTCGATTTCGACGTCGCAACGTTCGGCGATCCACAAACTGTTGTCGCACGAGACTTCGACTTCGTTGAAAAGGTACCGCATCTCCGCAGCGGATTTGAGATAGTGCTGATCGCCGGAAAACTTGAACCGGTCCGGGTCACTCATCAATGAGCCGGTCTGCACACAAAGCAACGCGTCGTGCGCTTCGGCATCGTCTTGATGCACGTAGTGGCTGTCGTTGGTGGCCAGCAACGGCGCACCGATCTTTCTGGCGATCTCCAACAACTGCGGATTTGTTTGGTGCTGTTCGGGGATGGCGTGATCTTGAATCTCGACAAACATGTTGTCTTTGCCGAAGATGTCTTGCAACCGCGCTGCTTTCTCTAGCGCACCCTTTTCGTCCCCATGGAGCAATGCCTGCAGTACCTGGCCACCCAGGCAGCCGGTCGTGACGATGATTCCTTCGCTGTGCTCTTCGAGGAGCTCCCAGTCGACGCGGGGCTTGTAGTAGTAACCCTCCATGAAGGCCCGGCTAGCCAACTGGATGAGGTTCTTATAGCCAGTGTTGTTTTCGGCCAGTGCGGTGAGGTGATAGTAGAGCTTCTTGCCGCCTTCGGTTTCGCCACCGGAATCGTCGACCCGTCCGCGTCGCGATGGTCGTTCGGCTCGACTCTCATGGGCCTGGTATAGCTCCGTACCGATGATGGGCTTAATGCCCTGGTTCTTACACTCCTTGTAGAACTCAATGGCGCCGTACATGTTGCCATGATCGGTGATTCCTAGCGCCGGTTGACCATCTTTGGCAGCCGCGGTGACCACATCGGTAACACGGGCGGCACCGTCGAGCATCGAGTACTCGGTGTGCACATGAAGATGAGTGAATGAATCGCCACTCATAGTTGACTAGACGGGCCAGGCGCGGTTGCCCTGCGCCGTCTCAGCCAATTCGGCCAACGTATAGCTCTCTAACAATTTACGCATATGTTCGCCGACGCCTGCCCACACCGATAGCAAGACGCACTGGCCCTGGTGATCGCAAGCACCATCCTGATGTGGCTCGCCAAAGTCGCCCGCAACGATGGGGCCATCGACGGCAGAAACAATTTGGGCCAACGTGATTTCGGAAGCTTCACGGGCCAACGTGTAACCGCCACCAACGCCGCGCTTGGATTTGACTAGGCCTGCACCCTTGAGGGCCAACAGAATCTGCTCGAGATAAGGCTGCGGCAGACCGGTTCGTTCGGCGATATCACGCACTGACGTGGGAGCAACGGATTCGCCGAGCGCGAGGGAAAGCAGCGCTCGGCTGGCGTAGTCACCTCGTGTCGAAACCTTCATCGGTGACACCCTAGAGGAACATCGGGCACCTTGAATGATCGACACGGCCTAACCTGGTATTTGCGCGCCGATTTCCACTGTTCGCATGGCAACCACCACCGAAGGGCCGCAGTTTCGTGGCTGAACATCCCCAACCTATTATTCCCAACTACGCCGGGCCATGTGTGAGCAATATTGTTCCAGCATTGCTCGAGCATCCCGATGCCGGCCGTCCGTGGATGCCCGAGGCCGCGCTCGATGCCAAACAGGTGGTGCTGTTTGTTATTGATGGTCTCGGCGCCGAACAATTGGCCGCTCATGCCCATATCGCTCCCACCCTTGCCTCGCTGACAGGCACGACCATCACTACGGTTGCGCCGTCGACAACTTCGGCTGCGCTTACTTCGATTGTTACTGGCGTCTCGCCCGCCGAGCACGGCATCATTGGCTATCGCATTCGCACTGGTGGCGAAACGCTCAATGTTTTGCGATGGAACACCGGCTCGGGCGACGCCCGCGAACGAATTCCGGCTGCGTCTTTCCAAACGGTGCCCGCCTTTGGGCATCGATCGGTCCCCGTAATAACCAAACAAGAGTTCGCGGGTAGTGGCTTTACCCAAGCCCACCTGGCGGGCACCAACTTGGCCGGCTACAAAATGACATCAACGTTGATCGTCGAGGTGCAAAACCATTTAGACGCTGGCGCTCCGTTTATCTACGCCTATTACGACGGCATCGACAAGATCGCCCACGAGTACGGTTTTGGCGCCTATTACGAGCAAGAATTGGCCCACGTCGACCGTTTGGTCGCCGACCTGTTGGCCACGCTCCCCGACGATGCCGCTTTACTCATCACCGCCGATCATGGTCAACTCCACATTGGCGACGCCGTCGTGCAGCCTCACGATGACTTGCTGTCGCTGAGCACCGCCCAATCAGGTGAGGCCCGCTTCCGGTGGCTCCATGCTGCACCGGGCCGAACTGCCGATCTTGCGGCTGCCGCTCGCCAACATCACCGCGACGTTGCCTGGATCATGACGGCCGAAGAAGTCCTTGACCGACGCATCTTTGGCCCCCGCCCAATCCCGGAGGTTCTGCAACGAATCGGCGATGTGGCACTCATACCGTTTAAGCCAATTGCGTTCGTCGAACCAACGGACACCGGCAAGGTCCACCTCATTGGCCGCCACGGATCACTTACGAGTGCCGAAATGCACGTTCCGCTGTTGGTCGGTACCCGCGACGCGTTAAGTTAGATGTTCCGTTCGACGCCCTCACCGAAGGACCTCCATGTCTGACACTCCTGATAAAAATCTTGCCGCCGAAACGACCGAAAACGAAGTCGTTACCCCCGAAATCGTCGATACCGAAGTCACCGAAGTAGTCGACACCGAAACCGAAACAGTCGAAGAACCCGTCACCGAGGCGATTGAACAACCAGCCAAGGTCATGCGGGTAGGCGCCATGATGCGTCAACTCCTCGAAGAGGTGCGGGCCTCTTCACTTGACGAACCCGGACGCGATCGCCTTCGTGACATCTACGAGATTTCGGTTCGCGAACTCGGCTCGGCGCTCAGTCCCGATCTGCGCGACGAACTCGGCCGCCTAGCTCTGCCTTTCAGCGATGAAGAAACGCCTTCCGAAGGCGAACTTCGTATCGCGGAAGCCCAGTTAGTCGGCTGGCTGGAAGGCCTCATCCAGGGCATTCAAGCCACCCTCTTTGCCCAACAGATGGCCGCCCAACAACAGCTCGCTAGCGTCCGTGCCGGATTGCCCGCCGGCCCTCCCCCAGGCACCCAAAGGCCCGGCCAGCCAAAACATGGCCCAGACGAACGCCCCGGCACTTACCTGTAAATCAGGGAGCGAGAAGGCCTTAACGCACGAACTACTCGAACTGTTGCGAAGTGATTAGCTGAGCGAGATCGTCCGGTACTGGAGCTTGGAACGACATAATTTCACCGGTCAATGGGTGCGAAAGTCGTAACTGTTCGGAATGCAGCGCGGGCCGGTCAAACGTCAACGAGTGGCGCGATCCGCCGTAGCGGGAGTCGCCAACTATTGGGTGGCCGATAGCCGCTAGGTGTACGCGAATTTGGTGGGTACGACCCGTCTCCAGCGTGCACTCGATGTGCGACGTCGACACACCGACCATTGCCTCATCAGAATCGCTAGCAGTGGAGCGGCCCAGGACTTGATAGTGCGTTACCGCTGGTCGGCCGTCGGCCACCACGGCCATCTTGACCGGGTCGCGAGGTGACCGACCGAGTGGAGCGTCGATAGTTCCCTCGTCGTTGTGGGCACGCCCCCAAACCACTGCGGTGTACTGACGGTGAATGGCGTGTACAGCCAGAGCTGAAACCAGAACGTCGTAGGCCATGGGCGTACGGGCGGCCATCATCACGCCTGAGGTACCGACGTCGAGGCGGTGCACAATGCCCGGGCGGTGCAGTTCGCCTACGTGCAGAATTTCGGGGTAGCGGGCTAATAGTCCGTTGACGAGTGTGCCCGTTTCATTGCCCGCGCCCGGGTGCACAACGAGTCCGGGGGGTTTATTGAGCACAAGGAGATCATCGTCTTCATGCAGCACCGTGAACTCGATCGAATCGTCCGCCTCAGGCAATTGCGGACCCCTAACAGGTACAGCCAATAGCTCGACAAGATCTTCAGTCTTTAGCCGCAGTGACGCCTTGCTCGTTGCCCGGCCATTAACCTTGACTGCTCCATCGGCCAGGAGGTCGCTGGCTTGTTTGCGAGAACACGAACACAAGATTGTGAGAAAACGATCCAGACGCTCCTTGTCGAGCGCAGCAGGTACCTTTTCGGCGACTACCGGGTCACCGGACATCGGCCACCTCGCTATCCACCGAAACATCGGCAGGTACGGTCGCTGCATCCATGACCCGTGAGCCGAACACGACTAGCAGGAGGCCGCCGACGACAATCGCTGCATCGGCTACGTTCCACACGGGCCACCATTGTAAGTCAATAAAGTCGACGACCGCCCCGTCGAAGAACCCGTCGCCACGGAATGCCCGGTCCGCCACGTTGCCCGCCACGCCCGCGCCAACGAGCGCCAGTGGATACGCAATGGCCGGTTCGGTTTGGGCGTACATATACACGACAAGACCAATCAAAACCAGCGTGGCAAACATGCCCAGCCAACGGCCGAGACCTTCGCCCTGGCTAAAGGACATTCCTTCGTTAAATACCAAGTTGAATCGGAGCGAACCAACGAGATCAATGTTGCGCTCGGGGTTTTGCAGCGCTCCAACAGCCCAGGCTTTGGTGATTTGGTCGATGGCAAGAATTGCCACCAACAACGTGTAGGCGCGACGGGTAAGTGAACTCACCGCGTGGACGCCGCATCCAGAGACATGATTTGCCTAGCGACGACGACCGAGGCCGCCCGCCTTACATCCAACACGCAGGGCCGCCCACGGAATTGCTTCAAGGCGTTCTTCGGGAATGGTCTCGCCGCAGTCGATGCAGACACCGTAAGTGCCAGCGTCAATGCGCTTAAGCGCACCGTCGATCTGATCGACAGCGGCACGGGCGTGAGCGGAAAGAGCAAGATCTCGCTCGCGTTCGACGGCCAAAGTATCGCCCTCACCCGACTCTTCATCGAATTGAGCATCGCCTGGCTCTCGGCTTTCGACCAAAGCATCGGCCTCCGCTTTGAGTGTCTCGGCTGACGTGACATAACGCGCTCGCTCGACGTGGAGCAACTTGGTCTGGGCGTTAATGAAACGTTTTCCGTACGGCGATTTCTTTGGCGCCGCCTTCTTGATTGCGGCCTTTTTTGCCACTATCGTCTTCGCAGGAGCCTTCTTCGCCGCTGCCTTCTTCGCAGGAGCCTTCTTCGCCGCAGCCTTCTTCGCAGGAGCCTTCTTCGCCGCAGCCTTCTTCGCAGGAGCCTTCTTCGCGGCGGCAGTCTTCTTGGTAGTTTTCTCGCTGGTCGTCGCCATTTTTCCTCAACTTCTACGCGGTCTGCGTGTCTCATTTGTACCGAAATCGCTCCGACAAAGAGTGAAACGGCGAATAGTTTCGACCCAGTTGGGTTCGAAACGGTCGGCGTAGTCTAAACGCTTAGAAGCAGTCAACAACGTACCGCCTTGCGGCATTCCAACCAGATAGCATTTGTTTCTCATGTCGAAGCCATATCCCTCCGTTGATCCCAAGCCCAATCTGCCTGTCATCGAGAATCGAATTCTCGAGCGTTGGGCCGACGATGGAACGTTTCAGACCTCCATTGATCAGCGGTCCGACGACAACGAGTTTGTGTTCTACGACGGGCCACCGTTCGCCAACGGCCTCCCCCACCACGGGCACCTACTTACCGGCTACGTCAAAGATGTAGTGCCTCGTTACTGGGCTATGAAGGGCAAAAAGGTCGACCGTCGTTTTGGTTGGGACTGCCACGGCTTACCGGCCGAGATGGAGACCGAGAAGCAGTTAGGCGTCTCGGGCCGCGTCGCCATAACCGCTATGGGCATCGACAAGTTCAACGAACACTGCCGCACCTCGGTGCTGCAGTACACCAAAGAGTGGGAAGAAACCGTTACCCGTCAAGCACGGTGGGTCGATTTTGACAACGACTACAAAACCATGGACACCGATTACATGGAGTCGGTTATGTGGGCGTTCAAACAACTTTGGGACAAAGGACTTCTCTACGAAGCCAACCGCGTAATGCCTTACTCATGGGGCGCCGAAACACCGCTCTCCAATTTTGAGATCCGTCTCGACGATGCCACCCGCCCGCGCCAAGACCCCACCGCAACCGTTGGCTTCAAGCTCAAGCCCCAGGACAACGATCCTGGCCCGATGCGCATCCTGGCATGGACAACCACTCCATGGACCCTTCCTTCTAACCTCGGTCTCGCCGTGGGGCCCAACGTCGAATACGGCGTTTACCCGTTCGGGGACGAATATCTCATCTTGGGTGTCGCCACCGCAGCCGCTCACGAAGCACAACTCGGCGACGTCGAACCCGTCGCCACACTTACCGGTGCCGATCTCATCGGTCGTAAATATGAGCCGCTGTTCGACTACTTCGTCAACAAATGTGGCGCAGGCGCATTCACTATTCTTGGCGCCGACTGGGTCGATACCTCCGAAGGCACGGGCATCGTGCACCTGGCCCCCGGCTTCGGCGAGGACGACCAGGTGCTCGGCGAAGCCAACGACCTCGGCATGGTTGTCCCGGTCAATGATCAAGGCCGCTTCACCGATGACGTCCCCGAATGGGCCGGCCAACAGGTTCAAGAGGCCAACACATCAATCATCCGGTATCTGCGCGACAACGGCAGTTTGATCCGCAACGACACGATCACCCACAACTACCCACACTGCTGGCGAACCGATACGCCCATCATCTACCGCGCCCTACCTTCGTGGTACGTAAAGGTCACCGATTTCCGCGATCGATTGATGGAGACCAACCAAGAAATAAACTGGGTTCCCGACAACGTGCAAAATGGTCGCTTCGGCCGTTGGCTCGAGGGCGCCCGCGACTGGTCAATCAGTCGCAACCGGTTTTGGGGTTCACCCATCCCGGTGTGGCGCAGCGATGATCCCAACTACCCACGCATCGATGTGTACGGCAGCCTCGACGAACTCGAAGCCGACTTCGGTGAACGGCCCACCGACCTACACCGTCCTTACATAGACGAACTTACCCGCCCCAATCCCGACGATCCAACCGGTAAATCCACCATGCGTCGGGTTCCCGAAGTTCTCGACTGCTGGTTCGAATCTGGTTCGATGCCTTTCGCTCAGGTGCACTACCCGTTCGAGAACAAGGAATGGTTCGAAGACCACTTCCCGGCCGACTTCATTGTCGAGTACATCAACCAAACGCGTGGCTGGTTCTACACGCTGCACGTACTGGCCGGCGCATTGTTCGACCGACCTGCGTTCGAAAACGTCATCTGTCACGGCATCTTGTTGGCCGAAGATGGTCAGAAGCTCTCCAAGAAACTCCGCAATTACACCGAGCCCAGTGAAATTTTCGAAAAGCAAGGCGCCGACGCGCTGCGCTGGTACTTCATGTCGTCCAACATTGTGCGTGGCGGCGACGCCCGGATCTCTGACCAGGCCATTAACGATGTAGTGCGCCAGGTCATTACTCCGATCTGGAACGCCTATTCGTTCTTCGCGCTATACGCCAATATCGACGACTACCGTGCCCAAGGTCGCACCGACAGTACCGCCGTGCTGGACCAGTACATCTTGGCCAAGACCCGCCAACTCGTCGAGTCGACCGAAATGGCCCTCGATGCCTACGACCTTTCCGGGGCATGCACCGAGATCCAGTCATTCATTGACGCCCTTAACAATTGGTACATCCGTCGTAGCCGTGATCGTTTCTGGGCACCCGGTGAAGCCGCCGATGACAGTGACAAGCGTGATGCCTACGACACGCTGTACACCGTCCTCACCACGCTTTGTCGTGTCGCTGCTCCTCTCCTCCCGCTGGTGACCGAGGAAATTTACTCCGGCCTCAGCGAAGGTGGCAGCGTTCATCTGACCGACTGGCCCGATGCCGATCAATTGCCGTCCGATCCGCAGTTGGTCGAGGCTATGGACCGACTGCGCGACGTAGCGTCCACCGGACTGCGGCTTCGCGAGGACGAAAGTTTGCGGGTTCGCTTGCCTTTAGCAAGCGTCACCGTTGCTGGATATGGCGCATCATCGCTTGCGCCATTTACCGACCTTCTTGCCGACGAACTGAACGTTAAGGTGGTCAATCTCACCGACGAGATAGGTGATCTCGCTACATTTACACTGCAGCCCGACGGAAAGGTTCTTGGCCCCAAACTTGGCAAGGAAGTCCAGACGGTATTTGGTGCTGCCCGTTCCGGCAACTGGACGGCCAACGACGATGGAACAGTCACAGTGGCTGGACACACACTCGAGGTCAACGAATTCACCCTTGGCCTCGAATCTCCCGAGGGCGTCACCGCCGCTGCGCTTCGTTCCAACGACGCGGTGGTTACCCTCGACGTCGAACTCACCGAGGACTTAATCGCGGAAGGCGCAGCTCGAGATCTCGTGCGCCAAATCCAGCAATCTCGTAAGGATCAGAATTTCGTTGTCACCGATCGAATCACTGTTGTTGTGGCAGCGCCCACCGCGCTAGTCGCCGCCATCGGGCCACATCTTCAATTCGTAGCCGACCAAGTTCTGGCCACGTCACTGAACTTCGGCCAAGTGAGCAATTTAGCAACCGAGGCCACCATTGGTGACGCGGTGGTGCAGTTCACTATCGAAGTGAACAATGAGTAAAGCACTATCGAAGTGAACAATAGCGAGGGTCTACCGGTAGGCGGCTACTTCTTGCCGAAGCGGCTACTCCATTTTTCGTCTTCTTCTTCTTGGTCGAAAAATGCTGCCATGGCAGCATCGGAGTCGTTGTCTTCGACGAAGTCGTCTTCGGTTGCCTTGCGGAGTTCGGTCAGGAACTGATCGTCACGCCCAGCACCAGGAGCATTGTCGCCTAACAAGTCGTCGAGCAAGTGCACCTCGGTTGGTGGCCCCGAGTCGGGGGTCAGGTCGTCACGTGAAGCATCAGCGGCCGGTAGGCGGTGGGCCTCGGGATATGGCGAGGTTTGCGGAGCGGGAAAAACCGGCTCTGGCTCCGGCAATGGCGCCTCGGCTTCGTGGAGGACCTCATTACGAACAGAGGCCAGATCGGTGACCGAACCGCCCAAATCGAAATCGCCACTGGGGCCATCATCGAGCGCCACTTCGGCATATTCCTCGTTGTCAGTTTCGAGTACGAGCTCGGGAGCAGGTCGTGCGGCTGGCACCTCGTGTTTGGGCTGCTGTTCGCTGAATATCTCGTCGTCGAATTCAACGACCGCCTCGACGGCTAGTTCGGGGGTTACCTCTTCATTGTGCTCGGGGCTGTCATCGGCGTAACTGTCGACCTCAGCGTCACGAAGGATGGATGGAGTCTCGGGAGGCGCAATTTCCGGAGCGGGACCGGTACGAAACGCCGCAGGATCGGCCAAGAGGGACTGCAGTTGTTCAAGCGAGGTCGTCAACGAGCCGCGCTCAGCCTTGAGGTGGTCCTCCAGGGCAACCATGTCGGCAATGAGTTCATCACGACGTTGCTCAAGACCAGCGATTTCTTCGACCAACGGGGCTCTGGTGGCCTCAGCCACACGCCGGGCCTCAGCTGCGGCGCCGGATACGATAGCGGCACGTTGTTGTTCGCATTCGGCATCGATTTTTGCGGCTCGTTGCTCGGCTTTGGCTATGGTCTTCGCCCCATCGAGTTTTGCCTCACGCACTGAATCGTCGGCCGTACGCTGCGCCACGGCCAACATGCGTTGCAAAGTGCCCTCGGGATCGTGAAGACGCGCCGGGGTTGTCGACTGCACTGGGTTGGGAGTGCCTGCCGGAGCTGTTCCCGCGGCATACGCGTCATCGAGCGCCCGCTGCATATCAGCAATATCGCTAAGAATGTCGGCGTGAAACGCATCGACCTCATCGACGTCGTACCCACGCAACCGCTGATTAAATTCGCTGGACTCGAGCTTCTGTATTAGATCCATTCGCTGATGTTAACGCTCTCGGACCCTCGGTGGGGGTAACACCGTCACACAATTGTAAATATTCGTTAGCTGCAGATAGCCGATCGAAGTATCTGCAAACCAATGAGTACGACAAGTGGCGACAAGTCCATGGCGGCGCTCCCTATCCGAACGGGAGGGATCGCGCTGCGGACCGGACGAAACAACGGGTCCGTTAGGCGCCACAAGAACGAGCGAATCTTACCAACGGGGCTATGTGGGTCAGTCGGAAACCAACTCAGGATCAGCGACGCAAAAATGATTAATACGTAGAGACCAATCAGGTCACAGAGTAATCCGCGCACAGGCTAGGCGTCGTGCAAACCGCGACTGCGAAGGTCGTCACGGTCACTTTCGGCAACCTCGACGTTGTCCGGGCTTACGATGTACACAAAATCGGCGACCTTCTCCATCTGTCCTCCCGAGCCGTAACAGATGCCCGATGCGAAATCGATGAGTCGACGTGAAAGCGTACGATCGACATTCTGGAAGTTCATAACCACCGGCATGTTTTGCTTGTAGTGGTCACCCACCTTTTGGGCATCGTTAAAGCTGGTCGGAGAAACAACTTGCGGCGCCGCCTTGCGGGCGGCTGGAATGGGACGCACGACTGAACCCGTGCCGACAGCCCTCGCCCCAGGTGACACTGACTTTGCCGATAGATTTGCGGGCCGAGAATCGGACATGCCCGAGACAGGCTTCGGTCGAAGCACAAATTCCTCCGGTGGCGTCGATGCCGAGTGACCACTTGAACCGCCTTGCGACATCGGCTCGATCGGAGCAACCATGCCACCGGACGCGTTCGGGTAACCATGCTCCTGGCTCGGAGCTGGACGTTCGGCCGCTTCGTCATAATCGTCGTACTCGTCGTCGGCCGCGAGACCTAAATACAACTTCGTTTTATTCCAAACAGACATAAATCATCCTCTGAGAGAATCGTAGTTTCCCACGGATAGTGGGTGGGATCGCGGACCACTGTTAACGCCGAGCCGTTCGCGGGCCGAACAACGCCGTACCGACCCGAATCATTGTGGATCCCTCGCCGATCGCCGCCTCAAGATCATTGCTCATTCCCATGGAACACACAGTGAGGTCTAGCGCATCGACCTGAGCGCGAAGAGCCGTAAAACCCTTCACGGTTGCTGCGGCATTATTGGCTACCCCGACGGTCATGAGCCCTTTCACATCGAGTCCTACGTCGAGTGCGTGACCGACCAGATCCTCAACATCGGCTGGGGCGCAGCCGCCCTTTTGTGGTTCACCCGAAACGTTAACTTGAATCAGTACTGCTGCACTTGGAGCATGGTTGGCCAACGCATCAATTAGGCGAACCCGATCAATGGTCTGCCATAACGTCACCAGGTCGGCCATCGGGCGAATTTTATTGCGTTGCAGGCGACCAATGAAATGCCAATCAGGCGCCGCTTCCTCCGCTTCCGCCAACTGCGTCGCCTTAGCAAGAAGCTCTTGACTGTAATTTTCACCGACCGCTTCAAACCCAAGAGCTTTCGCTTGGCGTACCGCGGTGACATCGAATCCTTTGGTGACAGCCAAGACCTGAACGGGCTCACTCTCTACAGCAGCAATGCGGGCCACAAGATCGTCGTAGCGTTGGCGGAGGTCGGGTGCGATGGCGATCACTTTGCGGTCGTGCTGTTCTGTTTCCATGCCACCAAAACCTGACGACCTTCATCGCGACGTGCACGATGGGAGAAGTATTCCTGATCCGAACCCGCCGTGTTGGCAACGAGGTGTTGGATATCGCTCAACCCTGCCTGGTTGAGGCTGCGGCACACCGCCGCACGCAAGTCGAGTGCCGCATCGCCGTCGCTGGTCTCACCAATGACCGAATCACCGAACTGGCGCTGAAGGATGCCAAGATCGTTCACCCCAAATTGGTAGGACTCTGGCGCAATACATGGACCGACAACCGCGCAAATCTCATCGGGCACCCCACCAGTGGTCTGAGCAAGCAGTCGGCGGACGGCGCATGGCAACACACCTGCAACCGTCCCACGCCAGCCAGCGTGCACGACCGCCACCGGACCATCGGCGTGCCACAACAAAACTGGGGCACAGTCGGCCGTTCCGACGGCGATGGGCGCATCAACGACGTTTACCACCGCTGCATCCGCATCCGCTCCAGCGTTCTCGCCCGCCCGTTGCACCAAAACTACGTCGGCTCCGTGCACCTGGTGTAACCAGGTCCACGGAGCCGAGGCTATGCGTGCTCGACGAGCGCTGAGCTCCTCAAAATTTGTTCCGGTCGCAAACGTTCCGAATGCTTGATTGGTGAACCAGGCCTGGAATGTCGTGCCGTCACGAAGCTCGCCCGTTACACACTGGCCAGACGTACCGAGTGTCGCCGGGTGCGTCGGCCAGTTGTTCATTCCAAGAAGCGTAGGCGACTACTTCAAGAATGAAGGCACATCAAACTCGTCGTCGTCTTCGTCGGTGCTCGGTTCGGCAAAGACGTCGGGCTCGCTGGCATAGGCCGACGAACCGCTACGAGGGTTCGAAGATGCGCCGCTTGCAGGGGATCCGTTTCGATCGGTTTTCTCGCCGTCCCAGCGATCGAACCCAGCAGCAATGACCGTAACGCGGATCGACTCGCCCACTTCGTCGTCGACAACGGTTCCGAAAATGATGTTGGCATCGGGGTGAGCCACCCCTTGGACAATTTCGGCAGCATCGTTTACTTCGTGGAGGCCGAGGTCCGAAGGTCCAGTAATGGTGAGCAAGATACCACGAGCGCCCTCGATGCTCGCTTCAAGCAACGGGCTCGAGATTGCCTTGCGAGCGGCGCTCACCGCACGGTCTTCGCCGCTTGAGGTGCCGATGCCCATTAGTGCCGAACCGGCATCGTTCATGATCATTTTGACGTCGGCGAAGTCGGTGTTAATCAGGCCAGGGGTGGTGATGAGATCAGTGATGCCTTGGACACCTTGCAACAGCACATCGTCGGCCATCTTGAATGCGCTCAGGATGGAGGTCTTCTCGTCGCTTACCGACAACAGTCGATCGTTGGGAATGACAATCTGGGTGTCGACCTTTTCTTTGAGTCGTTGGATTCCGGCTTCGGCTTGCACCGAGCGACGACGGCCTTCGAAGGCGAAAGGCCGAGTAACGATCCCGAGTGTTAGCGTCCCGAGCGTTTTGGCGATCTCGGCAATGACCGGGGCCGCCCCGGTGCCGGTACCGCCACCTTCGCCGGCGGTGATGAACACCATGTCTGCACCAGCCATTGCTTCTTCGATTTCGTCGCGATGATCCTCGGCGGCTTGACGGCCGACCTCGGGATCTGAGCCTGCGCCCAAGCCCTTGGTAAGTTCGCGGCCGATGTCAATCTTGACGTCTGCATCACTCATCAGCAACGCCTGGGCATCGGTGTTGATAGCAATGAATTCAACCCCGCGGAGACCAGCATTGATCATGCGATTGACGGCGTTAACACCACCGCCGCCTACACCGACAACTTTGATTACTGCGAGATAGTTCTGAGGGGCGCCTGCCATGGGAATAAATCCTTGTGAGGGGAAAGAATTGCGGTTTGGAATGAAACTGTTGGTACAGTTCAGAAAAGACTTGACGTGTACTATAGGGTTATGCTTTACTTCTAATAGGCACCGATTGACTCCTGCGAGCAGGTGTCAAAGCCGGTTAAGGCTCCTCAATGCTACATCAACCGTTCACTGTAGAAGACATTGCGGCCCAGAGTCAACCTTTAACAAATGATTCCTCACCGGGCGTTCTCTACTAAACGATAAACCTATTGCTAAGACTCGCGGTTCAGGGCTTCGACCTGCACTAACAGGATCGAGTAATCACGGGAACGGTAGGAACCTGGACATCGAGAACGGCCAAACAACCGAGGTCAACTTGAGCCAGGATCGTCTCAATTGCTAAAACCTTGGCATCTACGTCATCGATGGAGCCAATCAAGATCACGCCGCCAGCCGCCGCTTCGCCGACTACCTCGCGGTTCAAGTGAAGGTTTAGTGTTCCTGATTCATCGATCGCTATCGAGGCGATTTTTTCGCCGAGAGGCAACCGCAGGGCATCGGCCACCGCTACAGCCTCCAGCGAACCCGAGGCCAACCACCCACCCGGTGACATTGATCCTTGGGCCGCCGAGATGGTGACCAGTTCGGGGCGAGGTTCACTTTGTGTCGTTAATACTCGACCGTCAGCGTCGACGATGGCGTACCCCGCCAGACCATCGATCTGCGCCTGAGCTACTGGCTCTCGCTCAGTCACCGTAATGGAGATGGCTCCGCGAATCGAACGCTCAGTACTCACCTCATCGACCCATGGAAGCTCCGCTATGGCCGCAGCAGCTGCGGCCATATCCACTTCCAAAAGTGTGTCGCCAGCAGAAATGCCACTGACCTCACGAATAGTCTCAGGGTTAGTCTGGCTTACGCCAAGCACCTGCACCTCATTGACATCGAACAGCGGTGACCGAAGCGATAGCGCCCCGGCACCAACGAGCACCACCAGACCAAGGGCGACCCACACCAATCGATGCACCCGTATTCGACTCGCCTCTGCCTCTACCTGTTCGCGACGCGCCCGAATGCGCGGGTCCATCGAAATGGTTGACGTCATGTTTCCCCCATTGAGGTTTCGTAAAGTGCTTGGGTTACGTCTTCCGAAAAGCCGACCAAGCGAGTTTCGACCTGCAGTTGCACATCACTGCGGTCACGCACGAGCGACCGAATTTTGTGCATCAGCAACAAGATGTCATCGGATGACCCATCTGGGTCTGCCTGAATAAAATTGGCGTGCTTCTCCGAGACATGAGCCGATCCCACACGAAGGCCTTTGCCTCCGGCAGCATCGATTAAACGCCCGGCCGAATCGCCCACAGGATTCGTAAAAACCGACCCGGCGTTCTGACCGCCAGGTTGATTGGCCAGACGCCAGCGAACAATTTCCGATAGATGCGCCTGCGATTCTTGTGGGTCACCCGCTATCAAATCGAAGGTGGCCTCTAATACAACTTGATGAGGAGCAATATTGCTGGATCGGTAGGAAAGTTCGAGATCGTCGGCGCTGATCTCGTTTACCGCGCCAGTCACAAGATCGGCGAGAACAACCTTTCGAAGCGAATCGGCAATGTCAGCACCGTGGCCACCAGCATTCATACGGACCGCTCCCCCAACCGAACCCGGAACTCCCACTGCCCATTCGAAGCCGGTCAATCCATGCCCAACAGTAGTTCGAGCCAACTTAGGTAACGTCTCGGCTGCACCAGCCGAGACCGTCGTGTCAGCAACACGCCCATAGGCAAACGCTGAACCAAGCACTATGGCCACTCCGTCAAATCCTTGTTCGGCCACTAGAAGATTTGAACCGCGACCGATTACGACCGTCGGCACTGCATCGGCCGACACAATTGCCGACAGGTTGGCTACTTCGTCAATATCGTTCACGACGATCCCCACCCGTGCGGCGCCACCGACTCGATAGGTCGTGCGTGACCCCATCGCAAACTCGGCGCTGACTTGTGAAGTCGGGCATGCATCCGCGAGACGACCGGCCAATTCGGTCCAACTCTGAGCCATTAGCGGTCTCCTGCCAGTTGATGCATGAGCTCGTCGGGCAGCGTCGTAAGATCGCCCGCGCCCAACGTCAAGCACAGGTCCCCTGGACGAAGCGTGCCGGCCAGATAGGTGACCAAATCCTCGCGCTGCGGCAGGAACACCACATGGCTCCACGGTTCGGATTCCAGCACGGCATCGGCGACGAGCTTCCCCGTCACCCCCGCAATGGGGCGCTCACCGGATGCAAAGATGTCGGTGACAATTACCACGTCAGCATCGTCGAAAGAACCCGCAAACGCCGCGTGCACTTCTGCAGTGCGACTAAACCGGTGAGGCTGAAACACCGCAATGACTCGCCCCCAGCCACCGTCTTTTGCTGCGGCCAACACCGCCTCGACTTCACTGGGCAAATGGGCGTAATCATCAATGAAGGTGATGTCGTTGATGACTCCTCGTAGTTCGAACCGTCGGGCTACGCCGGTGTAGGCCTCAAGACCAGACACCGCACCCTCGGCATCCGCACCAAGGGCAACCGCAATAGCAAACGCGGCCGTCGCATTTTGTGCATTGTGTAAGCCTGGAGCAGCTAACGAAACCGGCCACTCACCACCCTCGGTAACAATTGTGAAGGTGCATGCATTTTTGGCACCGATGAAACGGGAAATACGAACCGCAGCATCTTTGTGAGTGCCGTACCCGATTGTCTTGTCAGTGACCGCTAGCAGTGCACTGGCCCCGACGTCGTCCAGGCATACGGCAACGGGACCATTGGTCTCCATCACAAACTGCACGAACGCAGCCACCATGGCAGTCTCGGACCCGTAGTAGGCAATGTGATCAGGCTCGACGCTGGTGACGACAGCAGCGGTTCGATCAAGACGGAGAAAGGTGCCATCACTTTCGTCAGCCTCGACCACGAACAAGTCACCATCGCCCCAATAGGCGCTGGCATCCAAGGCCGCAACCTCGGCTCCAATAACAAAGGATGGGTCGAGATCGGCAAACCGTAATGCGAGAGCCAGAAACGAGGAAGTGGTGGTCTTGCCGTGTGTGCCCGCCACCGCAATGCTTCGTCGTTGCAGCGTTATGGCTGCCAGCATCTGGTCCCGTCGCAGGACCGGGATGTTCGCAACGCCAGCGGCGACAACTTCGACGTTCGAGTCGGGGACTGCGGTAGAAATAGTTAAAACATCAGCACCAGCAATGTTGCCGGCGTCATGGCCGACCGACACGCTGACCCCCATTTTTCGTAGGCGATCAACCGTGGCTGACTCACGCTGGTCGCTGCCGGACACCTGTTGGCCCATTTGCCGCAACACAGTCGCTATGGCGCTCATACCGGCGCCACCAACACCCACGATGTGGGTATGCCGCTCGGCAGAAACAAGGTCATTTGCGACGAAAAGGTCAGTCACGCGCATGCTCCATTACTAATGCAGCCACCTGATCGGCCGCGTCTAGGCGAGCTACCGACGCCGCGCCCATGGCCATAGCCTCTAAACCTTCGGTATCGGCCAAGAGTTCGTCGACCAGTTCGACAAACACCGATGCCGTCAAATCACCGTCAGCAACAAGCACAGCGCCGCCCGCGTCAACCATTGCCTGGGCATTCGCCGTTTGGTGATCGCCCGGCGCTCCTGGCAGCGGCACCAAAACACTGGGCACTGCGACGGCAGCAAGTTCGGCCACCGATGAAGCACCTGCACGACAAACAACAAGTTCCGAGGCCGTCAGGACCGTTGCCATATCGGCCTCGTATTTGACCGGCACATACATAGCAGTTTCCGGAGGCCGATCTATCACATCCCAATCTCGGGCCCCAATTAGGTGGCGTACGACCAGATCGTGGCGTTCATTCCAGGAAACCACCGCCTCGACGACAGACTTGTTGATCCGCCGCGCTCCAAGTGACCCGCCATACACGGTGACCAATCGGCGTCCTTGGGGAATGTTCAACCGCCCTCGTGCTGCTGCATGCTGTTCTAACCGGTTGATGCCCCGCATCTCAGGACGAACAGGATTTCCCGTAAGGACCGCTCGAGGCAGATCCGTACCCGGAAACGAAATGGCACAAGCCTTCGCCCAACGACCAACCACTTTATTTGCGGCGCCCGGGACCGCATTCTGTTCGGCGATCACAACGGGCACTTTGAGCAGCCTGGCAGCGAACGCGCATGGAACGCTGGCGTAGCCACCCAAGGAGACAATAACTTTCGGACGCAAACGGCGTACCAGAAAAAACGCCTGGAAGGTCGCCTTAATCAGGCCAGCAATCGCGGAGACGTTACGCAGCGTGAGCTTTCGCTCGATTCCACGGCCGGGAAGAACAGTAAGGGCGAAGCCCGCCTTGGGAACCATGTCTCGCTCGATCCCCCGAGCGCTCCCGACGTAGTGAATGGCAGCGGGATCATGACCCGCCGAAACCAGTGCTTCGGCAATAGCGATGCCCGGACTGACATGACCGGCCGTGCCACCACCAGCGATGATGGCATAGGTGGGCGTAGTCTCCTCACTCATACCCGAGCCTGACGCGCGATATTCAACATAATGCCGACCGCAATCATGTTGATAAGCAACGACGAACCTCCGGCCGACAAGAACGGCAACGGAACTCCCGTAATTGGCAACACCCCGATAGCTGCGCCAATGTTGACGAACGCCTGCACGACCAACCATGCGGTGATACCAACTGCTAACAGCGTGCCAAAGCGGTCCGGAGCTTCACCCGCAATCTTGATACCGACGATGCCCAAGATGACAAACATCGTGATAACCATCACGGCGCCGACCAAGCCGAGTTCTTCGCCAATGACAGAGAAGATGAAGTCCGTGTGGGCGAAGGGAAGGAATCCCCACTTTGCCCGTCCATTGCCGAGGCCCACACCACCAACGCCGCCTGAGGCTATGCCCACCAAGGACTGAATAGTCTGGTAGCCGTTGTTCAGCGGATCATCCCATGGGTCAAGAAAGGCCAATATCCGAGCCCGGCGATAAGGCGCAAGCATCGCCAATATGCCAGCGGCCGCCGCTCCGACTCCGGCACACATTGCAAGCGGCAACATGGGAACACCAATGATGTACATCATGACGAAAACCGTGAAAGCGATAATTAGCGTGGTTCCCAAATTTGGCTGCAACATGATTAACGCGCTGCAGGCACAAAGCCACAGCATCACGGGGCGCAAGCCCACACGAATATCGCGAATGTTGCCCGCATGACGAGATAGCAAAGAGGCGGTCCAGACCACCATGGCCAGTTTGGCTACCTCAGATGGCTGTATCGAAAGCGGTCCGATCACAATCCAACGCTGGGCCCCGTTCACTGAAGTGCCGATGCCTGGCACCAGGACCAGAAACAACAGTCCGAAGGCAACAGCGAGGAGCAACCCGCTGAAGTCACGCAGCCGGCGATAATCGAGTCGTGTGGTGGCCGTTAACCCACCGAGGGCCAAGAGAAACCAAATACCTTGTCGTTGGAAATGAAACCAGCTGGAACCCGTCTCATCAAGAGCAGTAACCGAACTAGCAGACAACACCATGACCAGGCCGATGAGGTTCAAAGCAATAACGACTACCAACAAGACAACAAAACTGCCCGAACGTCGATGGCCACTCTGACGCACCGGTCGCGACGCGCCGGAACGGGTACGTAGAACACCGCGCTTTGATGCAGATTTGGTCGTTGCCGGAGCGGCCCGACGTTGCCGACCGGTCCCAACGTGAGAACGGTTTCGCGTAGTCGTGGTCATTTGTTTCCCCCAGGAAGTGCCTGCACGATGCTGCGAAAGTCATCGCCGCGCTTCGAGTAGTTCTCATACCAGTCAAAAGATGCGCACCCCGGCGAGAGCAAAACTGCGTCCCCCGGCGATGCCAGATTGCGTGCTTTGTCCACGGCTTCGGTCATGGATGCAGCGTCGACAACCGGGACGAAATGTCTAAATACTTCACGAACATCAGCCGCCGAATCGCCAATAGCCACCACTGCACGAACATGCTCATGCAACTCGGCCATCGGCGCCAACGAAATCCCCTTGTCGGACCCGCCAGCAATCAGGACGGCCGAACTAAATCCGCCTAGCGCAGCGACAACAGCATGGGGGGTGGTGGCCTTGGAGTCGTTGTACCACCGGACACCATCGAAATCAGCCACAAGCTCGACTCGGTGAGCGATGCCAGGGAACTCTCGCAATGCTGCCCTGATTCCCTCGGAGGTGGCTCCTACGCCGCTAGCTATTGCCGCGGCGGCCAATGCGTTAAACGTATTGTGTGGCAACGGGCTCCACAGTTCGTCGACATCCACAAGTTCTACTTCGTTAGCCATCAACATCGAACCAACGACCCGATAGGCACCGTTGCTACCCACCAGCCGACGCTCGGTCGCGACGGGTAAATGGCGCATGACTACCTCGTCGTCAGCATTTGCGACAGAAATATCATCTGGCTGCTGGTGAGCCCATACGTTGGCCTTGGATGTCTCGTAGGCCTCCAGTGAAGCGTGCACGTCAAGGTGATCTGGCCCAAAGTTGAGCCATGCCCCGACCGCTGGCCGAAAACGAGCGCTATGCCCCAGTCGAAAGGATGACGCTTCGGCCACAAAGACATCGACACTGGAGTCCTCAATGGCCTCGACCAGTGGTGTATCCGTGTTACCGGCTGCCACCGCGGACAGGCCGCTTGCCTGCAGCATGGCGGTCACCAACTCCGTGACTGTGGTCTTTCCGTTGGTTCCAGTAATCGCGACAACGGGCCGGGTGTCCCAGTCCTGAGCCAAGTCGAACTCGCTCACAACCGGCACGCCCGCTGTTTGCGCTGCAGCGAAGATGGGATGGGCGTCAGGCACACCGGGACTTGGTGCCACGAACAGAGCGCCGTCCAAGGCTTGAGCTAGCTCAGTAGGAGACGGAGCTTCAACGAGATCGAAGCCCAAACCGTCGGCGAATGTCCGGACTTCGGCACGAGGTCGGTCCTCGATGGCGATGACGACAATCTTGCGCTTAAGCAGGGCAATGGCAACCGCCCGCCCCGTTACCCCTAGACCTACGACCACAGCATGTGTCATCAGTCGGCGGCTCCGATGGCGACGAAGTCGCTATAAAACAACGCCAGGCCCAACCCAGCAAGCAAACCACCAATGATCCAGAAGCGGATAATTACCCTGGTCTCGGGCCAACCAGAAAGCTCAAAGTGATGATGGACGGGTGCCATGCGAAATATTCGGCGGCCACCGGTGAGTTTAAAAAATCCGACTTGCAAGATCACCGACACTGTTTCTCCCACAAAGACCAAGCCGATAATTGGCAGCAACAGATGCGTGTTGGTGGCCAACGACAAACACGCCAGTCCCGTACCTATCGCCAGGGACCCGGTGTCACCCATAAAGATCTGGGCCGGGGCTGCATTCCACCATAGGAAGCCAGTGATGGCCCCCATCATGGTTACGCCAATTACGGCGATGTCCAACCCATGGGCCACATCATAAATCTCCTGGTTGCGGAAGGCCCAGAACGCTATAACTGCGAACGCAGCCGAAGCAAAGATAGCCGACCCACCAGCCAGGCCATCGAGGCCATCGGTCAAATTTACCGCGTTACTCATCGCAATAATGAGGAACGTCGCCCACAACACCCAGCCCACCGGCCCAAGATCCCAACCCGGAGAGTTCCAGCGCGTAAAGGAGACCTCGGTGTGCACGTCGGTGAGAGTGACCATGAGGATAGAGAAACCCAAGGCAACGGCGATCAGACCAATCATTTTGGTCCGAGAGGTGAGCCCCAGATTACGCTCGTTGCGAATTTTCAGTGCATCATCAACGAACCCCACGAAACCGGCGCCCACAATTGCCGCAAGAATTAGCAGCCCGGTGCGGGTGTAAATGCCGTTGTACAGATCACTGATGACATAGCCGACGAAAATGGCAGCCACAATGGCGATTCCACCCATAGTGGGTGTACCTGCTTTGACATGGTGGCCGTCTGGACCGTCATCGCGAATCGGTTGTCCTATCCCCCGTTGGGTAAGCCATTGGATAAGAAGATGCGTTCCGACGAGTGACGTAACCATCGCAATTGCAGCAGCAATAAGTAGTCGAGTCATGCCACGATCTCCATTTCAAGCAGAATTTGTCGAGCTACAACACGATCATCAAAATCGGCAACAACTGGTCCGGTGGTCTGAGTTGTCTCGTGGCCCTTGCCAGCGATCACCACGACGTCACCCGCAGCCGCATTGTGGAGCGCCAAGGAAATGGCCGCTCGGCGGTCAGCTTCAACTCGCACGTGTTCGGATTCGGGGATTCCGGCCATTATTTCCTCAATGATCTGCCCAGGAACCTCGCTTCGAGGATTATCCGATGTGACGACGACACGATGCGCATTGTCCGCCGCCACACGACCCATCTCCGGTCGCTTTGATCGGTCACGGTCGCCTCCCGCTCCAAACACGACCCAGACTTTGCCCGACGTAAGTTCGCGAGCAGCGGAGAGAACTTTTAGCAGACCGTCGGGAGTGTGGGCGTAATCAACAACAACGGAGAATTCTCCCGCTGGGATCGATTCAAATCGTCCCGGGACAACCGAGATCGCGCCCAATCCGTCGGCGATTTGTTCATTGGTCAAACCCAACAGCGACGCACATGTTGCTGCCACGACCGCGTTCGCCACATTAAATCGACCACCAAGGGGCAAGGCGATGCGCTTTGCGCGCCAAACAAAGTTCGAACGATCGGCAAATAGGGTGAGATCCTCGACGTCGTCCAAGCTCACCTCGATAACTTCGGTCGCCACGCGCTCGGCAAGTTTCTTACCCATTGCCGTGCCGACGTCAATTACTGACAGTGCTGTACGGCTCGGTTGAAACAGCGAAGCCTTCGCCTCGAAGTACTCCTCAAACGTGTGGTGATAGTCCAGGTGATCGAGGCTTAGATTTGTGAACGCCGCAATAGTAAACTGCACCCCGTTTACCCGGCGCTGAGCCAGAGCATGGGAAGAAACCTCCATCGCGACCATGTCAGCACCTGCGTCTCGCTCAGCGGCAAGTAGTGCCTGAAGAACTGGGGCTTCCGGAGTTGTGCGGGCTCCAGTTAGGGTGCCAATTTGAGCCGCTTGTTTCCCAGCATGACGAAAGATCTCCGCCAACAAATGAACGGTTGTGGTCTTGCCGTTCGTTCCGGTAATTCCGATCACAGGAACAGCGGCAGACGGATTGTTATGAAACGCCGCTGCTAGCCAGCCAACCGCAGAACGACTGGATTCAACAACAATTTCCGCTACACCAAGGCCGAGCGGACGCTCAACGACGAGTGCAACCGCTCCAGAGGCAACGGCCTGGTGGGCGTAATTGTGGCCATCATGTGTCTCGCCTGAGACACAGACGAACAGCGTGCCGTCGGTAACTTTGAGCGAGTCCATGACGACTCCGGAAATGGCAATTTCCTTCAAGTCCCACGATGAGCTACTCCCGGCGAGAACCAATGGCTCGTCGGCCAGCATTTTGGCTTGTTCAAGAACCGCTGCCAAACTAGCCATCGGCCGACTCCGATGGCCCGGACGCAGGCGCTGGAATCGGTTCCCCATTGTCGTCGAGCAACACAACCTCTTCTTCGACCGGTTCCGGAAGCACAGCAGCCTCGCCCCGCACCCGAGGAGGTTCGACGCCTTCGTCTCCATCGGTCTGATCAGTCTCGGCACCATCTTCGACTGGCTGACTCGTGGATTCGTCTTCGATATCCCTCAGGACCAACTCGACGTTGGGAGGAATCTGGAATCGACGCACTGCGTATTCGGCGATGTCGGCGAATAATGGAGCGGCAGCCGAACCACCATAGATCGAGTTCGATGGCTCGTCGATAGTGACCAAAATGGAAAGCTCGGGTGCATGAGCCGGTAAGAAGCCAGCGAAACTGGCGATGTAAAGATGGTTTCCCGGGGAGCCATAGCCGCCATTTGGAAAGGGCTTCCATGCCGTACCTGTTTTACCAGCCACCTGATATCCGGTCACTGCGGCACGTTTGCCCGTTCCTGAGGTCACGACCTGCGCCATCATCTCACGAACAGTGGCACCGGTACGCTCCGAAACGACTCGGCGCGTATCGGGTTGAGTGAGTTCAACCTCGTTGCCTTCGCCGTCTACGGCACCGGTCACCAGAACAGGCGGCACATAAACACCGCCATTGGCGATCGTGTTCAAGGAAGTGAGCATCTGAATCGGCGTAACCGAAATACCTTGACCGATAGGAATAGTGGCAATCGACACACCTGACCAGTCATCAAGCGAAGGCATCACGCCATTGCTCTCAAAGTTGGCATCGAGACTCGTCAACTCGCCGAATCCAAAGTCACGGAAGTACTCATCTACCTTGGTCGCTCCGAGTTCTTGCGCCCACATTGTGGTGCCGACATTTGAGGATTTGACCAAAATGTCAGTGAGCGTCCACATGGAGTCGGGGTGCGGACTGGAGTCGCTGAAGGTGCGGTCGTACAACTGCATCGACGATGGCACTTTGCGAACGCTCTCCGGCGACGCAATACCTTCCTCAATTATTGCGGCCACAGTAAGCGGTTTGGTTATTGAACCCGGTTCGAAAGACCACGTCACCGCTCGATTTTCCGATGTAGTCACCGCGTCGCCGTCTTCGTCTCGGACCACACTCACCATGGCCAGAATCTCCCCGGTGCCGGGCTTCATCACGACGACAACGCCGCCCTTCGCAGCCATGGCTTCAACCTGGGCGATCAGCATGCGTTCGACTTCGAACTGCAAGGGTCGATCAAGGCTAAGGGTAAGCGTTGCGCCTGTTTCAGCTGGCGTCTCGCTTCTAGTACCGGTTGCAATGGTGCGACCATCAGGGGCAGTCTCGAGGTTAATCTCACCCGCGACGCCCGCAAGCAGGTCGTCAAATTGCAGTTCGAGTCCACTCAAACCTTCATGATCCACTCCAACTCGCCCAATTACCGCGTTAGCGAGGGTGGATCCCGATGGGTTGAAGCGATGGGGTTCGTCGTACGCCGCAATACCGGTCAGTTCGTAACTGGCAACTAGTTCTGCCGTCGTGTCGTTTACCTGGCGTTCAAGATAAACGAACGCAGCATCGGTGGTGAGTCGTTCAAGGAGGAGCGCATAAGGAACGTCGAGGACCTGCGACAACGCCAAAGCGGTGCCCTCTTTATCGATTACCAAACGCGGATCGGCCCAGATAGTGCGCTGCGGAATCGAGATTGCCAACTGTTCGCCGTTGCGGTCGAGAAGAGCACCGCGACGCCCAGGAAGATCCTGGGTTCGTAGACGCTGCGTCTCGCCATAGGCGACAAATTGTTCTGGTGAGGTGATCTGCAAGACGACCATGCGATAGGTCAATCCGCCCGCAGCAAGCACAATGACCAGCAGCAAGCCCAAGAGGCGACGTCTGGGTGACGTTGCCGCCCGCTGCGCCGCCTTCGACGTGCGCGGGGCAGGACTCGTACGGGGGCGATACGCGGAATTTGTGCGTGGACGAGCACTGACTGACCGCGTCGAAGGCCGCACCGAGCCATGACCAGGTAGTGGACGACTATTTGGCGGTGTTCCACGCGTTCGACGCGTGCCGCCCGTGAGAGATACCCGGGCACCTGGTCGATGAGAGCTCGGAGGTCGGGTCATCGGGTTTACTCCGCTGCTGCAACTGTGCCGGGGCTTAGATACACAACCATCGGCGCATCCACCATTCCGAAAACGCGAGCTGCATCGACGATGCGTTGCGGAGCCTCAAGCTCCGCCAGCTGAAGATCCAGCGCATCGTTCGAAAGTTGCGCAGCCTTCGTCTCTACAGCGAGACGGTCGAGCTCGCGTTGCCCCTGTACGACCATTGTCTGAATCACTGCCATCAACATAAGAACACCGAAGATGGCGGCCATGGCAACCGGTGCCAACCACTGCATGGCGCGTCCACCGAGTGACGCTTTAACAACCTTGAGTTTGCGTTGTGGCGCAGGCTGTGACGGCCGTAAACGGACAACATTGCCCCGACCTGGACCGGTCTGCGGATAGCGCGTCGGTGTGGTCTTGGTGGCCGTCGCCTTCTCGGCGCTCATGCCGCCGCCGGCAGCTTTTCAAAGAGACGAAGTCGAGCGCTTGCTGAGCGTGGGTTACGAACCTGTTCTTCCTCGCTGGCTGTAGTTCCTGCCCGCTTCAGGAGCTTAATCGTGCCGGTGGATGGCACGTCCACGGGCAGGTGTCGAGGGGTTCGGGTCGCGTTTTCTGCCTCTCGAAGTACCTGCTTGACAATGCGATCCTCACCAGAGTGATAGCTCAAGACGGCACCTCGGCCGCCCGGAGCCAGCCGACCAATGGCTTGTTCGAGCGCTGGGGCGAGAACATCGAGTTCGGCGTTTACCGCGATGCGAAGCGCCTGAAACGTACGTTTGGCGGGGTGCCCTCCGGTACGGCGGGCGGCAGCCGGGATCGCCAGCTTCACGATTTCTGCGAGTTCTTGTGTACTTGCGATCGGACGGGCAGCAATGATGGCATTAGTGATGCGTCGGGCAAATCGTTCGTCGGCATACCGATGCAAGATCTTGCTTAACGAGCCAAAATCAGCATGATTGACGAGTTCAGCCGCGGTAAGTGAGGCGGTGGTGTCCATACGCATGTCGAGCGGACCGTCGTGACGGTAGCTAAACCCTCGCTCGGGCACATCGAATTGGGGTGAGCTAACACCGAGGTCAAACAACACGCCAACTATTTCTTCAATCTCTAGCACATCAAGTGCAGCGGAGAGGCCGTCAAAACGAGTCCTGTAGAGCCGGGCGCGTTTGCCGTATGCCTCAAGATGCTTAGCGGCCGCTTCGAGTGCTACGTCGTCGTGATCGAGTCCCACTATGTCGAGGTCGGCGCGTAGGTCAAGGATCGCGGCGCTATGACCAGCGCCCCCTACGGTTGCATCAACAACGACTCCAGCCGGGATCGAGCCAAAGCACTCGAGGATCTCGTGCAACATGACCGGGTCGTGGTGAAAGGAAGCTGCGTTTGATTGCTTCCCCACGTCCTCCGTGTCAGACGTCATTCGTCGGGGT
>CAXMUI010000080.1:0-9626 GCA_964196475.1 uncultured Acidimicrobiia bacterium
GCATCGCGGTGGAGCCCACCGGCGTCACCAACAAGCTCGCGTAGCGTGGTCGGCACCGCACCAGTGGATAGGGCGGCCGTGCGCTGACGAAGTTCTGCAAGGGAGGGAACCTCAAGGACGCCACAGCCCATATCGCGACCGTTGACCAGCGACGTCATCCGATCGCCCTCGACGCGCAGCTTCGCCCGGACATCGTCTGCCGTTGTCTCCTCGAAGCCGACCAGGCGCTGAAACCACATCCAGACATCCTTCCATATATGGCCCAGAACGCCACACCAATCTGCCCTAGGTCATCGTGGCGTGGGGTTCATGACGGCGGCCGTGCCGTACTCGTCGATGAGATCGAGGATCGCATCGACGTCTTCGGTGGTCACCTTTGGGTTCATGAAGAGCATCCGAAAGGTGTTGAGGCCGTCGATCGGTTGGAATCCAACCATTGCGGTGCCGTGGGCCTGCATCTGCGCCTTGATCTCCGGCGGCAGGGTGTGGAGTTCGTCACGGATGCTGGGCTCGAGTTTCGCAATCGGCCGTGGATCAAGAATGAGCGGACGTAGCGGCACCGGCACCCAGACGAACACAACGTTGGTGAAGTTGCCAGACACAACCATCGAAAACGCTCCACGCGAGGCGGCGATTCGCTCCCGCGTGTGAGCTGCGATGGCAACGGCATGGTCGATCCGAGCAGCGAACCCGACATCGCCGTGGTGTTTCCAAGCCAGCCAGAGCTTCAACACATCAATGCGTCGCGCGCATTGGAACGTGCGATCGCCAGAGTCGTACTCGCCGTGGAGCTTGTCTGGCTGAAACAGGTACTCAGCCCGACTGGCGAAGCAGTCGGCCAATTGGCTCGGTTCTTTGACCAGGAGCGCCGTGCATTGCTGGGTCATGCCCATCATCTTGTGAAGGTTCCACACGAAGGAGTCCGAACGCTCAACGCCGGCGAGCAAATGGCGTTGTTGCTCGGAGAAGAGGGCCGACCCGCCGTAACAACCGTCGACGTGAAGCCACAGATCATTGGCGTCGCAGATGTCGGCGAGCTGATTCAGGTCGTCGAAGGCGGAGGTCACCGTTGTCCCTGAGGTTCCGATAACGGCGAACGGCACGTCACCCGCATCCTTCGATGCCAGCACGGCAGCCTCGAGTGCCGAGGGGATCATCGCTCCCGCGTCGTCGGACTCGACCTTGATCACTGCGTCGGTCCCCAACCCTAAGAGCGCGGCCGATTTTTTTGCCGCGTAGTGCCCGGCATCGGAAACGAACAATGTGAGGCGCTCGCCGGTTGCACCCGTCTGCGCAACATCAGGTCTCTTCCGGTGACGGGCAAGTTGCAGGGCGTAGAGCGTTGCTGTTGAGCCACCCGGGCAGAAAAGCCCCGGGGGCAGCGTCGGGACCCGATCATCGCTCTCGCTGACATACCCGGCGAATCGGCCGAGCTTGGCCAGAACCGCGCTCTCCATGAGGGTGAATATCGGGGCTGCCTCGAAGGTGGCACCCGTGGTGTTCAGTGCAGCACCAAGCCAGTCGCCAACCACCGAGATCGGATCTGGGCCGGCGAAGTTCTGATTCACGAACCTCGGGTGGCTGGTGTGCACTGAGTGGTGGATCACCAGATCAACCGCAGCCAGGATCGCTTCGTCGGACTCGGCCGCTGAGACATCGTCAAATGCCATTCCGACGGTTGCGTCGAACGCCAGCAACAGCTCCGAGGGGCTGGCAAAGTTGACCACATCGTTCGGCCCGGAGGGCGGGTCGACGACGTATCGAAGTGCTCGCTCTGCGATTGCTTCTTCCAGTGCCATGGCTCTTCCCGCTGATGTGCTCATCCATCCCCTCGATCTGGGTCCGCCCACAACTCGTGCGCTGTAAGACAATACCCAGCTACCGGTCGGCTGCCGAACACGATGTCGTAAGGCCTGCGCCCAAAGCTTCGCGCACTAAGAGCTATCCCCGAATAGGGTGGTTGGCCCGGCATTGAGTATTTGTGCTGGCCCATTAGCTCCGTCAACAGGAAGTTCGGCATGAGCATCGAGAACGCAAAGCAACTTTTCACCACCGTGACTGAAGACGGCAAATCAATACTGTCCATCGAGCCGTACGACGTGCCAGAACCAGCCGAGCATGAGGTTGTGGTGCAAATGGAGGCCGTGCCGATCAACCCTTCCGATCTTGGACTCCTCACCGCCGCAGCCAACCTGGCCACGGCGCGCCGCGAGACCGTTGACGGTCATCCGGCGTTAGTTGCCGACATTGAGCCGGACTTGCAAGTCGCCTTCAAAGGCCGCGCCGGAAAGAAGTTGGTGGCAGGCAACGAAGGTGCGGGCACCGTCGTCGCGGCTGGATCGTCCGACGACGCCCAAGCGCTGCTTGGTAAAACTGTCAGCCTCGTCGGCGGCGAAATGTACCGAACTCATCGGGTGATTCCCGCGATGATGTGTGCGGCACTTCCTGATGGCGCCCAGGCGCAAGAGGGCGCCTCGCTCTTTGTCAACCCGATGACCGCCCAGGGCTTTCTCAACACCATGCGCTCTGAGGGACACGAAGCGTTGGTACACACTGCCGCGGCTTCCAATCTTGGCCAGATGCTTGCCAAACTCTGCGTGAGCGAAGGTGTGCCTTTGGTGGCAATCGTCCGTTCCGCTGAGCAGGAGAAAATTCTCACCGACCTCGGCGTGACCCACGTGCTCGACAGCACCAAGGATGACTTTATGTCGACGCTGATCGATGCGCTGGCCGAAACCGGCGCAACATTGGGCTTTGATGCCATCGGCGGCGGCGACATGGCCAGCCAAATCCTTCTCGCCATGGAGCGAGCAGCCGCCAAACGCGGTGCCGAGTTCAGTGTGTATGGCTCCAGCGTCAATAAACAGGTCTATATCTATGGCCGCCTCAACACCGGACAAACCAAACTAGGCAGCGGATTTGGTATGTACTGGGGCGTCGGCGGCTGGCTACTAACACCGCATCTCGAAAAGGTCGGTATTGAACGCATGATCGAAATGCGCATGTACTGCGTTGAGGAACGTAACGGCATCTTCCACAGTGCCTATACCAGCGAAATCAGCCTGCTCGATATGCTCGACCCCGAAATAGCCCGGGATTACGACCGGAAAGCCACCGGCAAAAAAGTGCTGGTCAACCCAACGATGTAGGCCATCTGCTGGCACTGTTGCGTTGACGAAGTTCTCCAGAGGACGGCGGCTCCACTTTCGCGCTATTCGTTCATCGATTCCCAGATCAACGCACCGTCGGCGTCGTAGAGCATCGGAACCAGCGACGCATTGAGCATGCCTTCCCATGCGGGGAGGCTGTCGAAGACGCCCAGATCGGTCATGACTTGTACCTCATCGCCGAGACGCGACGGGTTTAACTCACCGGCGAGAAGGCCCTCGGGTCGAGCGGCGGCCACTACCGCTGCCTCGATCGCCCACTTGTCGAGCTCATGTGCCTCCGCAAGGAAGAACTGATTCCCAGCCGTATTGATTAACTCGAACGCGTGGCCGACCGCGGCTTCGGGGTTGGCCTCGGCAAATTCATAGCCACGAATGGAAGCACGGATGAAGTCCTCGACCACCGTCGGATGGTCCTCGTACATCGACGCCGTCGTTATGTGTACACCGAACGAAGATGGCACATCGAAATCGAGCGGATCGAAGACCCTGAACGGAATGCCTTGGTCGTCGAGCGTGGCCGGTTCGTTAGATCGGAACACCGGCAGTGCGTCGATTCCCAGCGCCAGGTGGGCAGCCGGGTCGAAGCCGTCGAGCAGGAGTTCGTCGAAGCTGCCTCGGCTGAGGCCCTCCGATTCGAGCATTGCCTCGACAGCTGTCGGTACATCACCCTTGATGCCCATGGTCTTACCCTCAAGCTCGGCGAGCGTCTGGACCCCATCATCGGGAACCACCAGCACCGCCAACGAGGTGTGGCCCAATTGGGCAAATGCCACGAGGTCAGATTCGCCGTTCACGTTCTGACGAACCATCTCACCGAACGCCGCAAGTGACGCAAACTGGGCAGCACCACCCGCGACTGCCGCACTGTTTGCGGGTGAGAGCCCAGATTGCACATCGAGGTCAATACACATGTCGTCGTAGTAGCCCTCGGCTTCCGCGGCAACAATGTCGAGGATTCCTACCGAGGCCGCAAAGTCGAACCCCGTGATGAAGGTCACCTTTCCGGCATCACGGTTGGCCTGGCAGCGGTCGGGAGACCCGAAGCTGAGATCGGGCCCAGCGACCGTTTCATTGACAGGCTCAGCGGTTGACGAGTCGTCACCGCTACACGCGCCCGCGATCAGCGCTCCTGCGAAGAGAATCGCGAGGACGCGAAACAACGGTCCTCGATTGTTCAAAATAGTCAACATTTGTCATTACTCCAGGAATATTTTTCGGTCATTGTGAGATCTTGAAGGCGTCGCGTCAGCGCGCTTTGTTCTGCGAACTGTGCCACCGAAGCACGCGCGACTCGATGCCACCAAGAACAAGGTTGGCACCGACACCGATGAAGGCCAGCACGAAGATGCTGCCCCACAGCTGATCGATCAACAGTCGGCTTTGCCCGACACGGGCCGTATTGCCAAGACCGCCCGTGGAACCTGCAAACATTTCGCCGATAACGGCGCCGACCAGCGAGAGACCCAGGCAAAGTCTGGCCGACGAGAAGAGGTAGGGCAGCGAGTGCGGGAGCCGGAGCCGCCAGAAGATTTCCAAGCGACTCGCCGACACCGAACGCATCAATTCGTGGGCATTCTCATCGATCGAACGAAGCCCAGTAAGTGCGTTCATGACAAACGGCACGAAGCAGAAGACGGCTGCCACCAGCACCTTCGACCAGATGTTGAACCCGAACCAGATCAAAAACACGGGGGCAAGGACTGCCACCGGCGTGCTCTGCACAAGAATGATGACCGGAAGCGTGGAGCGTTCCAAGAAGCGAGAGTGAGCCAGGAAGGTCGCCACGACCAGCGCCGTCGCCAGGCCAAGTCCGAATCCCAGCGCCGCTTCCTGGATGGTGATCCAGGAGTGCTCCCAATAAAAGGCTGGCTCTTGCGCAACGTGGCGAAGAATGCGGCTTGGTGGGGGAAGCGTCAACGGGCGAATATCAGCCATACGGACATAGAACTCCCACAGACCAAACATGACGACAAGCCCGATGACGGGGGCAACAAGCATCGCCGCCCGGCGAAATGGGCGGCGTGGCTTTGCTGGTGCCATCTCGGGGTCAAACTTTATCGGCTCTTCCTGCGAGGCTTCCTGCTCCGCGGTCCATCGATCGTTCATCGAGCAGACACGTCCTGGAGCGCCCTACGGACCACTCGCACATGTTCGAGAAACTGCGGGTCGTCCTCCATCGACTGGTCGCGCGGTCGCGGCAGATTCACCGTCTCGACGTGTACAACCCGGCCAGGTCGGGGGGCCATCACGATCACCCGATCGGCGAGCATTACGGCCTCGGAGATGCTGTGCGTAACGAACAGCACGGTCTTGTTGGTGCGGATCCACAGGTCGAGAAGCAAATAGCGCATCTCGCCGCGGGTGATTTCATCGAGTGCGGAAAACGGCTCATCCATGAGCATTACTGGAGCGTTGAGGACAAAAGAGCGCACCAACGAAACTCGCTGCTGCATGCCACCAGAAAGTTCGTTGGGGTAGCTGTCGACAAAGTCCGCCAACCCGACGGTTTCAAGCAACGCCATCGATTCGGCGTCGGTCAATGGGGCGCCGGTCGCTCGGCGTGAGTTGAGCTGACGGAGGAGCCTCACGTTCTTGCGCACTGTGCGCCAAGGGAGCAGCGCGGGAGTCTGCGGCGCGAACCCAATTTGTCGCGAGCGGCGGGCGGCGGCGGGAGTTGCCCCAGCGACCTTTACCGTCCCGGACTCATACGGGATGAGCCCGCCGACGACTCGCAAGAGCGTCGACTTGCCACAGCCACTCGGGCCAATGATGCTAATGAACTCCCCCGGCTCGACATCGAGGTCGACGCCCGATAACGCCTGGACGGAATCGTTCCGTCCGATAAACCATTTGGACACGCCACGCAGGCTTACTTCAGCCCGCGAAGACGCTTCGCCGACGATGTCGCGGGACTGGTGATTCTCGGTCGTCAACGTTCAACTCCCCTCGTCCGACTGCACCGGCATGATATATATCATTTCCGTCCAAGAGCACGGTCGGGGTCGAACGCCGATTGACAAAGTCATCGTTTATATCACCGTCACCGCACCGCTTTTCAGCAGCCAATCGAGGTCGAAATAACCAAGAAGATCGGGGCGGCCCACTACAAACGCATCGAGGGCCAGGTGAAATGCTGACCCCTATTAGCCGTTAGTTACCGGTGGGTATCCCGATTATTTTGGAAAGCTAGGGATGAAACGGTTGGGGGTTCAAATCGATGGGGGGATTGCAACCATTAACCCACACCGCAGCCGATCCGACAGGATCAACCTCGCCGCGTAGAATTTTTCTGCAAACACAGAGTGTATCTCAGACCCCGACCGTGGACCAGTCAGTGTTCGAGAGTGCAACATCGTCTCGGGCGTTGACGTCCCCGGCTCATCGTGAGGAGAAACGCCGAGACATACGCACACGTTGCGGCTGTTACCTAGTTGGTCAAGCAAACTTCGTGGCACGTCGCTTCGTCGTTCCGGTTGCTCGTCGAGGTTGCAATCACAAAGCCCTCGACGGGCTGCACAACCTCGATGTTGAAGACAGTAATCACGACCTCTTGCGCGCTGGTCCAGTTGATGTCAGCGGACGCCCCACCCACTCTGGTTGTCGTAGGCTCGCCGTCCTCGACACTGCGTGAAAGCACCGTGACTGGCTCGATCACTCCGTTGGCATAGACAATGGTGAAGTCCCACCCGCCGTTGGGCCACGGCTCCACGCCATCGATGCGACCCGACAACTGGAACAGGCTGGTCTGCAGATCCTTGGCGACTACCTCGCCGGGACCACCCAAGTGCACGGTGAATTCATGTGTCGTTAGATCGACCTGCCGATGACTAATTTCGACGATGTCGACCGCATCTGCCGTTGGATCCTCCGTCGCAGACGATCCAGAGCTTGAAAACGGATCACCAATGGGATCGGTCCCGTCAAGCGTGCACGTTCCGCTCCCGCTCAACGTGTACGTGACCTGGTGCTCGGTCGTATGGAGTAACCCGAGTTGACTAATCAGAAACGACATCGCTTCAAGCTGAACGTCGGACCCGGTGGCTTTCAGGATTTGGAGAATGTAGGCGTCGGGGACGACCCCATCCGTGGGTGCCGAACACTCAATCCAGGCGCCCCTGAGAGGGTCTATGGTTTCCGCGACAAAGGGAGCGGTGGCAGTCCACAACTCGTTCCGCCTCAATCGAGCGCCCAACAACTCGCTACCGGTGAGGGTAACTTTGCGAAGTTCGACGCGTTCCTGGCCACCCACAGCGAGGGCTAGTGCTGGCGGCACGAGCGCAATCGCGCTGGTGTCTGAGATCATGATGGCGAACGGACTGAAGTGCGTGGTCGAAGCACGAGCGACGAACATTCCGTTCTCGCGGCTCAACTCGACGCCCACCATTCCGAGCTCGCCCGACTCGTCCTGGGTTACCAAGAGGGCGACCGGCACTGCTCCGTCGAGAAGCTCGAGTCCTAAGTCATTCGGATCGATCCTGTACGTGATGGTTACCGGTTCGGCGAATACGGCCCCGTCGGGTAAAAGGTCGTAGGCGGCCATGCTGACATCGGCGACCTGCAACTGCTCCGGCCGCCATGTTTCGTCGAGCTCGACAATGGTCACCACGGTTCCTGCGGGCGCTGCTCCCTCTGGAATGTCAACGGTAAGAACTCCATCACTGCTGACAATCGTGCCCTCTGTTGGCTGCCCATCTCCGCTCTCGGCCGAGACATCGTTGGGAGTCGCCGTCAAGTCGTCCCCCGAAGAACCGTTCCCACCGCCGCATGCAACCAACAACAGCACGAGGACAACCAGCATCGCGGCACACCGTGTCCGACGCCGCACGCCCAGATCGAGACATCGTGGAAGTCGTCGAATTGGGCTACGACGGGAATCGGTATTCTGAGCCGGTTCGTTAATCAAAACGCGGGTCGTTGGGTTGCGCTATCTTGCCGTCGCTGACTATGCCCATGAGCGCCAGACTCACTGCTTCTTCAGCACTCTGAGGTGTTGGTAACGGTGCATCTGGGTCGGAGTTTGATTCTCGGGGGCTGTTCACCGCGTAGACCGTGGACTTTGTGGTGTCGATGAGGCGGACGGTTGCCCACCAATTCCCATGGCCATCTGGGTAGGCCTCAATGCCCATGATCGAGGATGCAGCGGGGCCACCCGGCTCGGCATTTTCGCGGGTATGGAGAATTGATCCGTCGGGGCCAACACGCACATACCAAGTCATGTGAGGGAGTCCGTCGTAGGAGTCGAACGAATCGGCAAGCAAGGCCTTTCCTGGAAGCTGAAGGCCCGCCGCCTCGGCCGCCATATACATGCCCTGTTGGGTTTCGGCCATGACGGGTGTGATCGTGGTGGGTGCCCCAGACGTTGTATCGCTTGGAGCTGGCTGGGGGGCCGGAAGCTCCTGCGCTGGAGCAGGAACCTTCAATGGCTTCGATTGGTCGCAACTGAACACGCCATCGGAGGTCGGCAAATTGTAAATGGTGATTTGCGCATCAGCATTAGTCGGATCAGCTAGACCGTTAATGGCCAATACGAATGTTTGCCCCTCCATGAACCAACTACTTGTCGGCCCGGGAAATGGTTGGGCCGTGGCGCTGTCACTCACGTAGTCAGACGTTGTTCCATTGTGATGTTGGACGCCCGCTAAAATACCTTGGTTGAGTGTGTCAATCTGTATCTCGGCCGCGAGACTAAACCCGTCGTTCGCAACGAAATCGGAAACATTCCCATTAACACCGACGATTACCAAAACTTGACCACTGGTGGGTTGCTGAACATCGGCGGAGACCAGATCGCCAACCGAAGAGAGGTCAGCATCACTGATGCTGGATCCACCGCCACAAGAGGTTTCCTGGTCGCCCAAAGGGTCGGTGAGTTGCCCGGGCCCTAGCGGGACCGCTGTAGGTTTCGGAACCGTCGTGGCGGTGGCCTCGGGTGGGACATTTGTTGGGTCCGGCGTCGGGACTTCTGCGGTGGGCGCCGAAGTGGCAACTTCGACCTCATCGACACCGCCAACTGCAGCGTCTTCGTCACCACCTCCGCCAACAAGAAGGTACACACCAACGGCCACTACGCCCAAGAACGCGATCATCAACATCATGAACATCAACGAGCAGCCTCCCGGAGGAGTCCCGGTGGCAGGCGGACTACTACCGGACGGTGGGCTCGAGTCGGAGGGAGGAGGATCAGTCGGTGCCACGGTTGTTCCCGTGCGAGAACTTGCCTCAGTCTCGTCGTGAGCAATGATGTCAGATTTCGTAAGGCGGAGAACCCCATCATTGACCGTGAGGCCCGATAACTGCTTGTCGTGAAATTTCAGTACGGCGTTGAGATCGGTTGTCCATCGGTTAATGGCGGCGCTTACTTGGTCGCCGCCGAGTTGCGGAGGAACATCTGGGGGCTCTACTTGCAAGGCACCATCTACAACGGCGGCAGCAATCGTCAAGTTAACGAAACCGCCC
>CAXMUI010000081.1:0-1964 GCA_964196475.1 uncultured Acidimicrobiia bacterium
GTCATCAATTTGTACCGTGAGCAGGCCGTCTTCGTCGATCAGCAACGCAGTTGCGGCAGCATCAGCACCGAGCGGGTCAAATGCGACCGGGTCGTAGACGAGATTGGCTTCGGCGAGCTGTTGGGCGGCGGGGTCTGATCCAGTAACGCTGACCGCGAACCCAACGACAGCAACGATCGCGGCAGCAGCGGCAAGAAATGCCAAAGCTTTAGGTCGGCGGCGTTGGTCGAGCGAAATGACACCGTCGGGGAGGTCGGCCTCTGCTACTTGGGCCCCGATGCGATCGACAGATTCGTCGGAATTGACGGCGTCGCCCGTGGTGGCCTGTTCAATGCGGTTCCAAAGATCAGTTGGTGGGGCAGTTAATTGGGTGTCGGCGTCAGAAAGTTGCGTGAGTAGTTCTTCGATCTCGGCTCGGGCCGATGCCTCAGATCCGGTGGGGTCGTCGCTCATCGTTCGCCCCCTAGGTCGATTCGGATTCGGTCGAGACCTCGACGGATATCGCTCTTGACGGTGCCAAGCGGGCTATTCGTTTTGTCGGCGACCTCGGAGTGGGTAAAGCCGTCTATATAGGCGAGTTCGATCATTTGACGCTGGCGATCAGGAAGGCAGGCGAGTGCTTGAGCCACCAGCATCTTGTCGGCGGTGTGCTCGATTTCGGAATCGACAGGAAGCTCCGTAGCGGGCTTGTCGGACCGTCGAGATTCGTGGCGTTGCTCAGAGCGGATGTTGTCGATGATTCGATTCTTGGCGATACCGACCAGCCATGCGGCCAGTCGTCCCTTTTCGGGGTCGAATTGGTGACGTGCTTTCCAAGCATTGACGAAAACCTCCTGGGTGACGTCGGCGGCCCGATCATCGGGAACGCTGCGACGGCAGAGGGTGTAGATAAATGCGCCGTGATCGTCGTAGGCGGACTTGAGTGCGGTGTCTTCACCCCGAACGAAAGCGGCTTCGGCATCGACGATGTCTTGGTCTGGCTGGGGCACTGTGAAATTGTACAGCGACAGATCAAGCGCCGAGTGTCGGGTGAGGGTGAGAACAGGGTGCATCGGTGGCGAATGAGTGAGTCCATGGAAGCGCCGGAGGAGGGGGTTCCGGCGCTCCCAAGACTATTTGACTCAGCTTGGTGGGAGGAGGACGCTGTCGATGACGTGGATGATGCCGTTGGAGGCTTCGACGTCGACGGCGATGACTGTGGCGTCGTTGACCATGACGATGTCGCCATCAATAGTGATGGTTACTTCGGCGCCGTTAACGGTGGCGGCGCTTTGGCCGTCCATGGTGACCACCTGGCTGGCAGGTACTTCACCGGCGATGACGTGGTAGGTGAGTACCGAGGTGAGCAGTTCGGTGTTGCCGAGAAGTTCTTCGGCGGTTAGGCCGAGGGCTTCGAGGGCTGCAGCGAATGCGTCATCGGTAGGGGCGAACACCGTGAAGGGTCCGTCGCCAGAAAGGGTTTCGACCAGTCCGGCTGCTTGGGCTGCGGCGACGAGCGTGGTGAAGCTGCCGTTAGCAACAGCAACATCAACGATCGTGCCAGGAGCCTCGGCCACTTCGGCCTCAGACTCAGCGGCGGGGGTTTCAGCTGCAGCTTCATCATTGCTCTCGTCACTGCCGCAGGCAGCGGCAATAAGGGTGAGCGTAAGTAGTGCGGCGACTATGCGCAACAATCGACTTCTCATTTTGGTTACTTCTCCTAGAAGTGGGGGGGGGTTGGTTTAACTCCCTCTACGAACTGGGTGAAGCGGTTGGATGCAGATTTGTCAGATTTTTTGTTCGAAGGCCCAGTCGTCCATGATTTGCCACTGCCGATCAATCAAAACAAGTTGATTTGTCGGGTCCGCCGGCATGTCGTCGGACCCGATACGCCACAGCTTCACAGCCACCGGTTCGGTGAACGGCACGTTGGCAAGAATGGATCGCAACGATCCGAATGCTTCAAATCCCACGTGGGCCATAAA
>CAXMUI010000082.1:0-5154 GCA_964196475.1 uncultured Acidimicrobiia bacterium
AGAATGCGATGCGCGGTGACCGTCGTCAGGCGTTCATCGTAGGTCTCGATTGGTACCCCAAGGGTGTCACGCAGGGCAGCAATTTCTTCGAGGGCTCGTTGTGCGGCCGGACCAATGGAACCGTCCAGCGAGAGAGGCATACCAACGACGACAAGCTCTACTTCGTATTCCTCCACAATCGCTCGCAATTGCCGGCGAATAGCTTGCTTGTCGTTGTTGCGTTGCACGACCAGGAGTGGACTCGCAATCGTGGCGCTGGCATCGGTAATAGCCAGACCAATCCTCTTCGTTCCAAGATCAATACCAAGAATTCGCATGGGGTTTCTAATCCGGCCGATTTCTAGATGCCCGCGGCGGCTCGCACCACAGCAAGCGCCTCATCGATGCCAGCAGGGTTTTTGCCACCGGCTACACATAGCTCGGGGTTACGTCCTCCGCCTCCACCAATGTGTTTGAAGGCGCCGCTAAGCAAATCGCCAGCATCAAGACCACCGTCGGGGGTGCATGCGGCTACCAGGGCCACGCCACCACCGTCGGTCGCACTGGCGAGAACTGCGCACCGGATCTCCGGCTTATCCCGGAGCGCCACAGCGAGATCGCGGACATCGTCGCGTTCGAGCCCATCGACCCGTTCGACCACGACGCCATTGGTTGCATTAGCAACGAAGTCGTCCACGTTGGACAACGTGGCATCTTTGTGAATCTGATCGAGTTCCTTGCGAAGGCTCTTGAGTTCGGCCAAACGACGATTGAGGCCATCGGCGATGTCTTCGTCGGCTACGCCTAGCTGGCTGGCTATCGCTGCGAGACGAGTTTCCTGTTCCCGTAGGCGGACGACCGGTGCCGCTCCGGTGACTGCCTCGATCCGGCGAACACCAGATCCAACCGAACCTTCGCTCACAATCTTGAACCCACCAATGTCGCCGAGGGCCCGCACGTGGGTTCCGCCGCAGAGTTCGGTGGAGTTCGGGCCGGCTTCCAGCACGCGGACGATATCGCCGTATTTGTCGCCGAAGAATGCGATTGCGCCCATCTTCTTGGCTTCGTCCATCGTGGTTTCTAGGTGTCGAGCACCAGGATTGGCCAGAATCTCGGTCATGACCAAGTCTTCGACTTGGGCGATCTCTTCGGCCGTCATGCCGTCGTGATGGCTGAAGTCGAAACGTAACCGATCGGGCCCGACTTCGGACCCTTGCTGTTTCACGTGTTCACCCAGCACCGCCCGAAGTGCATAGTGCACTAGGTGCGTCGCTGTGTGGTTACGACGGATGGCATTACGCCGGTCGACATCAATTTCAAGGGTGACCGTGGTACCAGGCGCAGGAAGCTGCGCTCCATCGGCCACCCGATGCACGTTGAGTCCGGGCGCTCCCGCAACCGTGTCGGTTACGTCAATGTGACCATTGGGCCACGAGATGTTGCCCGTGTCACCCACCTGGCCGCCAGATTCGGCGTAGAACGGGGTGCGATCCACCACAATGCCCTCGTCCGTTGCGACGAGCACGGTGGCGTCGATGGCGAAGGTGTCGCGGCCAACAAAGTCGGTGGCGCCGTGTTCGACAACAAGTGCGAGGTAGTCAACTGTTGAGCCCTCGCCCATCGCAAACTTGGCTCCTGCTTTGGCTCGCTGTCGCTGGGCTGCCATTTCGGTGTCGAAGCCCTCGTGGTCGACGGTCATTCCGTAATCCTTGAGCACTTCTTCGGTGACCTCGAGCGGGAACCCGTGGGTGTCGTGCAATACGAAAGCAACCGCGCCGGGGACCTGGTCGCCGTCGCCGTAGGGCTCGATCAATTCCTGCAACTTGGCCAGACCTGTTGCAAGCGTGCGACGAAATTGCTTTTCCTCTCGTTCAACCGTGCTCCGGATAAGGCCGTGGTTGTCGACGAGTTCGGGGTAATCGGCCCCCATGATCTCGATCACGCGGTCAACAAGGCGAGGGGTAACCAAGTCGGTTACGCCCAACAGATGAGCAAAACGAACCGCGCGACGCATGATGCGCCGCAGCACATAACCACGATCTTCGTTAGACGGAAGCACCCCATCGCTGATGAGAAATGTCATCGTGCGGGCATGCTCAGCAAGCACGCGTAAAGCAAGATCGGAGTCATCATCGGCGCCAAGCTGATACCCGGTGATGGCCGACGCAGTTTCGACTAGCTTGACCATCTCGTCAATATCGAAAACCGAATCCTTCTCCTGCAACACCGACAAAATGCGCTCAAGTCCCGCGCCAGTGTCGATCGACGGCTTGGGCAGAGGGTGCGATTCGCCGGATTCGTCGGTGGCGAATTGCATGAACACGAGGTTCCATATCTCGACGTAGCGATCCTCGGCGTCGGGATTTTCGGGGCCTCCGGCAGGACCGTATTCGGGACCCTTGTCCCAAAATATTTCTGAGGAAGGACCATTGGGGCCGGTGTCGGCCATGCGCCACCAGTTGTCTTCATCGAGGCGCTGGATGCGTTCCATAGGCACCCCAACTTTGGTGGCCCATATTTCTTCGGCCTCATCATCAGTAAGGTGCACGGTCACCCAGAGTCGTTCTGGGTCCAAACCGAGTATTTCGGTTAGGAACCCCCATGCCATGGGAATGGCCTGCTCTTTGAAGTAATCGCCGAAACTAAAATTGCCCATCATCTCGAAGAAGGTGAGATGACGCTGGGTGCGACCAACTTCGTCAAGGTCATTGTGCTTACCACCAGCTCGAACACACTTCTGAATGCTCACGGCTCGCGCTGCGGGGGGCTGCTCTTCGCCGACGAAATACGGCTTGAATGGCACCATCCCGGAGTTGGTGAAGAGCAGCGTATTGTCGTGCGGAATCAGGCTCGCCGACGGAATCGGGAGATGGTCGCGTTCGGCAAAGAACTCAGTAAAAGCGCGGCGGAGTTCATTGGCATTCATAGTTTGCTTAGCCTAGTGCCCCTACCCCGTGGGGAGGTACGGGATTGTGCGGGTGGGCTGTGCGGGTGGGCGCTGTGCGCTACATCCCTGGACGGCGCTCGGAAGACGCGGGCCGGTAGGCCCCACGTCGTCGTTGTTCTTGCATCTCGGACTTGGCATCGTCCTGATAATCCTTAGCCACGGTTCGACCCTCGCTGACCGCATCTTGCACCGTCCTAACGACACCCGCGGTGCGTTTTACAGCACGATCAATGACTGCTGGTGGCGTGTATTTCTTCAGACGTTTCTTGGCACTGCGCTGCGCCCAGACGGAGCTGCCAACTCCCATACCAAACCACAAAATTCGTCGCATCAGCGGGTCCTGTTCTTCTGGTCGTCGGGTTCTCCGGCCCCTCGCAGCTTACGGGCTACTCGTGAAGTACCTTTCAGAATCGAGGCTGTCTTAATGACTGGCTCCGCAATGGCGCGATACGTGGCCTTGGACACAACATCGCTGCGAGCCGCGATCTGATCGAGCGTGTCCAGCAAACCATCGGCTCGATATGCCTCATCGGCAAGTTGCTGGGCCGTACTTACCAAGCTGTCGGCGGCCGGAACGATCTGTTCGTGAATTTCCGCCAAGGTGACCTCAAGTTCACGAACTGATTGCCGCAAAGACATGATCACGAACACCGCTACGCCGAACGATGCCAAGCACACGATGCCGGCCAGAACGGCTACAAGATCTCCTGCACTCATTCGTTTTCCTCTTGTGGATCTTCGGTGTGAGCAGCCATGCGTCGAGCAATATCGGCCTCGTAACCATGATTGGATGGCTGGTAGTACACGTGGTTGCTCAGCTTCTCTGGACGATATTGCTGCTCGACCCAACCTCGTGGGTCATTATGAGGATAGTCGTAACCGTCGCCATGGCCGAGTTGGGACGCACCCTGGTAGTGGCCATCACGCAAATGCATTGGAACTTCTCCCCCACTTGTGCGTACCTCGTTGCTTGCTGCGCCAATTGCTGTTGTCACCGTGTTGGACTTCGGCGCGGTGGCCAAATAGATCACGGCCTGGGCCAGATTCAACTTGGCTTCAGGAAGCCCGACAAACTCCAACGCCTGGGCCGCAGCATTCGCAATGACAAGGGCTTGAGGATCGGCCATGCCGATATCTTCGCTAGCCAAGATCACCATCCGGCGGGCGATGTAGCGAGGATCCTCGCCCGCATCAACCATGCGGGCAAACCAGTACAGGCCAGCATCGGCGTCACTGCCGCGAACGCTTTTAATAAACGCCGAAATGATGTCGTAGTGCTCGTCTTGGCCATACCGAAGTGCCCGGGTACTCAGCGCCGCTTCGGCATCGGCCAAAACGACGTGCGGAGGTTTGCCGCGTTCGACCGAAAGCGCCACCGATACCTCTAGCGAGGTCAGCGCGTGACGACCATCCCCGTCGGAGCGAGAAACAAGATGTTCGAGTGCTTCCTCATCAGCCGTAGCACCCTCCATCTTGAGGCCTCTACGTAGCAAGGTGCGAAGGTCGTCCGATTCCAACAAGTCCAAGCGGAATAGTGTCGACCGAGAGAGCAACGGCGCGTTGACTTCAAAAAACGGGTTCTCGGTGGTTGCACCAACAAGCACTAACAACCCCGACTCGACCGATGGCAGGAGCGTGTCTTGTTGCGACTTACTGAATCGATGCACCTCGTCCAAAAACAAGATGGTGCCTTGGGCGCGTTCGCCCAACCGTTGCTCGGCCTTGGCCGCCTCGGAGCGTACGTCCTTAACCGTCGCAGTAACCGCCGACAGTTGCACGAACGCCTTCTTAGTCGTACGGGCCAGCAACTGCGCAATTGTTGTCTTGCCTGTACCAGGAGGGCCCCACAAGATTACCGACGACAATCGGTCAGCCTCAATGAGAGCCCGCAACGGCATTCCCTGGCCAAGTAGATGCTGTTGTCCAACGACCTCTTCAAGGTTGCGGGGTCGTAGGCGAGCCGCGAGCGGTGACTGACGTTCCAGGCGGTCGGTAGCCGCAGCGCTAAACAGATCGTCGGCCACGCCGTGATCCTATTGGATCACTCACCCATCAAGCGCAAATTCGATGGGGGCGTCATCGATTACGGGCTGACCGGTTCTGACGGTTTGTTTGCGGTGGTGGTGGCCCAGGTGGTGGGCATCTTTCGTCGTCGGCGGTATTTGTTGCGTTCGGTGCCGCCGAGGTTGACGTTGCGGAGCCGGTTGTGGAATCCGCAGAGCACCCGG
>CAXMUI010000083.1:0-11422 GCA_964196475.1 uncultured Acidimicrobiia bacterium
GTCGACCAGTCATCGACGTGGGCATGGTGCCCAAGAACACACCGATAACGAGCACTCCGATTACCCCGCGGGCAACCGCCGAACCGCTCACTGATATGAGTAAGGCGGCAAGACACACAAGCACCAATCGGGCTGGAGCCAGGTCCAACCCAAACGCTACTCCCAGCGTGGTTGCGGCGCCTAGCAGCCAAGGTCGACGCACCCCACTTGGTTGGGTGGAGGATAAAACTACCGCCACAATCATTGCCCCAACGCCGCTGAAGAGTTCGGTGCCAGGAAGGCTCCAAATATTCCAGGAATCCGGGCTCGCCAATCCCCCGATCATCGACTAATTACGGCGAGACCTAAGGTTGCCTATCCACGCCGCGACGACAGAAACAATGAGCGTCAGCACAACGGTGACGAAGATTACTAAGAAGATCGGAATCCGGCCGTCGAACCACAGAAACTCCACTTCGACCTTTTCGGTGTTTTGAATAGCAAACACGGCCAATGCAGCTATAGCAAGACCCGCCAAGATGATGCCGACCCGACCTTTGGTCTCGATTACCTCACCGGTGCTCTCATCTTTATGCGCCATTGCGTTCCCCTTGTCGATGTCTAGCCCAAGATACTGTAGTGGTACAGGTCAACCCGCGGTTTTCTCCAGATCTCTTCCAATCGGTCTAAGGTTAGAGCATGGCTAACTCAGCGGAACGAAGCGTCAGCGTCTCCAAGACCATCGCGGCATCCCCACAAGAAATTTTCGCGATCCTGTCAAACACTGCGGGGCACGTGGCAATCGATGGTTCTGGCACGGTCCGCCAAACAATCGATCCAATAGATCTCACCTTGGGGTCCAAGTTCGGTATGAAGATGAAGTTAGGCGTGCCGTATCGCATGAAAAGCACGGTCGTCGAGTTCGAGCAGGACCGCCTAATTGCGTGGTGCCATTTTGCAAAGCACCGCTGGCGTTACGACCTAGAAGAGACCGAGGAAGGCACCATCGTTACCGAAACGTTCGATTGGTCAACGTCGTTGTTCCCCAAAGGAATCGAAATCATGGGGTACCCCACTTCGCATCCGGCCAATATGGCCAAGACTCTCGATCACCTAGAGTCCGAAGTTCTCCGCCGTCGGAATAGTGGCTGACCTCACAGGGTTTTGTATGGCTCAGGACATCGAAAGAAGAGCATCATGCAAGCACAAATCAACGGCACCGTCATAGCCGAAAGCGACGAAACAATCGTGGTCGAAGGCAATCATTACTTCCCGCCCTCATCGCTCGTTCTTGAACACTTCACCGAGACCGATCATGCAACATCGTGTTTCTGGAAGGGCAAAGCTTCGTATTACACGATCACCGTCAATGGAGACCGTCACGAGAATGCGGCGTGGTACTACCAAGAACCCAAGAAAAAGGCCAAAAAGATCCAGGATTACGTAGCGTTCTACCCCGTCGTGACCGTGAGTTCCTAGCCCAACCCACCGTTAAATTCGCGGTACCAACGGACGCAGGTCCATCATTTTGGTTGGAACCTGATTGCTCCATCGATGCGGATAATTTCGCCATTCATGTAATCGTGTCGCAAGAGGAAGTGCGCTAGATCGGCGTACTCTTCGGCAGTTCCGAGTCGCTTCGGGAACAATACGCTGGCGGCTAGACCCTCAATAACAGCATCGGGTGCCTGCAGCATCAGTGGCGTGTGGAACAGTCCGGGAGCAATGGTGTTGCAACGCACACCAATAGCTGCCAGGTCACGGGCTACGGGCAAGGTCATGCCGATAATGCCGCCCTTAGAAGAGCTATAGGCCACCTGGCCCGTCTGGCCTTCGATTCCGGCCACTGAGGCGGTGTTGACAATGGATCCCCGGGCACCAAACTCATCGGTGGGGTCGGTCTTGGCCATCTCGCCGGCCGCCAGGCGAATGACGTTGAACGTGCCCATCTGGTTGATCTCGATGATTTTCTTGTAAATGTCCCAGTCGTGGGGAGTGCCATCTCGCCCGACAGTACGCATCGCGAATCCGATGCCAGCGCAGTTGACCACAGAGCGCAGGGGGCCAAGCTCAACTGCGGCAGCAACGGCTACTTTGACATCGTCCTCGTTGGTGACGTCGGCTTTGACAAACAGTCCCCCAGTTGCAGAAGCTTTGGCTTCGCCAAGTTCTTCGTTGAGATCGACGATGACGACTTTGACGCCCTTGTCGGCGAGCAGGTTAGCCGTGGCTCCACCCAAGCCTGAGGCTCCACCGGTGATGAGTGCTGATGTTCCATTAAGATCCATGACATTACGGTAATCGACTGGTTGATGCTCACTGAAATCACCTGAGCGCCCGACGACAAGGACACGCACCCATGACGGCCGTCACCGACAGTCCGCAATCGACGCTTTGGTACCCAGTTGGCAGACGAGGAATCGCTCTCAGTGTTGTCTTGTGCATCCTGTTTCTGCTGGCCTCCCCAGCGAACGCTCAGGATTCCTCCCAACAGCTAACCCCCGATCAGATGATCGAAATTTTCGATACCACGGCTTTGGTCGATGTGGCCCCACGAGCTAACTATCCCAGCATCACCGGGAACGTCGCCGCCGACGAGCACATTTACCAACTGGCCGAAGCTCGTGGTTTTCGACTACGGGGCAGTTACGTGGGTCCCACAACCCAGGTGGATGGGGTGCCGCTTCACCCGCTGGCCGCGGCCGGTTACACCGCCTTGGTCGCTGATGCTCGAGCCGATGGTGTGTCCTTGTCCGCAATATTCGGGCTACGCGACCTTGCCCTCCAACGGACGTTGTTTATGCGACGAATTCTGGCTGTCACCACTGTGGCCAAGATCGCGGCTGGCACTGCTGACAGCGCGGTGACTGCGGCCATGTGTTGCGTCGCTCCACCTGGCTTTTCGAAGCATCACACGGGGCACGCCGTGGATTTTCGTACCTCGGACAACTACTCCTGGCTTACTCGCAACAACTACGCCAATGCACTCGCCAACGGGTGGTTGCCCTCGTACCCCACGGGAGCCACGGTGAAGTACGGCCCCAATCCCGAGATATTGGAATTCGTCTATGTGGGTCTCGATGCCATCCATTGCGGCGACGATTGCCCACCAGTGCGCTCCTACGCTCGGGCCAACTTGGAGGAGCTTGAGGCCGGTCCGAACCAGATCCGTATTCACGGTTGGGCATATGATCCCGATTTCGAAGCGTTTACCACCGTGGTGCACGTCTACGCGTTCTATGACGGTTCCCAGGTCCCGGTAGCGCTGGATACTCCTGTCGTGCGCGCTGGGGGTTTTCGCCCTGATGTCAACCGAGCGTTCGCCATCGAAGGTAACCACGGATTCAACCGCGCGCTGAGTATTCGCTCGGGGAACCACAGGGTCTGTGCGTACAGCCTGTCCGTCGACCCTGACGGCAACCTCGACGACCTCAACCGTCTCATCGACTGTCGCAACGTCACGATTACTGACCAAGCCCCAGCTCGGGGCGTGTATGACTTTCTCGCAGCAAACGGCGACACGCTTACTGTTTACGGTTGGGCCTACGACCTCGATGCCGAAACACAAGCCTTGAGTGTTGAAATTCACGTGGATGGCGTCCTGGCGGACACGATCAACGCAGATATGGCGCGGCTTGATGTAAACAAGATCCTCGGGGTTTCCGGACCTCACGGATTCGATCATAAGCTCGTTGTTTCCGCGGGTACCCACGAAGTCTGTATCTTCGCTGTCGGCATTGACCGCGTCGGCCAAAGCGACGGCTCGAAGGTGGCACTCGGCTGTCGTACCGCGACAACGCCGAGCTAACGACAGGTTTAGCGCGGCAAGTGATCGGGATCGACTACCCACAGTTCGTCCATACCAATGGCCGTGCCGAGGGACTTGATGGTCTTGTCCACGTCAGCGTCCTTGTGGTCCCACACGATGATGCCTTCGTCGCTGTTTCGACCGAACCAGGCATCACGGCGCCCCAGCGCACCTCGGGCACTCTTGGTCGAATCAGGCTCTTTCTTTTGGAGCACGATTACCTCCTGGGCACGACCAATTAGCGAACGATAGAAAGCCTGGGAAGCTTGTGGCCAGACCAAATGTGGGTCCGGGTAAGGCAGCACGGCCACAAGGGGTACGTCGGCGGCTAACGCTGCCTCAGCGCCAAGGATTTCGGTTCCGAGGCGCATTCCACTCATGACGATAAGGTCAGGAAACATTTCGGCTTTCGCCCGGATGGCCTTGGTCAAGAAACGGCGCACCGCATCACGCGTTTCGTTGGGCTCATAGCCCCCCAGTTCGCGAGGTCGGAGACCCAAAATCACCAGTTTGTGGCCCACCGGTGCGTCGCGCCCGGTTGGATCTCTCGGGACCGCTCCCTCAACTACAGGGGAGGTGAGTCTTGAACCACGCCCACGAGGTGGCGGTGCCTGAATTGCGGTTGGGGTTTCGTCACCGGAGCGTTCAGCTTGCAAGAATCCGGCCTCCACGGCGAGCCGGTCCGCGTAGTCATTCCACTCGTTTCCGGCGTGGCCCTTCACCCAGGTGAACGTCAAATCACGTGCTTGATACAGTGCAATGAGAGGTTCCCAGATGTCGCGATTGGCCACCGGCTTCTTTTGCGAGTTGGTCCAACCTCGCTTCATCCAACCTTTCCACCAACCGTCGTTAAAGCACTTGACCACATAGGTCGAGTCGCTCACAATTTCGAGTGGACCATCGAGCGTCTGAACCGCATCGAGAACAGCCTGAAGCTCCATTCGTTGGTTTGTCGTGTCCGGCGCCGGACCACTACCGAAGCGACCGTCAGGGACTATCCACGCCCACCCACCGGGTCCGGGGTTTCCGCTGCAAGCACCGTCGGTATAAACCTTGATTCGTTCTGTCACACCGACCATCGTGACACCTCCGCCCCCAACATTGACGATTCCTTATGAAAATACCCTTCACGTGGAGTAGTACCCGCGGGTAGCTGACAGTATGTAGGGCATGGTCGACCATTTCAGTGATCAACTTCCCGACTTCGATCCCATCGAAACCAAAGAGTGGATCGATTCACTCGATGCGCTCATCGATGGGCACGGCGAGGCGCGGGCCCGATATGTCGTTAATCGTCTCCTGTCGCGAGCCCAAGAGCGCCGCCTGGGCATCCCCGCGGTCGTTCAGACGCCCTATATCAACACGATCCCCGCCGCCGATCAACCCTGGTTCCCAGGTAACGAGTCTCTCGAACGACGCATCCGGGCCTTCATACGGTGGAACGCCGCCATCATGGTGATTCGAGCCAACAAAGCCTCCGATGGTATTGGTGGGCACCTTTCAACATTCGCATCCTCGGCTTCGCTTTATGAGGTCGCTTACAACCACTTCTTCCACGGAAAGAACGACGGTCAAACAGGCGACCACGTTTACTTCCAAGGGCATGCCGCCCCGGGCATTTACGCTCGGGCCTTCCTTGAGGGCCGTCTCACCGAAGAGAACCTTGACAACTTCCGCACTGAGGTCGGTGGCAAAGGTCTATCCAGCTACCCGCACCCACGGCTCATGGAGGATTTTTGGGAGTACCCCACCGTTTCCATGGGTCTTGGGCCAATCAACTCCATCTACCAAGCCCGCTTTAACAAGTACATGTCCGATCGCAGTCTCGACGACACCGAGAACACCAAGATTTGGAGCTTTCTGGGCGACGGTGAGACCGACGAGCCCGAGACACTCGGCGCGATTTCCTTGGCTGGTCGTAGCAACCTGGACAATCTCATTTGGGTCATTAACTGCAACCTGCAACGCCTTGATGGGCCCGTGCGCGGAAACGGGAAAATCATCCAAGAGCTTGAGGGCGTGTTCCGCGGTGCAGGCTGGAACGTTATAAAGGTCATCTGGGGCGGTAAATGGGACGAACTTCTCCGCCGAGACACCGAAGGCGTGCTACTCGCCAAAATGGGCGCCACCGTCGACGGAGAGTACCAACGCTACGCCACCGAATCAGGCGCCTACATTCGCGAGCACTTCTTTGGTCCGGACCCACGACTACGCAAACTGGTCGAGCATCTCAGCGACGACGAACTTCGCGAGCTTCCGCGTGGCGGCCACGACTACGGCAAGCTCTATGCCGCCTATTCGGCTGCTGCTGAACACACGGGTCAACCCACCGTCATATTGGCCAAGACCGTCAAGGGCTGGACGCTTGGCGAGGGATTCGAGGGGCGTAACTCCACTCACTCCATCAAGAAGATGACCACCGATCAGCTGTTCGGATTGCGGGCCCGGCTGCACCTCGAAGAAGAGATCCCCGAAGAACTCATCCGGGACGCATCCGTGCCCCCCTACTTTCGCCCAGCCGAAGACTCACCCGAGATGATCTACATGCGCGAACGGCGTGCCGCTCTCGATGGTCCGCTTCCGTCTCGGATAGTCCGCAACAAACGACCAGCCAAGTTGCCGAGTGCAGCGATTTTCACCAACCTCGACAAGGGTTCCAATGGTCGTGCTGTGAGCACCACGATGGCGTTCACCGGTACCTTGCGCGACATGCTTCGTGACGAAGTATTCGGCGAACGGGTGGTGCCAATCGTTCCTGACGAAGCTCGCACGTTCGGCATGGACTCGCTGTTCCGCGAGTTTAAGATTTACGCACCCACCGGCCAACTCTATGAACCCGTCGACCACGACTTGTTGCTTAGCTACGCCGAGGGCACCGACGGACAGTTACTCGAAGAAGGCATCACCGAGGCTGGGTCGATGGCCAGTTGGATCGCCGCGGCTACCAGTTACGCCAACCTTGGCGTGCCGATGGTCCCATTCTTCATCTTCTATTCGATGTTTGGGTTCCAACGGGTCGGCGATCTTTGTTGGAGCGCGGCTGATTCGAGGGCCCGTGGGTTCTTGATCGGGGCAACCGCCGGTCGCACCACTCTCGCGGGTGAAGGTTTGCAGCACCAGGATGGCCACAGCCTTCTTCTCGCTAGCACCGTGCCATCGGTACAAGCCTACGATCCCGCGTTTGCCTATGAACTTGGCTCCATCATTAACGTCGGAATGCAACGCATGTACCCCGACGGTAAGGCTGATCAGGGCGAGGACATCTACTACTACGTCACGGTCTACAACGAGAACTACGAAATGCCTGCTCGTCCTGACCACGTCACCGACGCGGACATCCATAGTGGCTTGTACAAGTGGGACGATGGCGGCGAGAATCATGCCCATAAGGCCACCATCTTGTTCTCGGGCCCAACCCAAGGGCCAGCCAGAGAGGCCCAGGCCGAACTTGCCGAGCGCTGGGGTGTTGACGCCTCGTTGTGGAGCGCGACTTCCTACAAGAAGCTGCGCGAGGATTGCCTCCACGCCACCCGCTACAACCGGCTTCACCCTGATGGCGATCGGATCGACAACCCGATTGAGCTTAAGCTCGCTGATAGCGACGGCCCCATCATCGCCGTGAGCGACTTCATGACCGCCGTGCCCGATCAAGTGGCTCGCTGGATGCCACGGCGCTACATGTCCCTCGGAACCGACGGCTACGGCCGTTCCGACACTCGTGAGGCGTTGCGGACATTCTTTGAGATTGACACGCCGCACATCGTCGTTGCGGTTCTCGAATCGCTCGCTGCAGATGGCGAAATCGACTCGTCGCAGGTTGTCGCTGCGATTAACCACTACGAACTTGATACCGAAGCGACCAACCCTCATCGCACTATCTAACAGCCGTGAACGGCACCCTGGATGTCACCGACGACGCTGCGGCTGACGTTCTACTCAACACCGACGGCACGGCCTTACTTATCGCCATGTTGCTTGATCAGCAGGTGGCCATCGAATGGGCCTTCAAGGGTCCGGCAACGTTGCGGGAGCGTCTCGGGCACCTTGATGCTGCCACCATCGCCGCTCTCGACTTGGACGAGTTCGTCACTGTGTGTTGCACCAAGCCTGCCATCCACCGGTATCCCGCGGTGATGGGTAAACGCATCCATGCCTTGTGTGCCGCTTTGGACGACACCTACGACGGTCAAGGGGCCAATCTTTGGTCTGATGTTGCTAGTGGGAAAGAACTAAAGCGTCGCCTCATTGCGTTGCCTGGGTATGGCCCAGAAAAAACCAAAATCTTCACCGCTATTTTAGCCAAACGTTTCGGGGTCATGCCCGACGGCTGGCAAGCCGTAGCCGGTCCGTTTGCAGACGATCAGCCTCGATCGGTCGCAGACATGGGGTCAGCAGAGATGCGTCAGGTCGTACGTGAGTGGAAGTCCGCCCAGAAGACAGCGGGAAAGTCCAAACAGGACTAGCCGCTGATTATTGGGCGTAAAGTCGGCGAAGTTGACGTTTAGCGCGTCGAGCACCCAGGTACAACGGTGAGGCGTTCTCAAGTTTCGCATTCCGAGATTCCACGAACCGGCTGTATCCATACCGCGGTCGCCGGCGGGCGATTTGATGCTGCTGAGTCAATAGGGTTTCCCAAAAGCTATCGGTCCGAGTCGTCATGTCTTCGATTAGTTCCGAGTCGCAAGGTACAGCATTCAACATATTTTGATATGCGTCGTCGTCGGAGTCGATTCGTGCTACCTCGGCTACGAGGTCTTGCAGATTGGCGAAATGGGCGGCATTGATGAACGAAGCAGGGTTGAAGTCTCGTTCTACGTCGGGTGCTCCCCAATAAATCGGGACAGTGCGCGCAACCAAGGCCTGAACCAATTTCTCGGTCGTGTAACCCGGATAAGTCGAGTTCTCGAATGCAATACAAAACTTGTATTGCTTGAGAAAGCGTTCTTTTTTCTGAACGCGATCCAGTTCCGGCCATCGGTCATCCAGAGATTGCATATTATTATGATCCACACCCGGAGCATCCACCTTCTTGTAATCACAAAGTTCGGTGAAGAAGCGGTGGCGTATGGGGTTTGGCGCAGGGTTGGAATATATGTAATTACAAAACTTGCGACCATCGATGAGGTCGCGTGGCGTCAGCGTAGGCCTGTCGGCCAAATCCTTGAACCCCTCGGTGAACGCGTAGTTTGGCAGTCGGTGGTATCGGTCGCCGAACTGAATCCGGTCAGACGCTAAGGCGTAGTCACATGCAGAAAAGTCCGGGGCCACGTTTTCAGCAGTGAAGAAAATCTTGACACATTGCGGATTATCGAAGCCTAGGTGTGCCGATCCCATACTCGAATAAATGAGATAGTCCGGTTCACGATCAACGAAAAATACCTTTCCGTAACGCTCGAACTGGGAAACAATTGCGTTATCGCGTGGATCGAAGCCGTCCCAGAAGTCAACGAATTTAATATTGAATGTGCGCATCTGCCCCCTATAGAACTGAGCGGTGACGTTGGCGCTCTAGCCACCCCAACAAGATGGCGACAGCCCTTGGGTCGTACCGCAAGGCATGACTAGCGCCCTGCACTACCCGTAGGTTGGCGGATCCGTGGGCGTCGGCGATGACCCGTGCGTCGAAAACCGGCACCGCTTCGTCATCCCCACCGTGAAGGAGCAAAAATGGCTTGGCTTGCATTCGGGTCGCAAAGTCAACCGCCTTGTAGCGACCTAAGGCTTCGGCCCAATCATCGAATGATGGCGGAAACTCGTCATCGGTAACGACACCAATTTTGCGACTGTGCTGCAATAACAGCTTGGGGTTAGAAACCCAGTCATCAAAGTCGGCCGGCGGGCCCATTGCCGCGACGCCGCGGACACGGTCATCGCTGGCTGCTGCGGCAACCGCCAACGCTCCCCCGGTGCCGAATCCTGCTAGCCAAATAGCGGCCACGTCGTCCATGCCACAGAGTTCGTCAATGGCTGCGGTGGTGTCGTCATACCAACCGTCCATCGAGAAGTTCCCTTCTGAGCCTCCGCACCCTCGGTAGTTGACGGCCAACACGACCCAACCCAGATCAGCTGCGATGCGGTCAGCTAGCGCTTGGTACGCCGACTTGGTGGCTCCCGCCCCTGCGGTGGCGGAAGGGTACCCATGGCAAATGACGAGGCCGGGTAGACGTCGTCGTTTCGGATTCTCGGGGCGTGCGAGTATCGCGGCTAACTCGTAACCGCCCGAGGTGAACGTGTAATGCAACGGCGCCTACGCTGATCGGAACTTGTAGCCGCGATTGCGGGCTTCAGCCAAAGTGTCGGGACCGAAGCACAAATACTGTTGCGATTCCATCAATTCGTCGACAACCGCCGTGTCAACTACAGCATCAACGTCGTAGACGGCCTGACATCGTTTGTCGCCAACAAATCGATGATGTTCAAACTGCTTCGGTCGATCCATAAGGGCGATCGTACTGGCTTTCATCCACCACGAAGAAGAAAAAACAAAGTGACTCGACACTTTTCAGTGCCGAGCCACACCGTTTCGAAAGAAACGAGTTTTGGTTGTTATCGAATCGACAGGGTCTCATGGGTAGGCGACATGCGCCACTTTGAGGTTCGAGTGGGACCTGGCTCGATTGCCGGATTCGACGGGGGCTGGCGGGGATTCGCCAGAAAGGTCCAAAGTGCCTGCCTAACGGCCAGCCACCTCCGAAGTCCCAGATCTATCGTGCATGTACTGGACCACCTCCTTTCATCGGTGAATCCAGTGAAGCACAAATTGGCCGCTTAGGTGGTCGCTTTTGGCCCGACGGCTCCAATGGCCCGCAAGTAGTTGGCTTCGAGATCGAGTACAACCACCACATCGAGTGCGTTGACATCGAGTTCTTCGTATTCGGCCTCGGCCAAAATCCAGTCGACGAGGTCGTCTTCGCCTTCGGTGGCATCGCGCCCGCGTTTGCGGAGATTTCGGGCTGCGAACTCTGCTTGTTCGTCTACTCGCCCAAGGGTGGCCTGGCCATGTTCACGCAAATAATTGAGGCGCCAACGAATGATTTGGTCGACGTCGTCGGGCGACAGTTTGGCTTGCATCTCGGTGGGAAGTTCGTCGGCGATGTATTCGACAGCCTCGTTAAGGTCATAGACCGATGTGGCCGGACGCCCCATAAGCTCCGCAGATACCCGGCCCAGGGCTACCCATGCGATCAGTACGACGACCACCGTCGAAAGCACAATTGCAGGAATCATGCTTCCGACGGTACCGCTAGTTTTGGTGGAGGCGCTACCTACAGGCCGATGCGGTTAGCGAGTTGTTCGCGGTGGTAGGTGCCATCGCCGAACATGAGCTCGCTGCTCTTGGCGCGTTTGAAATATAAGTGAGCTGGATGTTCCCAAGTGAACCCAATGCCACCGTGAATTTGGATGTTCTCGGCGGCTGCGTGAAAGTAGGCCTCAGAGCAATATGACTTAGCCAAGCTCGCTACCGATGGCAACTCGTCATTGCGCTCTGCGGCGCAGAACCCACCGTAATAGGCGGCCGACTTGGCGGACTCAACCTCGAGCAACATGTTGGCGCACTTATGTTTGATGGCCTGGAACGAGCCAATAGGACGGCCAAATTGCACCCGAACCTTGGCGTACTCAACCGACATGTCA
>CAXMUI010000084.1:0-3567 GCA_964196475.1 uncultured Acidimicrobiia bacterium
CGAAGTTTTACTGCCACGTCGGGTCCTCTCGTGTTTTCGAAATAGATGATGGATTAGGAACTGCGGGTGCACATCTGACGGAGACGCGCAGCGCTCGCGGCCAATTGCGAACCGCACTAGTCTGCCGGGTTTTTCGCCCGGATACACCCTGTCTAGGGTTTGTTAAATCCAGGCATGCCTTCGAATTCAGAAAGGTCGAAGGCACCATCGTCGGTGAGACCCGGCAAAGTAAGCCCGGCTCCACCCTTTTCCGTGGTGCGTCCGCCCTTCGGTGTCGTGCGTCCACCCTTGCTTTTACGCCCCTTCTTGCCCTTTTTGGTGACCTTCTTCATTTTTTTGGTGCCCATGCCACCCATGCGCTTCATCATCTTTTGCATTTCTTTGAACTGCTTGATGAGATTACTGACCTCGTTGGGTCGGGTTCCAGATCCGGTAGCAATTCGGCCGCGGCGACCGGAATCGATGATTTCGGGTTTGGCTCGCTCTTGCGCGGTCATGGACCGGATGATTGCTTCAACCCGGCTCACCTGTTTGTCATCGATCTCGGTGTCTTTGACCTCTTTGGGAATCCCGGGCATCATGCCGAGCACTTTGTTGAGCGGACCCATTTTCTTAAGTGCCTGCATTTGGGCCAAGAAATCATCAAGGGTGAACTCGCCCGACAGGATCTTTTCGGCCGCGACCTCGGCTTCATTCTCATCGAAAACCTGTTCGGCCTTTTCGATGAGGCTGAGCATGTCGCCCATGCCGAGTATTCGACCAGCGAGTCGATCCGGGTGAAATTGTTCGAATTCTTCGAGCTTTTCCCCGGTTGAGGCGAAGGCTATGGGGCAACCCACAACCTCTTTGACCGACAAGGCCGCTCCACCGCGGGCATCACCATCAAGTTTGGTGATGATGACTCCGTCAAGCTCGAGGGTGTCGTTGAAGGCAACAGCAGTGTTTACCGCGTCTTGCCCAGTCATGGCGTCTATTACGAGAAACGTGTAATGCGGCATGACTGCATCGGAGATGTTGCGGATCTCGTCCATGAGGTCACTGTCGATACTCAAACGGCCCGCGGTATCGACGATGACGACATCGCGTCCGGAGCGTTCTGCCTCGGCGATTCCTGCCACTGCAACGGCTACTGGGTCAGATGCTTCGCTGAATACGGGAACGTCGATTTGGCGGCCAAGTGTACGTAGCTGCTCAACGGCGGCCGGACGCTGAAGGTCAGCCCCAACCATGAGCGGGTTACGGCCCTTGGACTTGAACCACAGAGCCAATTTGCCGGAGTTGGTTGTCTTACCTGCACCTTGCAAACCCGCCATGAGAATGATGGTGGGAGGACTGGATGCAAACTTAATCTCCATCGCCTCGCCGCCGAGAATGGCGGTGAGTTCATCGTTGACGAACTTGATGATTTGTTGCGCTGGATTGAGTGCAGTACTGAGATCTTCGCTCAGGCAACGCTCACGTACACGGGCTTGGAAATTCTTGACAACGGTGAAATTGACATCTGCCTCGAGGAGAGCGAGACGAATCTCACGCAGCACCTCGTCGATGTCTTCTTCGCGGAGCTTACCTTTGCCGCGCAGCTTCTTGAATATGCCGTCAAAGCGGTCTGAGAGATTATCGAACATGGTGCGTGCAGGCTATCGGTCTGTGATCACGCCTCAAGGGATTCCTTGGGCAGTGGTCAGCCAATTTCTGTGCCGACTGCTGCACCAACCGCGTACGTGACCGACGCCGCCACAACAGCGATCGCTACCTGACGCAAGATGGCGCGGGGGAAGGGACGCCCGGTCGCCACAGCGACCGCTGCTCCAACCCCGATGGCTCCGAAGAGACCCAACACTATTGAGGCCACAATCGCCGACGACCCGCCGGTAAAGAACCAGGGTAGGAGCGGCAAAACCGCACCGACTGCGAACGCAACAAAGGACGCAAACGCTGCAACTACTGGTTGACCTAGCTCCCCAGGGTCGATGCCCATTTCTTCGCGTGCGTGCACCTCCAGGGCCCGTTCTGGGTCATCCATGACGGAGTGCGCCATCGCTGCAGCTAACTCGGGGGCGATGCCGCGGTTTCGGTAAATTGCTTCGAGTTCGGCGGTCTCCAATTCGGGGTTGATTCGAAGTGAGTGGCGTTCAAGGTCGAGTTCGTATTCGAATAGTTCGCGCTGTGCGGCCATTGACACGTACTCGCCGGCGGCCATCGACACTGCGCCAGCAACCAGGCCAGCAAGCCCGGCCACCCGGACCAGACTTTGGGATGAATTGGCCCCCGCAATTCCCAAGATGAGCGAGACGTTGGACACCAAACCGTCGCTCACACCAAATACTGCGGCGCGGGCCGTGCCACCTTGCACATTGCGGTGTTGATGCGGGTGAAGCTCGTCGCTCATGGTTCCACAGTATCGAAGCGCACGAGCCGTCATGGACCTTAACGCGAGGTCACTGCCGGCGGCTCGAAAGGTTGTGGGGTGGGCGTATCGTTGGCTAACTCAACCTGAACCATGGTGGTGTGCGCCGAACAGCCTTGCGAGAGTCGTGATGTTCCCTTGTCCATGGTGAGCACGTTGGGGTTGCCATGTCGTTCGAGGCCGCCCGGCTCTTGTGGGTCGTACCAGGCGCCCGTGGGCAACACCACCGTCCCTGGCATGACTCCGTCATCAATCATTGCGGCGGCTAGACACTGCCCGCGTTGATTGTGTAACCGAACCACATCGCCGGGATTAATGGCTCGGCCCGATGCGTCGTCGGGATGAATCCGCATGACCTCGCGGCGATCGATCTTGTTGACGGTGCTGGCCTGCCCGTGGTCGAGTTGGCTATGCAGTCGCCCGGCGGGCTGGTTGGAAATGAGGTGAAGCGGAAACTCCGTTGATCCGTGGCCAAGACGTTCGGCGGGTTCGATCCACCGCGGATGTCCGCCGCAGTCGTCGTAGTCAAAGCTCTCAATCGTGTCGGAGAAAATCTCGATCTTGCCCGATGGTGTGCCCAATGGAGCGCCCTCCGGGTCCAACCGAAAATCATCAAAGAGCACACGCTCGTTGTCGGGTCGCTCCAGTCGGAAGCCTTCGCTGGCCCAGAACTCGTCGAACGTCGGAATTGCGGGAAATCGGGCCAGGGTGCGATCACGGAACTCGTCATACATGTGCCGAAGCCATCCGGCTTCGTCTCGTCCCTCGCCAAACACCTTGTCGACACCCATACGCTCGGCGAGACCAAGAAACACTCGGTAGTCGGAACGAGACTCGCCAACCGGATCTATGGCCCGACGCATGGGGCCGATGTAGGCGTCATGACCTGCGCTAGCGATGTCATTTCGTTCGAGCGATGACGTAACCGGGAACACAATGTCGGCATGGCGTGCAGTAGCAGTCCACCAGGGTTCGTTGACAATGATGGTGTCGGGTTGTTGCCAGGCGTCAACGAGCCGATTGAGGTCCTGGTGGTGATGGAAGGGGTTGCCGCCGGCCCAGTAAACGAGGCGGGTATCTGGGTAGGTGCGCCGTTGGCCGTCGTAGTCATAGGTTTGGCCCGGAGAGGTCAAAAGATCGGCGATCCGTGCGACGGGTAT
>CAXMUI010000085.1:0-9229 GCA_964196475.1 uncultured Acidimicrobiia bacterium
TGGGGTGGTGTCGGTGCTGGCCGGCGTGGCACCAGTTATGCAACTCCCGCTTATCTGGATTATTACCCGTCGAGCACCTGCCATAGGTGCGTGGGTAGGAGCGGCAATAGCGGTGGCAGGAACCGCGCTGATTGTCCTGTAACACAAGCGTGCTTACGCTGCGACCGGTGTGTTCTCGCTGGAGCGTGGCCGTAACAACAGCCAAATGATGGCGGCAATAAGAGCACCGGCGGAGACTTCGAACATGACTGGCCACCGTCCTGGGTCGGTAAACCAGTTACCAACGCGCCCAGGCACATCGACGATGGTTCGAAACCCCGGCAGCACGATGAGATCGCCCTGGTAGCGGAGGATTTCGAATCCTCCGTAAACCGCGGCCAAAAGTCCAAAGCTGAGCCACTGTGCATTCTCGGTAAGACGATCGCGGATGGCCCACAACATGGCGCTGGCGAGAATGAGGCCAGCTGCTAGCGCAAGACGAGGTTCGCCGCTCACAATGGCCCAGGTCTGTACGCGATTTTGACCTCGCAACGAGGTGTCCACTAGCCAATTGGATTGGATATTGCCTCGAATGACTTGGATTTCCCACCACCCATAGAACACGAGGAACACGCCGGCAACGACGATGAGAAATCCCGATGCTTTGTTCACATACGGCAACACTTTGCGCATGTTCGTGGCAATGGTGGTCTTCCCTATGGCCATCCCGAGGGTGAGGACCATGATGACCAAACTCATTCCCAGGGCGTAGGCAATGAATACAGCGATTCCGTCGACGGTGCTGTCACTGGTGAACGAGCCGATTACGGTGCCGAAGAAAACCGGGGCAGTGCAGCTGAGCGAGACGATTGCAAACGAGACGCCGAACATGAAGATGGATGGTAATTCGCGTGTCTTGCCGCCCTTGTTAAGGCGGGGTATGTCCAGGCGAGGTTCGTAACCGCGAATCATCGCTATTCCCAACGGGACCATCAAAATGCCAAACCCGAAGGTGGCATAGGAGATACGGCGCTCTATTACGCCAGCGTCGATAATGGTCTGGGTGATGATGCCAATGACTGCAAAAAAGAGGACAAACCCGGCCGTGAGGGTGAGGCCGACCGTCATGGCTCGCATGATGTTGCGGCCCGAATCGGTGTCGTCTTCGGAATCAATACCCAAGAAATAGGACAGATAGGCGGGCAACATGGCGAACCCGCAGGGGTTGAACGCGGCGATGAAGCCAGCCGACAATGCCAGGCTGATGAGGCCCCAGTCGAGGCTCATGGTTGTTCGCTAGCTATTAGTTCGCCGACGAAATCATCGATCTGGTCCGCGGACAAAATGCCGGCGTGCACACGCCCGATAGAACCGTCGGCGTTGATGAAGACCGTGGTGGGCATCGCCAGCGCCTGTGGAATTTGCCGGAAGACGGCTTCGCTCGGATCAAGCCCAATTTCGTACGTGACCCCAGTTGTTTCAACTAGCGCACGGAGATCTTCCTCGCGGTCGGCGACGGCAAGTCCGACAAAGTGCACATCGTCGGCATAGGTTTGGTTGGCGGCTTCAAGATCGGGCATTTCTCGAATGCAGGGTGGGCACCAACTGCCGAAAAAGTTGAGAACCACTGGCTGGCCCCGATGATCGACAAGCGACGCAGTGCCACCGCCTAGGAGGTCGTAGGAATCGCTCGGAGCAGGATCGGCGACGGCCTCGAGATCGGAGTCAGTAAGAATCGAACTTACGGTGAAGGCCAACATTAGGACCGCTACAAAACCCAGGACAAGCCAACCCACAGTGGGGATGCGTTTAAGTAGGGGGGTCGATGAATGGGAATCGACAGAGTGATCGGTCATGACAACCTCAACGGTACTGCCCAGGGACGGGCTGGCGGACCCGGTGGCGACACCGGCACAAAGGAAACGCCGCCATCACAGAAACTGTTCCCCAAAGTTGGCAAATCCCAGCGTTCAACCCCGCTCAGCAGGGAAGAACGCTGGGATTTGTGGTTTGTGGCTTGGCGGAATGCCAACGGGCGACGGCCGACCATCTTTCTGGACCGGACGCCGCCGTGGCGGATCAGCTACGCCGTGCGAAGTAGCGGCACCAAGTGTTCGGGAACCGGAACCTGCATGAGCTGATCCTCGGGGCGGGCGACTTTTGGCGGGCGACCCCGACGACGCTTGTTCATCAGCACCTTGCCGTTCAGGAACAGCTGACCACCCCATACGCCATAGGACTCCTCGCGTCCGATAGCGCCTTCAAGGCAGGACGCCATGACAGGGCATTCGGTGCACAACTGCTTCGCTTGTGCAATTTCCTTGAGCTCCTCGGAGAAGAACAGTTTGGTCAGTTCCGCGTTGTCGCTGGCACAGCGCGCCAAAGCACGCCAGGCCTCAGTGTGCGGTTCGACGTCGATGGTGTCGGCGGCGATGGTGGGAAGTAGTTCCATGGTGACCATGGGGATTGCCTTGCTTTCGTTGCTGGGAGTTGTGCTTGGTAGGGGAACAGACATTGGGGTTTGCGAGGAAAAAGTCATGAGTCGCCGAAAAGGGGAGGGATGGAAAGAGGGCCGAAAAACCAGAAAAGCCGCCGGATGAAATCCGGCGGCCTCAGGAGTTATAGGTTTTCGTCACCTCAACTGGGTGGCGAAACCTCCTTCGGCCGCTGGCGATATGGCTTAAAACCATTCGCCGGGACTGCTACCACAATTTTGGTGGTCGCAGTGGTGGTACGGGTAAACCACTGACGGTTCGCTTCGGTAGCGAAATCGCGGTTTACCGTCATATGTGCGCAAGCGTGCTTAAAGGCAGCTGCGGACATGGACTGGTTGCTCTGGGTAATCAGTGCTGTCTTCATTGGATTTCGCCTCCTTGGCAGAATCGAGGTGGGTAAGTACGAATTACAGTAGCTCGCACGAGTTCAACTAGGCAACCACTCATACAGACGCGTGTCAACTGATTAAAACTGTATTGCTTGCTCTTCGCCGCCTAGGCGCTCATCGCTGGTTGGCCGAGGACACAGCCAACGCTTCCTGCTCTTCGCTGCCTAGGCGCTCATCGCTGGTTGGCCGAGGACACGGCCAACGCTTCCTGCTCTTCGCTGCCTAGGCGCTCATCGCTGGTTGGCCGAGGACACGGCCAACATTTCACTGCATGTTTTGGGTGTGCGGCTTTTATGCTCTTGCGAAGGTGGTGGGGCCGGGACGGTCGAGGGTTACTACCTCGCCCAACTCCTCGAGGTGAACGAGGTGAGCAAAGGTCTCACTTTCGGCCATGTCGCCCCATGAACGCTCCTTGAACAGCAGTTTCATGTGATCGTTGACGTTGGCGTTGCCCAGCATGTCGACCGATTCGCGGATCGTGTCGAGGCGTTCGATGTGGTGATCGATGATGTGGTTGGCGCGTCCGGTGAGATCGCTAAACGGGTGGCCATGGGCTGGAAGCACAGTCGTGACATCGTCGAAGGTGGTCATGCGTTTGAGTGACGAGAAGAATTGCGCCAATGGGTCAACCTGGGGCCGCCAGGCACCGATATGCGGGGTAATCGTGGGGAGCACATGGTCGCCGGACAACATGACGCCTTCGGTTGGATCAAACAGGCACAGGTGATCGTGGGTGTGTCCTGGCGTGTGAATGGACAGCCACTCGCGGCCAGCAAACATCACCGGCTGACCGTCGCTTACCCGAATTGTTGGGGTAACCGTAGTGAAAGCCCCGCCGGAAGTGCGGTCGGCAATGACCTGCTTCAGGAACTCTTCGTCGGGTGGTGTGCGCGTGGTTCCCCATGCAGTGTCCTGCGTGAAACGTTCGCGCACTTTCTCCATGGCCTCGGCGTCGTTGAGTTCAAGTGCGCTGGAATCCTCGCCCTCGTAATCGTCGTCCTCTTCGAAGAAGAGCTTGAATGATTCGTGCGTAAGTACGTCAGCACCCGTTTCGGCTCGCAGGCGCTCGGCACCCCCAAAGTGATCGGGGTGCGAGTGGGTGACGATGATGGTGTGGATTCGGTTGAGGGGTATGCCAGCGTTCTTGAGGCGAATCTGCATGGCCTCCCAAGCTTTTTTGCCAGGCATGCCGGGATCAACCAACGCAAACCCGCGTTCGTCCTCCATGGCGTAACAGTTGACGTGGCCTAGCCCGGGAAAATCGATGGGCAATTGCATGCGCAGGACATTTGGGGCCACTTCGGTGGCTTCGGTACCAGCCCGTTCGGCCTCTTGGCGAATGGGTCGTGGAGGCAATATCTCAGTGGTCTCAGTCATCCGTGAAGTCGCCTACCAAAAGATCCGCCGGAACATCGGTGGCAGGCCGTGCGGCATCTGAAAAGAGCGCGCCGCGGTAGTAACGAAGCTCGTTGAGACTTTCGCGGATGTCGTCCATGGCTCGATGGCCCAGTGCCTTCTCTGGAAGATTGTCCAGAACTTCGGGATCCCACCGTCGGGCGAGTTCTTTCAAAGTCGATACATCGACCGAGCGATAATGGAGGTACTCCTCAATTTCGGGCAAATACGCGGTGAGAAAGCGTCGGTCCGTGCCGATGGAGTTGCCGCAAAGCGGCACACTTCGAGCCTCCGGAATGTGCTCCTTGATGAACTCCATAGTGGCGGCACCAGCCTCTTCGAGGCTGATTGTCGACGCTTTAATCTGCTCGAGCAAGCCGCTGCGGGTATGCATCTCGGTGACATAGTCATCCATGTGCGATAGCTCTTCGTCGCTGGCACGCACCACTAAGTCGGGGCCCTCCGCAACGAGATTGAGTTCATCGTCAGTGATGAGCGTGGCAATCTCGACGATTACGTGACGAGTGGCATCAAGGCCAGTCATTTCCAGATCCATCCAAGCAAGCATCCAGCGAGGTTACCTACCGGTAGGCCCACTCGCGAAGTCGGTGCCAGACCTGTAAGGTCGCATCATGACCGAAGGTTCCCAGATTCAGCTGCCAATTGTCCGCCTCAACCCCGACGCTGTGGCGCCCAAATACGCCCGAATAGGCGACGCCGGAGCCGATCTGGTTGCTTGCGAAAGTATCACTTTGGCCGCAGGCGGCGGTCGAGGACTCGTCGGCACGGGTATCGCAATGGCGATCCCTGAGGGCTATGCCGCCTTTGTCCAACCACGCAGCGGTCTGGCCGCCAAACACGGTGTTACCTGTCTCAACTCCCCGGGCCTGATCGATTCGGGGTACCGAGGTGAGCTAAAAGTCATCTTGGTTAATCACGATCCGGCCGAACCTTTCGAGGTGGTCAAGGGTGAACGGATTGCCCAACTTGTTATTCAACGAGTCGAGTCGGTTGCCTTCCTTGAGGTCGACGAACTCGGCGAAACCGAACGAGGCGCGGGCGGCTTCGGATCGAGTGGTCGCTGATGGACTTCGGGATTGTTGGAAAACGAGCAGTTGTTTCGGCGTCGTCGGGCGGACTCGGATTCGCTACGGCCTCCGCGTTGGTCGACGAGGGGTGTGAAGTTGTCATTTCGGGCCGAGATGGTGATCGCTTGGCCGCCGCGGCCGAGCGCCTGCCTGGAGTAAACGCCATTATCAGCGATGTTTCGACAGTGGCCGGTGCGCAACGGTTTATGGACGAAGCCCTCACCGTATTGGGGGGCGTTGACATATTGATTACCAATGCGGGCGGACCTCCCAAAGGTTTGGCCCGAGAACTCCAACCAGATGCGCTCAACGAAGCCATGGAACTCACGTTGTCTTCGGCGGTGACGATGTGTGGAGCAGTCATTGATGAAATGGTCGAGCAAGGCTGGGGGCGCATCGTTGCCATAACCTCGCAGTCGGTCCGCCAACCCATGGCCAATATGGTGCTGTCCAATAGCACGCGCGCTGCAGTTACCTCCTACATGAAGACGCTGGCGCTCGAAGTAGCTGGCGACGGCGTGACGGTAAACACGGTGCAACCCGGGAGCCACGGCACCGATCGACTCAAACAACTCGCGGGCGACGCATACGACGGTTTGGGTGCAAATATCCCGGTTGGTCATGTTGGTGACCCGGCCGACTTCGGAGCCGTTGTGGCCTTTGTTTGCAGTCAGCAAGCAAGATTCATGACTGGCACATCGATTCCTGTGGCAGGGGGCACCATCGGAGGATTGATGTAGTGGTCTAGCCTGAACGTTATGGGTCGAGAAAGGTTCACCGCACCGTTTGTGGGTATCAAGCCGAAACTTCGCGGTTGGATGCATGCTGCGGCCGCGCCAGCGGCAATCGCGTTGGCACCAATTCTCATCGTCAGGGCTCCGCCTGGGTCTCGTCTGATCACCGCGGTCTATGCGTTCGCCGTCGTAGGGCTGTTCTCAATCAGTGCGATGTACCACCGTTTCGCGTGGAACCCGGTTGTACGTGGGTTCTGGAAGAGGCTGGATCACTCGATGATCTTTGTGGTGATCGCTGCCACCTACACGCCAGTGGCTGTTTTCTTATTGCCCGACTCGACCGCCAAATGGATTCTCATTACCGTGTGGAGTGGGGCGGCGATTGGCATCGCCACACAACTTGTGTGGCCCACTGCCCCCAACTGGGTGAACGTGATTCCCTACCTTTTGTGCGGCTGGGCAATTACACCGGCAATCACGCAAGTTTGGGCCAGTCTAGGTGTCGGTGGTTTCGCGTTGTTGGCGTCCGGAGGCATGTGCTTTACGGTCGGCGCAATTGTGTACGCCCTTAAACGCCCAGACCCATGGCCTAGTTGGTTCGGATACCACGAAATCTTTCACGTCTTTGTCACCGCGGGAATTGCGTTGCACTACGTACTCGTGGCTTTTATCGCTATACCGCGGGTAGGCGCTGCCTAGACGCTGGCGGTGCGTTTGGTTAGCGTGATCGTGCGGTTGTTCGCATCGATTACGGCTTCGACTAGACCTTCATTGATGTCCTCGAAACGTTGGATCCGTTCGGGTGGCAAGTCGAGTTGTATGTCATCTAGGATGCTCTGCATTTCCATGACAATGGTGTTGTCGTTGAGGTAGAACTGGACATCGATACGTCCCGGGCGAGGCGATGGTCCAAGAAGCATGATGACGGCTTCATCGATTGCAAGTCGTAGATCGTCAATTTCGGCGAGTGCAAATCCGCGGCGATGAGCCAGGTGCGCGGCCCCAACGCGGGCCACGCGCCCATACTCGGCTTTTCCGGGCAGACGCAGCCGAACCTCGTCGGTTCGTGATGCGGCACTACTAACGGAAGTCACTATTGAAGAATGCCACGTCGCGGGCAGGGATGGGGAACACTTGACCTGAAATCCCGCCGAATTACGGGCAAGCCGGGTATTCAACGATAGGAAGTCGACCGGCTCGGTAGCTTTCGACCGCACCATCGACCATGGTGAACAGGATGCGGAAGTTGGCATCTTCTTCGTCCTGCGGCACGAATTGCAGCAGCGCGGGATCCGATTCGTCCAGGAGGTCGCCCCACAGAGCCCGGAGTTCATCGGCAGTTGAACCTACGCCAGCTCCGGAACGAGTGGTAATGAGTTCGGTGGTGATCTCGACGCGTTCTACCCCGCCGTCGATCATCATGAACTCAACGCCCACGGGGCCGTTGACGGGAGTAGCTAGCCAACAAGTAGAGCTCGTTGGGCGATCAGGATCCCAGGCGGTTCCGGCCGCAGCGGCTGCGTTGTCGGCGGTCATGCCGAAGAAGATTTCGTCGAGGCCGACGGTGGAGATTTTGGACCGTTCGTTGAACGCTGGTTTCGTCAGATCGACGTCATCGGGAACAATCGCTTCGGGGTCTTCGAGATCCTCAGGTGGGGTCGTGTCTTCGTCGTCCCCGCCCTCCTCGGTACCGTCGTCGGTTGTCTCATCGTTGCCAATTTCGATTCCGGTTTGGGTGGAATCGACCGTGGGCAGCGGGGTGGGGAATGGCGTGGCCGTTGGCTCGGTAGATACGGCAAGGTCATCGGAATCGTCCCCGCCGAAGCAGGCTCCTGCCAACAAGGCGATGGCAAGCGCTAGAGCAACAAGTTGTGGAATACGACGTTTCATGACGACTTTCAAGAATGCTGGTGGGTAACCCGCCCAGTACACCACAGGGTGACTACCGTTTTGGGTCATGGCCCGTTGCATCGTCTTTAGCGTGTGGGTAGCGGTACTTTTGGGATCCGCTTGCACGTCGGCCGCAAACCCGGAACCGCCACTTGGCGTTCCGGCACAAACCAGTGCGGCAATTCCCACCGCACAAGCTGACCCTGTTCCCTCGGCTACCACGCTGTCAGTCACCGAACAAGCGACCGCGGTTCCGGAACCGACGTCGACGCCGATCGAATGTTTGGCTAACTGGTCGGTTGAAGAGAAGATAGCGCAACTCTTGTTTCCTCTTGTGGAACAGTCTCAATTGTCGGCCGTTGCGGAGTTAGCAGCCGAAATTCCCTTTGGTGGCATCACCGTGCTGGGCACTCCAGACGGAGATTTTGCGGCGCTGCTTAGTACCGCACAGACGGCCAGCGCTGTGCCGCTAATTGTTGCGGTGGACAGTGAGGGTGGGCCGGTACAGCGGGTGGCCCATCTCGTCGGATCGATGCCCTCGGCGAGGTCGATGGTTACTGACGATTTGGTCGATGTGTTCACAACCTATGCCGAGAATGCTGCGGCCTTAGGTGAACTTGGGTTCACCATGAATCTGGCGCCCGTGGCCGACGTTGGTATAGCCGCGCCAATCGGCCAGCGGTCCTTCGGTGACGATGTCGAGACAGTGGTTGCCGAAGTTCCTGCTGCGTACGGAGGGATTCGATCGGGTGGCTTGGTCCCCGTCCTCAAACACTTTCCTGGACACGGGTCGGCTTCGGCTGATTCGCACTTGGGGGTGTCGCTCACCGCGCCACTGGACGAACTTCGTGTTAACGACATGGTGGTGTTCGAACGGCTTATCGCGGGTGGTTACGAGGATCCCATCATGATGGGGCACCTCAACGTGCCCGGGCTAACTGGAGACTTGCCGGCCAGTTTGTCAGCGCCAGCCGTGGCAATTTTGCGGGATGATTTCGGCTTTGATGGATTGGTCATGACGGATGCCATGAACATGGGTGCAATCACCGCGGTGGCCACTGCACTCGAATCCACCGCGTTGGCCATCAACGCCGACATCGACCTGGTGATGATTGCCTCGTTGGATCAGGTTCGTCCGTTGGTGGAGCAGTTGACCTTGGCGGTGAGCGACGGCACGGTGACCCGGGCCGAAATTGCCGACAGCGTGCTTCGGGTCCTGGCGCTCAAGAATTACGACCCGTGTGAACCTGGGCGCTGAG
>CAXMUI010000086.1:0-9254 GCA_964196475.1 uncultured Acidimicrobiia bacterium
CGAACTTATCCATGAATGCCGATACATTATTGAAAAAGTTACGCGGGTCGAAATAACCAGGTGCGGTAATCCAGAGCTCGCCCAGCATCCGGCGTCGATAGCTGCGGCTCAGTTGTTGCATTTTGCATGGCCCGACGAAGCGGGGGCGACGATCTTGACCGTAAATGAGGACGGCGCCGACCTCGATGTTGATATCGAACCGCTCCGTAATGTTTTGCACGGTCGTGATGTCGAGCATCGACAGGTAAAGAGTTCGGATCCGGTATCAGCCATTGTGGCGGAGAGTCATCTTGGCTTTGGGGTGATTGGTATAGGTGCGTCCGATGTCGCGGACGGACAGATCATTTCGTCGTTCGTTGACGAGGTTTTGTCTGAAGCCCCAATTCCGGTTGTTGTTGTGCGGCGTGGCCGCAATCTTGAGCGGCCATTGCCAGGGGCCTTCACGCGTGCTTTGGTGCCCATTGCCGGTACGCCTGGGTCGCGGGCCGCGCAGGAAGTTGCCTTCAATTTGGGTGCTGGGCTCGGCACAGAAATTGTGGTTACCCACGTGGAGACACGGTCCCATGATGGTGTACATATGCCGCGGTTGTTTAGCCGTCGGACGGGGTCTGGTAGTCACGGCTCGGTTGGCGAACAACTGCTTACGCAGTCCGCAGAGTTGGCGGCAGAGTTGGGCGTGGAACCGCAACAGGTGGTGCGCCAGCATCGTTCGCCCGCTGATGAGATCGTAAGGATGGCCGCCGAGATCGATGCTGATCTCGTGGTGATGGGGGCCAATCTGCGCAAGCTCGATGGCCGACCATTTTTGGGGCACAACGTGGAGCAGGTTCTGGCGAAATGCGATGCCACGGTTGCCGTAGTGTTGGTTCCCTTCGACCTGTAGACCCCTAAAGCGATCCGCTGTTGGCCGAGGTCATGGCGGCCCGAGTGAGTTCGACGATCTCTTCGGAGGCGGTCTTGGGCGAACCCGCGTCGTACGGCGGTTCCGGGTCGTATTCGATACCGAGTTGGATGCAGCGGGCCATGTCGTCGCCCACTACTTGACCGACGAAGGTGAGGGCCATATCGATTCCGGCGGCGACGCCTGCTCCGGTGACGTACTTACCGTCGGTGACGACGCGTTCGGCTACGGGGGTAGCCCCGAGTTCGGTGAGCAAGTGGAGTGCGGACCAATGGGTGGTGGCATTGCGCCCTTGCAAGAGCCCGGCTGACCCGAGGATGAGTGATCCGGTGCATACCGACGTTGTCCATTGGGTGGTGGCATCGATTTTGCGGATCCACGCGAGGACGTCGGGGTCATCGATTGGCTCGGAGGTGTTGCCGGCACCACCGATGAATAAGACGTCGGCCGAATCGATGTCATCAATAGAGGCTTCGGCATTGAAGAGTGCCCGGCCAGTTTCGTCGATGACGGGACCAGCGTGGCGGGCGACGGTGACGACCTCCCACCCCGGGACGGCGGTGAACACTTGATAGGGGCCGATGGTGTCGAGTGGCGTCATCTTGTTGTAGAACAACATGGCAATTTTCATAGTGTGGCTTTCGTGGTTCGAAGAGTTGAGGAAACCTTACGCACGTTGCGCAGCTTCACGGGTTCGCGTGCGAGAATGCAGGGGTGAGGATCACCCGCCGTAGCAACTATCACCTCACCCGCCGTCACGATCACGATCCGTGGAACCGGGTGCGTTGGAGCGCTGCAGTCGTTGCAGTGGTGTCGTTTATTGGTGCAGCGGGCTATGCAGTGCTGGGACTCAGTTGGTTTGATGCCTTCTACCAAACGGTAATCACCATTACCACCGTTGGCTACGGCGAAATCGGTGGCGACGAGGTGGACCGGAGTTACCGGGTCTGGTCATTGATCTTGGTTCTAATTGGTACGGGTGCGGCGTTGTACACGGTTTCGGTGGTAGTTGAAGCAGTGCTCGAAGACAATATGAACGATCGGATACGGAGACGACGTATGCAGAAACGAATCGATGATCTATCTGGCCATGTAGTGGTCGCCGGCTGGGGCCGGGTCGGCCATTCCATTGGCGCTTTCGTTCGGCGGATGGGCAACGAGGTAGTCGTTATTGACAACGACCCAGACGTTACGACCGATGGGTACCTACGAATCCACGGCGAAGCGACAGAGGACGCCGTGTTGGAGAGAGCAGGGATTCAACGGGCCCATTCACTTATCGCGGCGTTACCTACCGATCCCAAAAACGTATATGTCACGTTGTCGGCCCGGGCCTTGTGCCCCAATATCTACATCGTGGCTCGTTCGTCCAACAGCAGCAGCGAACCCAAGTTCTTCCAAGCTGGTGCCAATCGGGTGGTGAACCCCTACGAGATCGGCGGCTCGCGTATGGGAGCAGTAGCCATGCAGCCCAACGTTGCCGAATTCTTCGACGAGGTCCTTCACGACGATACACATGATGTAGCGGTGATTGAGTTGACGGTTACGTCATCATCGGTGGTCATCGGCAACAGTGCGTGCAAACTCTCGGTTCCCGGCGATGAGCAGGCGCTCGTAGTGGCGGTTCGCAAGGGCGAGCATGGCCCATATCTTGCCAATCCGGGTCCGGAGGTCATGGTGGACTCGGGCGATGTGATTATTGCCGTGGGGTCAGCTGCTCAGCTTCAAGCACTGGGCCGCCACGTGGGCGATGCCATGGCGAAGGGCATTCAACTGGGTACCGACGAAGCCGCTTCTGAAGGTTAGCTGAACAAGTTCGCCAAGGCCGAATAGTTAGTCGAACTCGGCGGGTAACAACTCGACACCATCGCCGATGGTGATGGTGCCACCCTCCAAAGTGCGGCACACCACGCCGCCTTTACGTCGCAGAGCAGTTTTGGCGCCAACACCAATGACGTGATCCATGATCGTGCACGGTGCGGCAATACGCACGACCTCAAATTGCACATCGCCGATAGTGATGCGGTCACCAGGCCGCGTTGGCAAGGGGGCATCGTTCACGGTGATGTTGCGCCGGGTGTCGCCGGGGTTGATGGTTGATCCGTAGATTTCTGAGGCCAACGCCAATTCTTCGGATGACTGAATGGTGACATGGCGATGGCGACTTCCCTCGTAGCGATCACCCACAATGCCGTGCTGCGTAGGGATCTCGGCCGTGTCGATTGCGCGCATGTCCAGCTTGGTAGCAAGCGCAATATGGATGTGGGTGACGGCCATGTCTGGCGACGGTATCGCTTGTGGCGGCGAGACGTGAAACAATGGCCGTGACTAGTTGACAGAGGGGTCCTGCGATGACTGACACCGCCTATCACAACATCCGCACGACGGCGCCGGCGCCTCCATCGGGCTGTCCGGTAAGTCACACGTTCACGCCGCTTGCTAACGAGTACATGGATGATCCCAATCCGATTCTCAATCTGTTGCGCGACGAGACGCCCATCGTGTGGTCGGAGCCGTTGGGGTTCTTGGCGGTTACCAAAATGGCCGATGTCGTTGAGGTATTTAGGAACCCCGAGATTTACTCGTCCGAAAACGTGCAAGATCCGGTTTGGCCCATTGATCCCGCTGCTGCTGCGATTTTGGCGGCCGACGACTTCAACCCTGTCGCCGTAATGTCTAATCGCCAAGAACCCGATCATTCGCGCATTCGCCAGTTCACCAAGAACGGTTTCTCCAACCGTCGGGTGCGCACGTTGGAACCCTACATCCGCCGTCGCGCTCACGAACTGATCGACAAGATGCTGGCCGACGGTTCGCCGACTGATTTTGTGGCTGGTCTTGCCTATCCGCTGCCGGGCGAAGTGATATTTCGGTTCATGGGCTTCCCCGAGGCCGACGATGAACAACTCAAACAATGGTGTGCGAATCGCCTTTCGTTCTCGTGGGGCCAACCCACCGTCGACGAGCAAATCGAGATCGCCAACAACATGTTGGCCTACTGGCGCTACGTGCGTGAATTCACCGCCAACAAACAACATGATCCTGGCGATGACATCTCGTCTGAACTCCTGGCCGATCACGCCGAGCATCCCGAACTGCTGAGCTATCGCGAGGTTGAGTCGATTCTGTATGGCCTGTCCTTTGCTGGGCATGAACCGGTCACGTTGCTATTGGGCAACGCCTTGCTGTCGCTACTGCCTCGCCGAGACGACTGGACCGCTCTATGCGATGATCCGTCGCTCATACCGGGAGCGATTAATGAGGTCATCCGTTGGCAATCACCGCAAATGGGCTGGCGCCGCATCACTACGTGTGACACAACCCTCGGGGGAGTGGACCTCCCTAAGGGGACCCAAGTGTTTTTGTCGCTGGGCGCCGCCAACCTCGACCCTGACGAGTACGAAGACCCCAATACTTTTGACATTCGGCGCCACGATGCCATTACCAACATTTCGTTCGGACGAGGTAATCACTACTGTTTGGGCGCCAAGTTCGCCCGGTTCGAGGCCAAGGTCGTGCTGGAAGTTCTGACCGAACGCATGCCCTCACTACGGTTGGTTGAGGAGCAGGAAATCGAACGATTCCCCAACATCAGCTTCCGCGGTCCCAGTGCATTGCAGGTCGCCTGGGATAAGTAACGTGATTCGTGTCACCGTGGTTGGTGACCGGTAGCGCGGTAGGTAAGGTACTCAGTCCACTTCGACGCGGGGTGGAGCAGTCTGGTAGCTCGTCGGGCTCATAACCCGAAGGTCGTAGGTTCAAATCCTACCCCCGCCACCAATACCAAAAGGCCCGGAAACGCACAGTTTCCGGGCCTTCTGCGTTGTCATGTTGACTTCTCACGGGTCGATATCCCTGCAGTCTGACTAACCGTCGGGCGGTCGGGCTAGGAGGTGTCCGGCACAGCTGTGAGGCGCTCCGTGAGTAGGGCGACGGCGTCGGCGACGCCGGTTGGTTCGATGACGGTGGTCGGCGCGGTGAGGGCGAGGTGGGCGATTGTGAGGACGAGCCAGTCGAGTTTCTCCGTCCGGATGCGAACCACGCAATTGCCTGGTTCTGTTTCGACCAAGTCGTGGTCGGTCCAACGCAGCACATCTTCGAACTGCGCGTAGTGGGTACCGACGGCGACGAGCGCTTCGGCCTCTTGGGGGATCGCGCCAAGAGAGGCGGCGACAAAGTCCGCGGCGTCTCCACCCGGGATCTCGCGAGCGGTGAACCTGCGACCGGCTCGAGCCGCGTCGCTGAGTCGGTCGAGTCGAAAGGTGCGCCAACCCTCGCGGCGAAGGTCCCAGGCCACGAGGTACCAGCGACGTCCGGCCGTGACCATTTGGTGCGGTTCGACGAGGCGACGACTGGCTTGGCCGTCGCGACGCCGGTAGTCGAAGCGCACCTCCTCGTGGTCGCGACATGAGCTAGCGAGCACGGCGAGGGCGTTGGGGTCGATGACAGCGGTGTCGGTTGGTGATCGGCGCATCGCCGTGACGCTGGAATCAAGGGCGGACACTCGCCGACGAAGTCGGTCAGGCAATAGTTGTTCGATTTTGGCTAGGGCTTGAAGCGACGTCTCCTCGATTCCGCTGATCGCGAGTCCGGCGGCGGACCGCAACCCGACTGCGACTGCGACCGCCTCGTCGTCGTCGAGCAGCAAGGGCGGCAGATGTGCTCCGGTAGCGAGTCGGTAGCCCCCGCTGGCTCCCGGTGTCGCATCGACGGGGTAGCCGAGGTCGCGTAAGCGGTCGATGTCTCGGCGCACGGTGCGTTCGGTGATTTCGAGACGTTCGGCGAGTTCGGAGCCGCGCCACAGCCGGTGAGTCTGCAGCAATGAGAGCAGATGAAGAGCCCGTCCCGTCGGATTATTTTGCATGCTTTGAGCTTCTCACAGATTGCGGACCGTTTGTGTCCGCATTGGTTTCTAGATTGATGAAACCAAATCAAAAGAGGGATCTACCAATGTCTAGTCCAACCGATTTTCCCAAGCCCACCGTCGTGTCGGTGAACGGTGTGGAACTCGAGGTGTTTGAAGCAGGCCGAGAAAACGCAGGCAACCCGATCGTGCTGTGTCACGGTTGGCCAGAGCATGCCTTTTCGTGGCGTCATCAGGTACCTGCGCTTGCTGCGGCGGGCTACCACGTCATCGTTCCTAACCAGCGGGGTTATGGCAACTCATCTTGCCCGGCCGAAGTGACGGACTACGACATCGAACATTTGGCGGGTGATCTTGTCGCCCTTCTTGATCACTACGGCTACGAGGCGGCCACCTTTGTCGGGCATGACTGGGGTGCCGCCGTGGTTTGGGGGCTGACGCTATTGCACCCGAGCCGTGTAAACAGGGTCATCAATCTGAGCCTGCCTTACCAGGAGCGCGGCGACCAACCCTGGATCGAATGGATGGAAGCCATATTTGGCGACGACTTCTACTTTGTTCACTTCAATCGGCAGCCAGGTGTCGCTGACGCCGTATTGGATGAAAACAGGGTCCAATTTCTTCGCAACATGTACCGCCAGAACGTGCCTCCGATTGAGCCCCAGCCAGGTATGGCAATGATCAATCTGGCCAGGGCAGAAATACCGCTGGGTGAGCCATTAATGAGCGACAGCGAGCTAGACGTTTTCGTTTCTGCCTTTGCGTCAACGGGATTCACGGGCAGCATAAATTGGTACCGAAACCTTGACCGAAACTGGCATTTGTTGGCGGACGTAGATCCAATAATTCAACAGCCCACACTCATGATTTATGGCGACCAGGATGCGGTCGCTAAGCCGAAGAACCTAGGAGATTTTGTGCCCAATGTGGAAGAGGTCACTCTGGACTGCGGCCATTGGATTCAGCAAGAGAAGCCGAAAGAGACGAATCAAATAATTTTGAACTGGCTGGGAAAGCAAGACGCCAACTAGTTCCGAGAACTGTTGGACTCATAACCCGAAGGTCGTAGGTTCAAAGCCTACCCCCGCCACCAAAAGCAAGGCCCGGAAACACTGCGTTTCCGGGCCTTTTGCGTTGTTTTGCATAGTCGGGCCGTCGGTGGCGAACCACTCCGGCACCCTCTCGAAAACCAGCACACCATTCCGGACGTGCTCATCCCGGCTCAAGTCATTTGATTCGGGACATAAGTCCATATTTGTGGCCCACTTTCGGGCAGACAATGTAACCAGTGGTCACGACCACCGTGGCCAGAGAGGAAGGATCGTTATGATCCGCAAACTTTTGTGGGCAGTTCTCGCTATAGGCATTTTGATGGTTGCCGCGCCATTCGCAATAGGACTTCCCGATAAGGCAGACGGCGGTCAGAAAATGATCGACGCGTTTGGTCCGATCATGGACGAGACAAACGTCGAAACCACCGCTGAGTACTACTACGATGTGTTCGTCCCACTGGGTGATGTCGCTCCGGCGATGAGCCAGGAGAACATCGATAGGTTCAACGGCTATCTGGCCGGATTCACTGCTCTCGGTGTGGATGCCGGGAACATGGTTCCCGTATTGGCTGGCGCAATGGGAATGCCCGAAGCGGACGTTCAGGCGTTCATGGGCCAACAATTCCCCGCTATGTCACAGACACTTGTTGGGTTGCCCACAATGCAGGAGGACTTCAATGGCCTGCTGGGTCTCATGGGTGCGAACGTTCCCATCTTCGAGCAAGTGCCGGCAGGCCTTGATCACTACGAGCCCCTCGTCACCACGATGCAGAACGAACAAGGCAACTATGACAAGGTGGCAAGCCTTCCCGATTTCCGACTCTTCACGTGGTTCTTCCTTATTCCTGGGTTCCTACTTGTGGCGTTGGCAGGCACTGGTTTGGCCATGAGCCGAGTAGCGCCAGAGGTTGAGGTAACCCAGAAAGTGACCCGAGGAGCTATTCCCCAAATGGCGTGATGGCACGCTGGCTGCTCTCACGAGTTCTGCCACGGTTGGCCAGCGATGTCCGTTGATGTCGCTGGGCTTCCCATTGCTGCTGGAACCGCAGTTGTTGACAAAAGCGGACCTGATAATCCAGCAGCCCACACTTATGATCAATGGCGACCAGGATGCGGTCGTCAAGCCCGAGAACTGTTGGGCTCATAACCCGAAGGTCGTAGGTTCAAGTCCTACCCCCGCCACCAATACCAAAAGGCCCGGAAACGTAGAGTTTCCGGGCCTTTTGCGTTCTCAGCCGAATTTTGCTGCCAGACACAGATGGCACACAAATGGCACATCTCAAACCGCCTCGCCTCGCATTGGTCCCGGCACCTGGCTAGTTCTACTCACGGAGAGTGTTGCTCTTCTGACGGTCGCGGGCGCCGAAGTTGACTTCTGAGGTTCTTCCGATCGATCGGGCGACGGTGGAGGCTTCTACTGAGGGATCTGAACGACGAGTTGGTCGCTGCCTGCGAATGCATCATCGTCGATCAGAAGGATGTCGTCGTACACCTCGCCGAGATCAGTTCTTTGAATGGCTGCGTCGAGGAACGAGTCCGGAATGAGGGCCACACGGATTCCGGTCGGACCATTTATATTGCTCAGTTCGTACCCGTAGGCAGTCCGTGCCGCGAATCTTGGCTTATGGCACGCAGTGAAGGATTCTGTATCCATTGACGCGATCAGACACACAAACTCGCTACTAACGCCGATGTAGAAACGACCCGTAGAGCCTGGATGATCGACGCGTACCAATTGCTCGAATGGCTGACGCGAACCGCCCGCTTCCGGGTCGAGAAATATCTCACCCGAGCCAGCGATGCGGTCCTCGTCGCCCAGGATGCCAATCGGGGGTCACCTTGGCTGTTGCCGGAACGTCTGCTCCCAAGTTGCTTGACTAGCTCGAACAGGCAAAACGCTTTGGTGCACGAGTCGTCTACGAAACCAATCATCGCCTGACGCGGTGTCCCGACCCAGACGTAAAGCGTTCTTTCCGACTGGCCGCACATCTTCGAGATCGCTGAACTTCTGGTGTCCGATGGTGATGGCGCCGTTCGGCTACTCGACAGTGGAAGCGAGCTTCACCTGCAACCCGTCGTCGACACATCGGGCGCCGGTGACGCGCTGTTCGGCAGCTACCTGGGCCATCGGCTGGCGGGCGCCCTTCTGCCGACGCGGTTGCCCGCGCGCTCGACGTCAGCGCCACCGTCGTCCAGTGCGCTGGCGCGCTCACGTACCTGACCGATCCTGACGGATTCAGGAGCCACGTACCTGGATCGCTTCCACCTCGGGTAGTCCCTCTACGCCAGGTCGCACCGCAAGGACGGAACCAGCTGGTGTGGCCGAACGTTCGGCGTCGTCGAGCCCAACACTCGCCGAGGTCACAAACAGAATGTCGAGGTCTTTTCCTCCGAACATGCAGCTCGTTGGCCGGGATACGGGGGCGTCCAGAACCTC
>CAXMUI010000087.1:0-1934 GCA_964196475.1 uncultured Acidimicrobiia bacterium
CTGGGATCAAGGCCATCGCTTAACCGGCCTAGAACAGAACCTCGCCGCCATGAAGGCTTTCGCCAGCAGCGGGAAGATTTCGCCCATGCTATGGATTTTGACGGCACGGATGTTTGCCGAAGCAGGACGCACCGCCGACGCACTCGCCCTACTTGAAGACCTAGCCGAAACTAATCCAAAGATCCCGCGTTTCTGGGACCTCATCGACAACCTCGAATCCAAGCACTTAACCCGACTTACCCCGACCTAAACCGTTCTAGGAGTGTGGGGAGTGCGTGCCGCACTCCCCACACTCCTAGAACGGAAGGAACTGGGGAGGATTCGAGTTGAATGGATCTATGGGATTGAGTGATGCGCTGGTAGCCGAGGTTCATCGGGCGATGGTTGAGGTTGCCGATGAGGCTGTCCTTCCTAGCTTTCGCAACTTGGCCGATCACGAGGTCACCGAGAAGTCGCCGGGTGAAATTGTGACCGATGCCGACCGACTGGCCGAGCGGTTACTGACCCCAAGACTGTCGGCTCTGCTTGCGGCCCCGGTGGTGGGCGAAGAGGCGACGGCAGAGGATCCTTCGCTGCTCGAAGTGCTTGCCGACGATGGTTATGTCTGGTTGGTGGATCCGATTGACGGCACTCGTAACTTTGTGGCGGGAGACGACGGTTTCGGCATGATTGTGGCACTGGTGAAGGACCGTGTGACGGTCGCCGGGTGGATCTTGCAGCCGTTAACGGGAACGATGCACCATGCGATCAAAGGCGGGGGAGCGTTCCGCAACAGCGAGTCATCAGTAGTGCGTAGTCCGGCCAGTGGCGACCTAGGCCAACTGCGGGGCAAGGCCTTGACCAAGTTTTTGCCTATCGATACGGTCCTTAATGCTATTGAGACCAACCAACATCGCTTTGGTGAACTCGACCGCGGAGCAGGGTCCGCCGCCATTGATTACACCCGTCTGGTTGACGGCGAAACCGACTTCAACCTGTATTGGCGAAGTCTCCCGTGGGATCACGCCGCCGGTGTGTTGTTGTGCGAGGAAGCAGGCGCAACGGCTCGTCGCCCCGACCGCACGGCCTACGCTGCCCATCAAACCGGTGCCGGTCTGCTTGCCGCCGCCGGCGAGGACGCTTGGGAATCAATTCACGACACGTTGCTCAGCACCATCAAAACGACAGAGGCGCCACCCCTTTTGGAGTGACGCCTCTGCATCGTTCATGATCTGATCGCTCCACCAGATGAGTGTTACTGGCCGCCGAGTTTGCGGTTCTTGATCTTGGACTTGACGTAATCGCGGTTGGTGTAGGCGATGAAGTCGAGGGAAACCTCTTTGGGGCATGCTTCGTGGCACTCACCGTGGTTGGTGCATGAGCCGAAGTACTCTTCCATGGTTTCGATCATGGCCTCGGTGCGAGCCCAGCGCTGGCTCTGACCCTGGGGCAAGAGGTTGAGATGCTGGATCTTGGCCGACGTAAACAACTGACCGGCCGAGTTGGGGCACGCTGCCACGCATGCACCACAACCAATGCATGCTGCCGCGTCCATGGCCATTTCCGAAGCATCCTTCGGCACGGGAATGAGGTTGGCGTCGGGGGCAGCACCGGTGTTGACTCCGATGAAGCCACCTGCTGCGACGATGTTGTCGAACGGGGCACGATCGACGGCGAGATCCTTGATGATCGGGAACGAAGCAGCGCGGAAGGGCTCGATGACGAGATGATCGCCATCGTTGAACTTACGCATGTGCAACTGACAAGTAGCGGTGGCCTTTTCGGGCCCGTGCGCCTTACCGTTGACCATCACTCCACAAGTTCCGCAGATGCCTTCGCGGCAATCGCTTTCGAACTCGATGGGGACTTCGCCCTCGGCGATGAGGTTCTCGTTGACTACGTCGAGCATTTCCAAGAAGGACATGTCTTCGGCGATGTTGTTGGCCTCGTATTTG
>CAXMUI010000088.1:0-5254 GCA_964196475.1 uncultured Acidimicrobiia bacterium
TTGTAACGGCACGCTCGTGGGCGAGGATCGAGAGGTCGAAGCGGTGTCGATTGACTCGCGGGATTTGCTCACGGGGTCCCTGTTCATCCCCCTTGTCGCCGAACGCGATGGTCATGGCTTCATCGACGGCGCAATCGCCAACGGTGCAGTGGCGCACTGGGCAAGCGACGGTGTTCAGCGAGGTCAGCCCCATATCGCCGTTGCCGACACCGCCACAGCGCTGACCCACATCGGCACCTATGCCCGATCCTTGTTATCCACCCCAGTTGTAGGGGTTACGGGTTCAGTCGGGAAGACCTCGGCTAAGGATTTGATCGAAGCGGCGATGCGCCCACAACGCAGAGTGCATGCCAGCTACAAGAGCTTCAACAACGAGTTGGGTGTTCCTTTGACCCTGGCTAACGCTCCCGACGATACGCAGGTCGTTGTGGTGGAGATGGGGGCTAGAGGGGCTGGACATATTGCCCATCTCTGCGATATTGCGGCGCCGACGATAGGGCTGGTGACCCGCGTGGGCGCGGCCCACACCGAGCTGTTTGGTTCGGTGGCCGACGTGGCATCAGCCAAGGGAGAGTTGATCGAGGCTCTGCCCAGCAGTGGCACCGCTGTATTGAATGCTGATGACGAGTTGGTCCTCGCCATGGCATCACGAAGTTCTGGCGATGTGCTGACCTTCGGACTTTCGGTCGGCGACGTGCGAGCGGAGAACATCTCTATGGATGCTCACCTTCGCCCCGCGTTTGTTGCTCGTACCCCGTGGGGAGATGCTGAAGTCCGTCTTGGTGTGGCGGGAATGCACAACGTTGCCATGGCTCTGGGCGCTCTGGCGGTTGCCGGGGTGTGCGGGGTATCGATCGAAGCAGCCGCCGTTGGAATAGGCGAGGCCGTGCTATCGCCGTGGCGCATGGACGTGAAGCAATCGCCGAGTGGGGCCACGGTCATCAACGACGCCTACAACGCCAATCCGCTTTCGATCGAGTCGGCTCTGCGCTCGCTGGCCGCAGTGCCGGGGCGCCGCCATGTCGCGGTGTTGGGGACTATGGCCGAGCTGGGAAGCGAGCATGACGCTAGCCACCTGGCCATGGCCAAACTCGGTGCATCGCTCGGTATCGAAGTTATTTCCTTCCAGGAACCCGCCTACCAGTGCCCGACGGTGCAGACCCACGACGAGGCGATGGTCGCAATTGGGACTCTCGACGCTCACGTAGCAGTCCTGGTCAAAGGCAGCCGAGTAGCGGGACTGGAAGACTTGGCACAACGACTGGGCTCGGAACCGACTACGTCGTAGGCAACTCGTCGGGAGGTAGCGGCCGATTGCTTACCTTGTAGACATCGAGCACATCGGCGTCGCAAACCACACACAGTTGCAGCATCCGCAATGACTGCATCGAAAGTTGTGTGCCGCGGCTCTTTTCAACCAACACTTGAAATGCGGGCCGCACATTGGTCGAGTCACACTTCTTGCACCGCGGCGTGAGGTCGCGGTCCCAGACAGTGGCGCACTGCTCGCAGGTAACGGTGATGATTCCATCGACGGTTTGCCCCAGTAGACGTTCGCTTTCGCCACAGCGTGGGCAAACGAGGTCACTCATGGTCAGCAATACTACGCGACGGTGGGCGTGCACGGGACGAATTGGATGGCTGGCGCGATAATGAGTGAATCAGCCATGACCACAAGCGCTACTCATTCGGGCTGGTCCCGGCCACAAGATAGTGTCGATAAATGGATTCCAGTATCCTTGCCAGCTCTGGACCGTTAGCTCAGTTGGCTAGAGCGCTCGCCTCACACGCGAGAGGTCACTGGTTCGAGTCCAGTACGGTCCACCAGAAGAATCTGCTCCTTGCGGAGCGGCCACTGGTCTACAGGGGACTGTCGTCCAACTCGGTGTTCTCAAGGGTGTCGTCAATGCTGTCGTCGTCGACGGCCAGCCATAGCAAGACGCCGACAACTGCCCCGACGAGCGGAAATACGATGAAGGCCCATAGCTGTTCGAGGGCATCGCCACCGGCGAAGATGGCCATAGCAAATGAGCGGGCCGGGTTGACCGAGGTGTTGTCGATCGGGATAGTGACGAGGTGAATCATCGTCAGGGTCATGCCAACGTGCAGACCAACCGCACTGGCGTTGTAACCCCTGCGGGTGGTGGACAAAAATACGAAGACCAGAATCGCCGTAAAGACCACTTCGGCGATGACCATGGCCCAGAATCCGGCAAAGCCGTTGCCGCGGTCCCAAAGGTTGGCGGCGAAGTTGAGAGGCTGAGCATCGAATGGGCCGTCCGCAGATTGGGCAATGAGCCAAACGAGCAAGCCGCCAGCTGCGGCACCAATGAACTGGCCAATGAGATAGGTGGACACCCGTCTACGGTCCATACGGCCGGCGAGGGCAAGTCCAACGGTTACTGCGGGATTGATGTGGGCCCCAGAAATGTGGCCGACGGCGTAGGCGACCACTAGCCATGAAAGACCGAAGCTGAGGGCGACGCCCAGCGTGCCAATGTCGCCGCCTGCGTACACCGCCGCTCCGGGGCCGCCGACGAGAAGAATTGTGGTACCGATGGCCTCCGCGGCCAGAATGCGTCCGTTGCTCATAGAAAGGGTTCCGACCTGTCGTATTTTGTCTGCCCGCATTCTAGGAACGTGGCCATCACCCGTCCAGCGTGACAGACTTGGGGCGTGGCGATTGATGTTTTATCTCCTGGTTCCGGCGTTCGCATTCCCGCGGGCTTTGTGACTTGGGCCTTTGGGCCATCGGGCGGTCCCGGTGGCCAGCACGCGAACAAAGCCAATACCCGCGCCGAAGCAACACTGGAACTCGTTTCGGCACCAGGAATTCCGGAACCAGCGCGTCGCAGGCTCATTGAGAAGCTTGGCCCGCGCCTGGTGGTCGTCGTTGACGACGAACGATCGCAGCTACGCAACCGGACCATCGCCATCGAGCGCCTGGAAGCCAAGTTGCGAGCAGCGTTGCATCGCCCAAAACCGCGTCGTCAAACCAAACCATCGCGAGGTTCGGTGCGTCGGCGACTCGATACCAAACAACGCCGCAGCGAAATCAAACGCGGCCGCGGCCGGGTTCAACCAGACGACTGACTCGACTAGATGCTGGCGGGGTTGTAGATTCACGCCCATGAACAGTTGGAGTGCACGCAAAAAGTACGTCGAAGTGGACGGCCAACAAATGGCCTACATCGAGGAGGGCCAGGGAGACCCCATTGTCTTTCTGCACGGCAACCCCACCTCGAGCTATTTGTGGCGTAACGTCATGCCCCATTTGTCTGGTCAGGGTCGACTACTTGCACCTGATCTCATCGGAATGGGCGACAGTTCGAAGCTGACCAACACCGATGCCAGCAGCTACACCTTTGTCGAACATCGCAAGTATCTCGACGGTTGGTTCGAAGCCATGGGCCTCACAGAGAACGTAACGCTCGTCATCCACGATTGGGGATCGGGGTTGGGGTTTGACTGGGCGAACCGTCATCGCGACGCAGTAAAGGGAATCGCCTACATGGAGGCCATCGTGCGTCCAACCGACTGGGCCCGATTCGCCCCCGCCGCGACCGATATGTTCAAGGCGCTGCGCTCCGATGCCGGTGAGGAAATGGTCTTGGAGAAGAACCTGTTCGTCGAGGCGATTTTGCCCGCTTCGATCCAGCGCGACCTCAACGACGACGAAATGGCCGAATACCGACGCCCGTTTGTTGAACCCGGCGAATCTCGGCGTCCAACACTCACGTGGCCTCGGCAGATTCCGATTGATGGCGAACCCGAAGACGTAATGATCATCGTTAACTCCTATGCAACTTGGCTCGAGACTGCCGCTGTTCCCAAGCTCTTATTCTCTGCTACTCCAGGCGCCATTTTGGCGGGCGACCAGTTGGAATACTGCCGTTCGTGGCCCAACCAGACCGAAGTCGCTATCAACGGGATTCATTTCGTGCAAGAGGACTCACCCGATGAAATTGGCCAAGCGATCGGCGACTGGATTACTGGCCTTTAGATCTGAAGCGACAGCGGTGGGCGAAGATGTCACTGGTCTGCAAGGTGGCGATCACGCCTTTCGGAACATCACCATTCAAAACCGAGCCGATGGCTCGACGAACGAAGACGAAAACTAGGAGTATTACGATGCGCGCTGTTGTACTGAGAGAAAAAGGTGGACCCGAAGTCCTCCAAATTGAGAACGTTCCCGATCCCACGATTGGTGCGGAAGAGGTCATGATTGAGGTCGTATCGACCGCAGTTAATCGGGCTGACACGTTGCAGCGAATGGGGTTGTACCCCGGCCCAGATAGCGAATACGAAATTCCCGGGCTCGAGTATTCTGGCCGCGTAGTAGCGGTTGGCGAACGAGTTACGACTCGTCAGATCGGCGACGAGGTAATGGGTATCGTCGCCGGCGGAGCGTACGCCGAGCTTATTGCCACCCACGAGCGCACTACCTTGCCTGTCCCGTCTTCGGTTTCGCTTGCCGATGCGGGAGCTATCCCCGAGGTCTTCATTACGGCGTGGGATGCGCTTGTCGTCCAAGGCGGGTTGGCTTCGGGCCGAACCGCGCTAGTTCATGCAGGAGCATCCGGCGTTGGTACTGCTGCCATTCAGATTGCGAAGGCGCTAGGAGCAAAGATCATTGTTACCGCTTCGTCAGGAAAGGTGGCCGCATGCACCGCTCTGGGTGCCGATTTGGCTATTGATTACACGCAAGACGATTTTGTGGACGCGGTCAACGCGTTCACCAATGGGGTTGGAGTTGACGTAGTCCTTGATGTTATTGGGGGCGACTATTTCGTCCGAAACATTGCGTGCTTGCGAACCCAGGGTTCGATCATTCAGGTAGGCGTCATGGATCCATCGCCGGTCACTTTCAGCCTGCTGCACCTCCTGCCAAAACGGGCAACCGTTACGGGCACCGTGTTACGGGCCCGACCCCTTGAGGAGAAGATCACGACGGCTCAACGGTTTGGTCGAGAGATCCTGCCGCGCTTTGATGATGGGTCGTTGCACCCGGTCATTGACAGCAGGATGCCGCTGGATGAAATCGCTGATGCGCACCGCCGAATGGGGAACAATGCGAATATCGGCAAAATTGTTATCGACGTTGCTTAAGCACGAACGCGCAAGATGATCTACTCTCCATGGGACTCCAAAGATAGGTCTGCCTAATGCACGTAATGATCGCAACCGACGGAACACTCGATCCAGCGAAGACAACTGACATAGCGACACGTTTGGCTGGTGACGACGGCAAAAT
>CAXMUI010000089.1:0-15829 GCA_964196475.1 uncultured Acidimicrobiia bacterium
GCCCAGCAGCGAGTACTTGTTCGCTGATGACCAACCAGCCATCAAGATGCCGATAACCGAGATTGACGAGACGGCCAAAGCTAGGTAGATCCCAACGTCGAAGTTGGACATCAACATGTCGGGTCCCGCTGGCAACACGATCACCATAAGGAACGTGCTTACCAGGACCACATAAGGTGCGAGTTTGAACACCATGCGGTCGGCCCGCTCGGGAATCAGGTCTTCCTTCTGAGAAAACTTGCCGACCTCGGCGAGCAACTGCAAGGAACCGTAGGGGCCAGCTTCCATGGGGCCAAGACGACTCTGCATGAAACTCATCATCTTGAACAGATACAGATAAACGAACGTGCCGGCAGGCAGGAGCACAGCTACCAGGCCACCAACTACCCGCAGAACGGTCTGTTGCCAGTACGAAAGCTCGTAGGCGAGAGTGGAAATCATCGGTCGATGTCTCCCAAGATGAAGTACAAGCTCGCCAAAATGGTGACCACGTCGGGGACGTAGGTTCCCTGCAGGACCCAGGGAGCAATCGACATGTTGGAGAACGACGCCGAACGGATCTTGACCCGGAACGGGGTGAGTTCGCCTTGACTGACAAGGTAGTAACCCATCTCGCCGAGCGGGTTCTCGGTAGCAACGTATGCTTCGCCCGCAGGAACCTTAATGATGCGAGGCACCTTGGCCATGATCGGGCCCGCGGGCATTGTGTCGAGCAGTTGATCGACAATATTGGTGGCTTCGCGTGTCTCTTGCAGGCGCACCCAGTAGCGAGAGAACGAATCTCCGTCGGGGTGGGTCCAGACCTTCCAGTCGACCTTGTCCCAGGCTAGGCCTACGGGATTGTCGCGGCGAAGATCCCAATCGACGCCCGAGGCCCGAATGTTGGCGCCACTGAGGCCGTATTCGAGGCCCACGTCGGCGGGGATAACGCCAATACCGCGGGTGCGGGCTTGGAAGATTTCGTTGCCGAGGACCAGATCTTCGATCTCGTCGCAGAATTTGCGCATCTTGACCATGACCGCGTGGGTCTCTTCGATCCAGCCAGCAGGCAGATCATCTTTGAGGCCACCAATGCGGTCGAAGTTGGGGTGGAAACGTCCGCCGGTAACGGCTTCGATTTGGTTGAGTACGTGTTCGCGATCGCGGAAAGCGAAGAACACGGGCGTAACGGCGCCAAGTTGCACAGCCATATCGCCCAAGAACAGCGCAATATTGGAAATGCGGCTGAGTTCGAACAATATGGTGCGGATGTGCTGGGCCCTTGGTGGAGCCTCGACATCCATCAGGCGTTCGGCAGCAAGAATAAACGGCACCTCGTTGGCGAAGTTACCTAGCCAGTCGATGCGGTTGATTAGGGCGGTGATCTGTGGGTAGGTACGCACTTCGGTGAGCTTTTCGTAGCCACGGTGCATGTAACCCATGATGGGTTCGGCCTTGATGACCAACTCGCCATCCAGTTTGGCGACGATACGCAGGGTGCCGTGCGTGGCGGGATGCTGTGGGCCGAGGTTGAGGACCATGCCTTCGTCGGTTTCGAGTTCGACATTGACGCGAGCATCGGCCGCTTGACCGGCAATGTAGGCCAGTTGTTGGGATTGGGTGGGATCCATTACGACTCGCCTCCCGCATTATTGCCAGTGTCGGGCATGGGCTCAACGTCGACGATGCCCGGCCATGGCTTGACGCGACGAGCCAACAATGGGAAGTCCTTGCGCATGGGATTTCCTTCGAAATCGCCAGGCAGGTAGAGATGACGGAGACCAGGGTGGCCGGTAAAGGCGACGCCAAACATCTCGTACGCCTCACGTTCATGCCAGTTGACCCCACCAAAGACGCTGATCCATGAATCCAAGGTCAGCGTGTCATCGGGAATGTCGCACTTGATGTTCACGCCAATGTTGGTGATGAGCGAATGCACACGGCCAATAGCTTGCATGCGGGTGTCGCCACCGGTGACGCCGTGCTGCATAGGTTCGACATCGGCAACCGCGTTCGGGTCGCGGTCTTGTTGGGTGTCCATCTCGCGGCCATAAGGCGACGGCATCCAGTCGATGACAGAAACAAAGTCGAGGTAGCGATAGTTGAGTTCGTGGCGGGCGACCTGGGCTGCTTGCAGCCAACCATCGGTTGCAACGCGGATCCAGCAATCGACGCCAGGAAACACGTGAGTTTCGAGGCAGGCATCGCCAAGGGCCTCGGCAAACTCGGCCACAGCGGCTTCGCGCGCGGTATCGGCTGTGACCCCTTCGGTATCAGCTGACGACAATGGGCTCACCCCTAAACCGTTGGGCTGGATCTTCGTTGAGGATCTTTTGCTGCAACAAAACGATGCCTTCGAGGAGTGCCTCGGGACGGGGCGGGCAGCCAGGAACGTAGACGTCAACCGGAATCAGCTGATCGACACCCTTGGTGACGGAGTAAGAATCCCAGTAGGGACCACCACAATTGGCGCAAGAACCCATGGAGATCACGTACTTGGGGTCGGGCATCTGCTCGTAGAGACGAAGAATAGATGGAGCCATCTTGTCGGTAACCGTGCCAGAAATAACCACAAGGTCGGCCTGACGCGGACTAGCCGGGAACGGAATAACTCCGAGGCGCATGACGTCGTACCGAGGCGAAGCGAAAGCGGCACCCATTTCGATGGCACAGCAGGCAAGGCCCCACTGGTATACCCACAGGGAGTACCGGCGGCTTATGTTAAGCAACTTCTTGAGTGATTTCGGCGCGCGGCCGCTATCGACAAGGCCCATTAGGGAACCAAGCTTTCGGAAACAGACCGCATGATTACAGCCATTTGAGCACTCCCTTGCGCCAGGCGTAAATCAACCCGAGCAGCAAGATGAAAATGAAAATAAACATTTCGATGAGACCGAAATAGCCGTAGGTCTCGAGTCGAGTGGCCCACGGAAAGATAAACACGGCCTCAACATCGAACAGAACGAAGAGCAACGCGAACACGTAGTAGCGGATGTTGGCCTGACCCCACCCCGCGCCGACAGGATCGACACCTGACTCGTAGGTGATGGATTTCTGTGCCTGCGGACGGTCGGCTCGCAAGGCTCGACTCAGACCCATGAAGACGCCAACGAGCGCAACGCCGACCAACCCGAAGATGCCGAGCGTTAAATAACTTCGTAGGAATTCGGACACGGTGGCTAAGCCTACCGATTGATCGTGGCCGCGACCAAAGTACTGGCGGGTTTTGTGGGATGTTTTTTACCGGTGTGTCTATACGGCCGATTATGAGAAAGCAAGGTCAACCGATGCCATAGGTGCTCTGGGTAAGACCGGTCGGGTATCCCTCAGTACTGACATGGTGGAGTTTGATGTCCAAAGCATTTGCACCAAACAGGGCAATACCCTCGCCCAGAACCACCGGCACGCGAGTAATCGTCAAGTCGTCTACCAATCCGGCCGCCAAAAACTGCTGGATCACGTTTGCTCCGTCAACGTAGAGCCGTCGGTGTCCCTGGGCGCCAAGAGTCTCAGCGATCTCCACAGCAGACCCCGACATCGTGGTGACCGTGGCAGCAGCATCGGCAGGGATATCCACCGGCCGACTCGTGAGCACCACGACCGGCGTCGCACCGTAGGACCACCCACCAAACCCGGCCACCATGTCGAAGGTGTTTCGGCCCATGACTAATACATCGATCGATGCCATGAAATCGGCATAGCCGTAGTCGCCGTCGTAGGCCTCGGACCCAGCAACCGGCTCGCCGTCAGCACCCGGCAACCAGTCGAGTGACCCGTCCAGGCGGGCAATGAAACCATCAAGACTGGTCGCGATATAGACAGCAGCACGAGCAACATTCATAAGAAACACACTAGGTGATTGAAAGATACAGCGAAGCCAGACGTGGCGAAGCGGGAAAACCGCTAGGCAGCCACCGTAAGGAGCGAAACCGAAGGTGTCGCGAGTAGGTGAAAGATACAGCGAAGCCAGACGTGGCGCAGCGGGAAAACCGCTAGGCAACCACCGTAAAGAGCGATACCGAAGGTGTCGCTAGTAGGTGAAGAAAAACCGCTAGCCGCGCACAAGCACAGGGAGAGCTTCGTTAGCCCAGTCGACGATTGGTTCGGGCCATACGCCGAAACCGAGGGTGAACACCAGAGCGATCCCCAGCACAACCACAGTGGCAAGCGGGACTTTGACTGGTTCATGTTCGCCGTCGGACATCCACATGGTCATGACAATGCGCAGATACAGGTAGGCAGCGATGGCCGCAGTGATCATGGCAATAACGGCAAGCGCCCACGAGTGTTCGTCGACCGCAGCGGAGATGGCTTGGAACTTGGCGAAGAATCCGGTGGTGAGCGGAACCCCAGCTTGAGCCAAAAGAAAAATGGTGAACGTAAAAGCCAGCCAAGGGCTAGCGGACCCGAGACCTCTGAAATCGTCAACTGTTGTTGCCCCGTCGCCGCGACCGCTAACTACCGAGATCACGCCGAAGGTACCAATAACCAAGACGCTGTAGGTGGCGAGGTAGAACAACACCGCAGCGGTGCCTTTGTCGCTAGCTGCTTGGACCCCAACCAGCATGAAACCGGCGTGACTGATTGAAGAGTAAGCCAACATGCGCTTCACGTCGGTCTGTACGACTGCCATTACCGCGCCCAGGATCAGCGTGGCTATGGCCAGCGCGTAGATAATGGGTTGCCAGTCGTCGGCGTAAGAACCAAAAGTCGTAACGAAGATTCGCAGTAGCGCGGCGAAGCCGGCCGCCTTGACCCCAGAGGCCATAAAAGCAACGACCGGTGTAGGCGCTCCCTCGTAGACATCAGGAGTCCAACTGTGAAAGGGAACCGCCGAAACTTTGAAAGCCAGACCGACAAGCAAGAGCGCAAAGCCAGCGAGGAGCAGACCATCGTCGATGAGCACGTTGGCGGCCAGGTATGTCTTAATGTCGACCAGGTTGGTGCTACCGGTGGCTCCGTACGTAAGAGCTATGCCGTAAAGGAAGAAGGCCGACGAAAAGGCGCCGAGTACGAAGTACTTCATGCCTGCTTCTTGGGATTGCACTCGACGAGAGTGGAAGGCCGCCAAGATGTACATGGCTATCGAGAGAATCTCGAGTCCGATGAACAACACGATCAGGTCGTTAGCGGTGGCCATGGTCACGCCACCGGCAGCGGATAATAAAATCAGGACCGGATATTCGGCGCCCAGAAGTTCCTCGCGTTTGAGATAGGCAATAGCCAACAAACAACTGAGCGCTGCTGACGCGGCGATCACAATGGTTAGGAAGACGGAGAAGCCGTCAATTCCGACCGCTCCGGCCACCGCACCAAAAGGTCCGCGTTCGGCGTCGGTTACCCGATTCCACAGAGGAATTGCACTTATTGCTGACCCGGTAGCCACCGCAATAGCTACCGCGGACGGGATCCAGTTCGGGAGGTGGCGGCCAACAAGGGACCACACCATAAGTAAAAGCAGGGCCCCGACGCCCAAGATCATGTGCGGCAATACCGCAGACCAGGCAATGTCGGGAGCTTCGATCTGAACGAGCACTAGTGACATCATTCGTGCTCGTCTCCTTCGGTGCCCGATTCGGATGACTCAACTTCGAGATCCCCGAATCCATTGCCTGCGCCATGATTGGCAACCGGTTCGGTAAAGCCTTCGACGTTCGTTTCAATGTGGGCAACAAGTCGCTCGACGGCAGGCTCCATACGTTCAATGACCGGCTTGGGATAGATACCCATAAAGAAGATGGCGACGATGAATGGAATCATGATGAATCCTTCGGACCATTTGAGATCTTCCATTTCGGCATTTTCGCCCTCGGCGGGACCGTGGAAGACCCGTTGATAGGCCCACAACAGATAGAGCGCCGCAAGGATGACCCCACTGGTAGCCACAACTGCCCACCAACGATGCGCCGTGAACGTGCCGAGCAATATCAAGAACTCACCAACGAATCCGTTGAGTCCAGGCAGACCAATCGACGACAACATCACCAAGGTGAACACAGCCGCCATGATCGGCGCTGACTTTTGCAGCCCACCGAGTTCGGCGATCTGACGGGTGTGACGACGTTCGTAGATCCAGCCGACCAGCAAGAACAACGCGCCGGTGGAAATACCGTGGTTGACCATCTGCAAGATGCCACCTTCGATGCCCTGAACGTTGAGGGCAAAGGTGCCGATGATGATGAAGCCGAGGTGGGCAACCGATGAATAGGCCACTAAGCGTTTCAGGTCTTTTTGCATCGTGGCGACGATGGCGCCATAGATGATGCCGATCACCCCGAGGGTGATCATGACAGGGGCAAACCACACCGATGCCTCGGGGAAAAGGTACAGCCCAAAGCGAATGAAGCCGTAGGTGCCGAGCTTGAGCATGACACCGGCCAAAATGACCGAACCCGCTGTGGGCGCTTCGGTATGGGCATCAGGCAACCATGTATGCAGTGGAAACATTGGGACTTTGACAGCAAAGGCCAACGCGAAGGTCAAGAAAATAAGGCGAGCCGCATTGGTTCCGAGTGCTTGAGTCTCGGCGATAGTAACCAAGTTGAAGGTAAGGTCGCCGCCCGTTTCGTTGGCATGCAACGTGACCAGGCTGACGATGCCCACCAGCATGAGGGCCGAGCCGAACATCGTGTACAAGAAGAATTTCGTGGCCGCATACTCGCGGTTGGCGTGACCCCATTTGCCAATGAGGAAGTACATCGGGACCAGAACGATCTCGAAGAATACAAAGAACATGAACAGGTCGAGCGCGACGAAGACACCCAAGCAGCCAGCTTCGAGGACAAGCAACCAGGCGTAGTACGCCTTGTGATCATGACCTGGGTCGACCGCCACAATGGCGAGTGGGAAGAGCAGACCAGACAGCACCACAAGGAAGAGCGAGATGCCATCGATACCGGCCAGCCAGGAGATCCCGAGGGAGTCAATCCAGCTTTGTTCACTGACGAATTGGTAGCCGGCGTCAGCTTGATCGAACTCGAACAGCACCCACAAGGTGATGGCTCCAACCAGGGTGGACACGACGAGGGCAAGGGTTTTGGCTTGTTCAAACTGCCGTTTGGGCAACAGGGCAATGGCCACCGCTCCAAGAAGGGGAAGCAAAATGAGCGCAGGGGCGACCGGAAATGTCACGGTCTCGGACGATGCAAGGATGAGCGACATTAGAAGGACGTCCTTGCGAGGAAGTAGACCACGAGGGCTACGGCGCCACCGGCAATACCGACCGCCGAGGAGCGAACATAACCGGTCTGCAATTTGGCGAGCAACGTGCCGCTCCCCTTCACCACAGAACCGGCACCATTGACCACACCATCGATGATGGTCTTGTCGAACCATGCAGCGGCATCGAATCCCTTACGTCCCGGGCCACCCATGAAATTAGATACGGCGGTGTCATAGCCCCAACCAGATTCCATGATCGGCTTTTCGACCAGAGAAGCGGGGGCTTTGTGCTTAAGGTAAATCCAGGCTGCTCCGGCTACACCAGACAGGGCGCCGACGATGGCGATGATGGCCAGACCCCATTTGGTGCCGGCAGCCACGTTGATGTGTTGCTCATTGCCAAACAGCGAAGGTTCGAGCCATATTTCGAGGCGTTTGAGGCTGTGAGTGAAGGGTAGGTTCATGGCCCCGCCAGCGGCGGCTAGTCCGGCCAGAACGACCAAAGGCAACAACATGGTCTTCGGTGATTCGTGGGGGTGGATTTCGTGCTCCGGTACTTCGCCATCGATTTCGGCGTCCCATCGGGCTTTACCGAAGAAGGTCATGAACACGAGTCGACTCATATAGAAGGCAGTCATGACTGCCGCCAATAGGAGCAGGACCCAAGCAACCTTGTTCTCGTTGTAGGCGCCAAGAAGGATCTCGTCTTTGGACCAGAAACCAGCGAAAGGTGGGACCCCGGCAATGGCCAGCCAACCAATAATGAAGGTGAATGCGGTGACCGGCATGACTTTGTACAGCGCTCCATAGCGACGCATGTCTTGCTCGTCATGCATGCCATGAATGACCGAACCGGCTCCGAGGAACAGCAATGCTTTGAAGAAAGCATGGGTAATCATGTGGAAGATGGCGGCGACATAAACGCCCGAACCGACCGCTACGAACATAAAACCAAGTTGGCTTACGGTCGAGAACGCCAGAACCTTTTTGATGTCCTTTTGCGCCACGGCGATAGATGCCGCAAATAGGGCGGTAAACAGACCGACCCACATGATGATGTCGGGAGCCCACCCGTCGGCCTGGGCAATGATTGGATTCACTCGGGTTAACAAGTAAATACCGGAGGTGACCATGGTGGCGGCGTGGATGAGGGCTGACACGGGAGTGGGGCCAGCCATGGCGTCGGGCAACCAGAGGTACAGCGGAAACTGGGCCGATTTGCCCGCGGCGCCAACGAACAGCAACAGCGTGATGGCCGTTGCGGTACCGACGGCCATTCCCGGTGCTCCGGAAAGCATCTCGCCGTAGTTGATTGAGCCGAACGTGAAGAATGCAAGGAACATTGCGATCATGAATCCGAAATCGCCAACACGGTTGGTGACAAAGGCTTTCTTGCCCGCAGAGGCGTTGGCTTCGTCGGTGAACCAGAACGAAATCAACAAGTAAGAACAGGTTCCTACGCCTTCCCAGCCAAGGAACGTGAGCAGCAGGTTATTGCCCAACACCAACATGAGCATGGAGAAGGCAAACAAGATGAGATACAAGAAGAACTTGTAGAAGTTGGCATCGCCGTGCATATAGCCAATTGAGTACAGGTGAATGAGCGTGGCGATACCTGTGATGAACAATGTCATCGTGATAGCCAACGGATCCGCTAAGAACCCAACGTCGACCGAAAAGTCGCCCGACGGGATCCACTCAAACAGCGTGAGTTCGTAGAAGCGATCGTTTTCGTTGCGATCGACCAACCCGACGAAAACAGCAACAGCACTAAGGAAAGAGCCACCCATCATGAGGGTGGCGAAGATGCCCGCACCCGGTTCGCCCAGCTTTCGGCCCGCGACAAGAAGCACCAAAAAGCCAAGCAACGGAAAGGCGGGGATGAGCCAAACGAGTTCTACCACGTCAGCCTCGCAACACAGATAAGTCGTCGGCAGTAGCGCCGGGGCGGTGTCGCATGACCGCGACGATGATGGCTAGACCAACCACTACCTCGGCGGCGGCAACGACAAGAACAAAGAACACGTTTACCTGACCACCAACATCGTTGAGATCGCGGCTAAATGCCACAAATGTGAGGTTGACCGCGTTGAGCATGAGCTCGACACACATGAACATGACTAGCGGATTACGCCGGACCAGGAGTCCGAAGGCGCCGATCGAAAACAGCATCGCTGCCAAGATCAGATAGTACGCGGCGTCGACGTTAGGCATCCGCGGCCTCCTCGGTCGCTTCGTTAGTTGCCGCTTGCTTAGCCGCATCCTGGGCGGCAACCTTGGCGGCTACTTCATCCAATATGGCTTGCTCAGCTTCGGCTGTTTCGCGTTGTGTCTTAGCCAGGACCGATTCGGGAGCCGGTTCGAAATCGCCGCCTGCCTTCCGCGACAGCGCTACGGCCCCTACCACCGCAATGGTGAGCAAGAGCGCGGTGAGTTCGAAAGCGAAGACGTAGTCGGTAAAGAGAACTTCGGCGATCTGGTTGATATTGGGCTTTACCTGTTCAGGCAATAATTCGGCCGTGGCCGAACGAGCGCCCGTTGCCCCATCGGTGGTGACCGCAAAGACAACGATGGCCAAAACGGCAGAAGCTGCGGCGAGACCGATGGCAATGGGCCGTTGGCCGGCAATGGGTTCGATGTCGAGCTCTTCAGCTTCGTCGACACCCAACAACATGATGACAAACAAGAACAACACCACAATGGCGCCGGTGTAAACAATGACCTGCACCGCGGCGAGTAGATGGGCCTCTTGCAAGACGAACAACACGGCTACCGAGAACAGTGTGCCTACGAGGCTAAGAGCCGAGTGAACGGGGTGACGGGAGGCAACAACACCAACTGCGCCGGCCAGCACCATGATGGCGGCAATAACAAAGACAACAAATTCCATTAGTGGCCGCCTCCGTGACTGTCGTCATCAGCGTCGGCTACGGAGGGAATCTCTTCAAATTCTGCTGTTTGGCCAGCTTCGGGGGCGCGTACGCCGTACCCAAGTTCGCCGTCCCAGTGCACCAGGCCAACCTGGTCAGCAGCGCCTGATGGTGAGGTGGCTCGCATCCAAGCTGAGGTGTGTTCGTCTTCGCCCGGACGCCAGTCTTCCCAAGGAAGGTGCTGGGGTTTGCCGTCGTCATCCACCACGAGTTCATCTTTGGTGTAGATCGCGTCTTGGCGGTCGGTGAACGAGAACTCGAAGAGCTTGGTTTCGGTGATTGCTTGGGTAGGGCAAGCCTCTACGCAAAGGTCACAGTGAATGCAGCGCAAGTAGTTAATTTCGTACACAAACCCGAAGCGTTCTCCGGGTGAGGTGGGATTATCGGGATCGTTGTCTTTACCGCGCACATAGATGCAGTTCGCAGGACAAACGCCGGCACAGAGTTCGCAGCCGATGCACTTCTCTTGACCATCTTCGTACCGATTGAGCACGTGTCGACCGTGGGTGCGAGGTGCTTTAACCCGTTTCTCTTCGGGGTACTCGGTGGTTACCCGCTCGTCGAATAGTTTCCCGAAAGTGAGGCCGAAGCCTTGTAAGAAACCCATTAAATTGAGCCCTCCAGATCGGCATCAGCAAGTCGTTTGTGGCGTGCCGCGTTGATGGCCGCGGACAGCAATCCGCCGGCAACCGTCATAGCGCCTAAGGCAACAACAACGATGACCGGTTTGGACCAACCCTCGTCGGCGCCAACGTCAAGAGCGGCCACGAACAACAGCCAGACCAGCGCCAGAGGAATAAGTAGTTTCCAGCCCAGATCCATGAGTTGGTCGTAGCGCAGGCGGGGCAAGGTGGCTCGGAACCAGACAAACATCGCCAAGAACACAAGCACCTTCAGAACAAACCAAAGCATGCCCCATAGCCAGGCCGGTCCGACGGGAGCGGGGCCAGCGGGGCCACCAAAGAAAAGAGTGACCATGATGCCCGAGAACGTGACGACGTTCATGAACTCGGCCAGGAAGAACAGTGCGAACCGAATCGAGCTGTATTCGGTGTGGTAGCCGCCCACGATTTCTTGCTCGGCTTCGACGAGATCGAAAGGTGGGCGGTTAAGTTCGGCTGTCCCGGCGATGAGAAACACGAGGAACGGGACGAATCCCGTGGCCACTACGTTCCAGTCGCCGATGCTGCCGACTTGTCCGAGCGCAATTCCGTGCGTTGACAACGTGCCCGACTTCAACAAGACCGCTGCCAGCGAAAGTCCGAGAGCCGCCTCGTAAGAGATCATTTGGGCGGTGGCACGAACCGATCCGAGGAGTGGGTACTTGGAGCCCGATGACCAGCCGGCCAACATGACGCCGTACACCGCTATCGAAGACATAGCCAAAAAGAACATGATGCCGATAGGTAGGTCGGCGACCTGGAGGTAGGTCTCGTGACCAAACCAGGTCACCGTTCCGTCGCCATCGCTCGTGAAGTCGCCGCCAATGGGCACGATAGCGAACACCATGAACGCTGGTACTAGTGACAAGTACGGAGCAAGGCGGAAAGCGAAACGATCGGCATTTTTCGGGATGATGTCCTCTTTGAAGAACAACTTGAGGCCGTCGGCCAATGTCTGTAGCAGACCCCAGGGACCAGCAACGTTGGGACCAATACGGTTCTGCATATCGGAAATGAACTTGCGTTCGAACCAGACCATCCACATGACGACGACGAGGAGGAGTACAAAAGCAACAACAGCCTTGAGCAACACCAACAAGACGACCTCGAGGCCGACCTGGGTGATGAGCATGGGATCAAGAGCAAAGACGTTCATCTTGGCGTCGCCACCCGTACGTCGGTAACTACAGCACCGTGATCGATAAGTTGACGAGGGTCGGCCCCATTGCGGTTCAGCGCAATAGCGACGACCCCACGAGGTATGCGATTGTCCGCGCTCACGGGTAATTGCACCATGCCCTGCGACGAAGTGACCGCCACAAACTCGCCATCGCTGACGCCCAATGCCGCCGCATCGAATGGGTGTAACGACGCCACAGCACCATCACCAAGGTGCGCCATCGAAGCGCAGTGTTGGGTGGTGGTGGCGTTGTCATAGAGGCGACGTTCGGTGACGAGTCGCATCGAGTAGCCATCGAGCACGGGAACATTCGTACGGCCGGGGGCTTGGAATGCGGTGACATCGATTGGCTGAAGCGGTATTACGAGTCCGTCGCCCTCGGCGATCATTTCGCGCGACGCTCCCGCGTACAGCGGGACGGTCGCGACGATCTCATCCCAAATGGACTCGACCGAGTCGAAGCCAAGATCGTCATCGAGTTCGAGGGCAAGTTCCGCGGCGATCAGCCAATCGGGACGAGCCGTGCCGGGTGAACCCACTTGGCGGACGATGGGGCTTAAGCGACCTTCGAAGTTGGTATGGGTTCCATCGCGCTCGGTGAACGCCGCCGCGGGTAACACGATGTCAGCCATCCGCACTGATGCAGTAGGCAACGTGTCCACAGCAATTACGGTCTCGGCCGCGGTAAGTGCGCGTGCGGCGAGGCCGGAGTCGGGGAAGTCATCTAATGGGTCGGCGCCCAACAAGATCAGGGTCTTAATGGTGCCTGCCGCGGCCGCTTCGAGCATGGCTCGGGTGTCGTGGCCACCGGTCTCGGGGACATTGCCCCATGCCTCGGAGAATCGGGCGGTGCCTTCGGCAAGACCAACCCGGCCAGGCAGTACGTCTGGAGCCAGGCCCATGTCGATGGCCCCAGCCAAGTTGGCCCGCCGCCCGGCGAACAAGAAGGCAACATTAGGCAGTGTGGCTAATGCCGCGACAGCATCGATGGTGGGGGCCGCTGATTCGGCCAGCGATGAGCGCCCGGCGATGACGGTGACGTTACGTCCGTCGAGAGCAGCGACCGCGGCGGCCAACGTGTCGGGCTGTACTCCCCCGACCGCTTGGCCAATCGTTCCGGTGACAATCGCGGTGGCGACCGCTCCAACCTGACCGGGTACCGGCTGCGCGTGCACGGTGGAAAGCTTGGCCAATCCCGATTTGGTGGGGCTGAGCTCAACCAAGGTGATGTCACCCTTGCGCAATGCATGGCGCAGACGAAGGTAAAGAGTGCCGAATTGTTCTTTGGGATCGTCGGCGAGCAGTACGACCGCCGAACCATTGGAGGTGGCACCATCGACGGTTCCGCGGGGCAAGCTTGAGATCAGGCCGGCGGGCAACCCATCGTCGAGTTGGGCATCGACATTGTCGGTGCCAATGACGCTTTTGGCCAACTTGGCCCAGGCGTACTGGTCTTCGGTCGCGAGACGAGCGCCACCGATGACACCAACACTGTTGGGTTCGCCAGAGCGCAAGGCGGCGGCGGCCAGATCGAGGGCGACGGCCCAACCGGTGGCTACCAGTTCTTCGCCGGTCTCGTCAGTATTTCCTAGTGAATCGCCACGCACAAGTGGGCTTCGCAAGCGATCTTCGTGGTTGAGCGCCTCGAAGGAGAAACGGTCACGGTCGCTGAGCCAACCCCAGTTGGTGGCGTCGGAATCCACACCCATTAACCGCAATACCTGATCGCGTGACGAGTGGACTTCGATGCGATCGCCCATGGTGTTGGGCAAGGTGGAATCGGTCTTTTGCAAGTCCCAAGGACGGGCCTTGAAGCGGTACGGCTTGGCCGTGAGGGCGCCAACCGGGCAAATCTGCACGGTATTGCCGCTGAAGTAGGAAGAAAATGGTTCGCCCGGGAAGGTGTTGACCTGAGTGTGATTGCCGCGACCCTGGAATTGGATGAGTGCGTCACCGGCCACTTCGTCGGCGAAACGGGTGCAACGATCACACAGGATGCAACGTTCGCGGTCGAGGTACACAATGTCGCTGATTGCGATCGGCTTCTCGTACGTGCGTTTGATTTCGAGGAACTGGCTTTCGCCGGGGCCGAACTCCATCGTTTGATCCTGCAGAGGGCATTCGCCGCCCTTGTCGCAGATGGGACAATCGAGCGGGTGATTGATGAGCAGTGCCTCAATGACACCATCTTGGGCCGCTTTGGTGGCCTCGGATTCGGTATCAACCGTCATGCCGGGACTGCACGTAAGCATGCATGATGGCTGAAGGCCGGGGCCACGACCGGTATCGACTTCAACAATGCACATACGGCACATGCCAACCGACGTCATGCGCTTGTGGTAGCAGAATCGGGGAATATCGACGCCGTTACGTTCGGCGGCTTCGATGAGCAACTCGCCAGGATTGGCTTCGATGGTTCGCCCGTTAAGGATTACCTCGATGCCTTCGGATTGGGTTTCTGTATCGCTCATGACCCACCCCCGACGCTGACTTCGATGGTGGCGTGGGCTGCATCGTCAATTTTGGCTTCGAACTCGCTACGGAAGCGGCGAATAGCTGAGGCAATTGGGGCAACCGAGGATGGTCCCAGCGGGCAGATGGTGGTCTGCTGGGGTGGGAACGGTACGGCTTCGAGGCCGCCTTCTTCCCAGGCAGCAACCGGATACACGCCGGGGCTGATGTTGCTGGCTGCTTTGAGCAAGGTTTCGATGTCGCCGGGGCGACCCTTGCCGGCCAACATGCGGTTGAGAATGTCTTCTTCCCAAGTGGTGCCTTCGCGACACGGAGTACATTTGCCGCAGGATTCGCGGGAGAAGAACCGCACAATTCGGGCAGCCGCCTTGACCGCGTCTGTGGTCTCATCCATAACAACGATGGCACCGGAACCGAGCATCGAGCCAGCCGCACCGACGGGCCGTGCTTCGAGCGGCAGATCGAGTTGTTCGGGGAAGAACCATGGGGCGGATGCGCCGCCGGGAATGAACATCTTGAGCTCGTTGTCGTCACGGATGCCCTGGCAAAAGTTGTCGCCGTAGAGCAGATCGCGGAATGTCGTTACACCGTGCTCTACCTCGTAAACGCCGGGGCGTTTTACGTGACCGGACACCGCGAACAACCGAGTACCGGGCGACGTTTCGCTGCCGTACTTCTTGTATTCGTCGGCACCGTTGGTGATGATCCATGGCACGTTGGCCAGGGTCTCTATGTTGTTGACAATGGTGGGTTGACCGTAGAGGCCGATGGCTGCGGGGAAGAATGGTGGCTTAAGCCGGGGCATGCCACGGTTGCCTTCGAGCGACTCGATGAGGGCGGTTTCTTCGCCGACGATGTAAGCACCAGCGCCCCAGTGCAACACGATGTCGACCGAGAAGTTGGATCCGAGAATGTTCTTGCCAACATAACCAGCTTCGTATGCCTCGTTGAGGGCATCGGCAATACGTTCTTGGGCCAAAGCCATCTCGCCGCGTACATAAAGGAAGCACTGCGAAAGCCCGAGGGCGTAGCAAGCGAGCAAGCAGCCTTCGATGATCTGATGAGGATCGCGCTGCATAAGCAAGCGATCTTTGTAGGTTCCGGGCTCGGACTCGTCGCCGTTGACCACGAGGTAGCGGGGGAACTTGCCAGGAGGGCAAAAACCCCACTTAATTCCGGCGGGGAAACCGGCTCCACCGCGGCCAAGGAGTGAAGCGTTCTTGACTTCGCCGTGCACGTCGCCGGGCGCCATAGTAAGGCCCTTGCGGAGTGCTTCGTAGCCTCCGGTAGCGAGGTAGCGATCGATAGTAAACGAGTCGTCGTAGCCGAAGCGACTGGTGACGATCTTCATGCCCTCGTTGTTGACGTAGCCGGGGGTGTTCTTGAGGTGAGGTTGGCTCATACCTTGTCCTCCTCGGGAGCAGGCAACCAAACCGGTTGCTCGC
>CAXMUI010000090.1:0-5860 GCA_964196475.1 uncultured Acidimicrobiia bacterium
CCTGATCACCTTGCCGACCTACCACACCGCAGCGTTGTCCACCGACAACTTGGCCAAGGGTTACTTCGGCAAGGAAGGCATGTTGGCCTACGTCAGTGGCGTGCAGCGTAAAGAGATCCGCCAGCAGATTGCGTGTGTCCGACACCAGGACATGGCCGGATCCAGCATCGGTGACGATCACAAGGAGTACTTCTCTGGCGATCAGGCGCTGAAGGCAGAAGGCGTCGACAACACCATGAACCAGTTCGGCTAACGACTACCGATCTGGCATAATTTGGATATTTCCAACTTGCCAACCGGGGGAACGCAGATGGAAATGATCCACGAGGCTGGCCTGGTTGTCGGCGCAGAGCTCCATGCTCTGCTCGTCAACCAGGCTTTGCCAGGCACAGGTATAGACCCCGAAGAATTTTTTGTTGGTCTGGCCGAACTTGTCGCCGAATTTGGGCCACGTAACCGGGCTCTGCTCGCCACGCGTGAGGCCATGCAGACGGCCATTGACGATTGGCACCGCGACCACGCGGGTCAACCACACGACGCGGTGAAATACCGGGGCTTTCTCGAAGGCCTCAACTACTTGTTGCCCGAAGGCTCCGACTTCACTATCGACACCACCAACGTCGACCCTGAAATCCGGTCGATCCCTGCTCCGCAACTGGTCGTTCCAGCTACCAACGCCCGCTATGCCCTCAATGCGGCCAATGCCCGTTGGGGATCGTTGTACGACGCGCTGTATGGCACCGACGCCATGGGTGACCTGCCCAATCCGGGCCCCTACAGCGCAGACCGCGGTGGCCGCGTTGTTGCCTGGGCGCGTGGTTTCCTCAACGAGACCGTGCCGTTGGCAACCGACTCACATGCCGAAGCCACGGGCTACTCGGTTATTGATGGAGCGCTCGCTGTGCAGGTGGGACCGGCATCCATTGCACTAGCCGAACCCACGCAATTCGTTGGCTTCACCGGTGATGCGTCGGCGCCTACCAGTGTGTTGGTTGAACAAAATGGACTTGGCATCGAGATCGTTATCGACGCCACCCATCAGGTCGGCGCCACCGACAAAGCCCATGTGGCCGATGTGATGCTCGAATCCGCGCTGACCACCATCGTCGACTTCGAAGACTCCGTCGCCGCGGTTGACAGCGAAGAAAAGGCCCAGGCCTACCACAACTGGCTCGGCCTTATGAAGGGCGACCTCCGCGAGACCATCACCAAGGGTGAGGTCACCTTCGAACGCAAACTCAACCCTGACAAGACCTTCACCGCACCGGACGGTTCAACGTTTCAACGCACCGGCCGGTCACTGTTACTGGCCCGCAATGTGGGTCATCTGATGACGACCCCAGCGGTTTGTGATAGCGATGGCAACGAGATCTCCGAGGGTCTGTTAGACGCACTGGTATCGGTGCTCTGCGCCATGCATGACTTGGCCAAGTCCGATGGCAACCGCAACTCCCGTGAGGGCTCGGTCTACGTGGTCAAGCCCAAGATGCACGGGCCAGAAGAGGTTGCCTTCACCAACGACATCTTCACCAAGGTCGAACAGATCCTGGGTCTTGAACCCAACACGGTGAAGATCGGCATCATGGACGAAGAGCGTCGCACCACACTCAATCTCAAAGAGTGCATCCGTGCCGCCAACTCCCGGGTGGCTTTCATTAACACTGGCTTCCTGGATCGCACCGGCGACGAAATCCACACGTCTATGCAAGCCGGCCCCATGGTTCGCAAGGGCGATATGAAAGGCGAGCGCTGGATTGGCGCCTACGAAGACTGGAACGTAGACATCGGCCTGGGCTGCGGGTTCATCGGTCGTGCCCAGATCGGCAAGGGCATGTGGGCCGCACCCGAGTTGATGAACGACATGCTCGACCAGAAGATCGGTCATCCTCGCTCTGGCGCTAACTGCGCTTGGGTGCCATCGCCAACCGCTGCCACTCTGCACGCCACCCACTACCACCAGGTCGACGTTCTCGAAGTACAAACTGAACTCGCCGCCAACCTTGCGGCCAATGGTCGCCGTGGAACCGTCGACGACCTCCTGCAAATTCCGGTAGCCGTTGACCCGTCCTGGTCCGCCGACGAAATCCAAGCCGAAATCGACAACAACGCGCAGGGCATCCTTGGCTACGTCGTCCGCTGGGTAGACGCCGGCGTCGGTTGCTCCACGGTGCCCGACATCAACGACGTCGGCCTCATGGAAGACCGAGCCACGTGCCGGATCTCGTCGCAACACATTGCCAACTGGCTACTCCACGGAATCGTGGATGAAGCGCAGGTGCGAGCCACGTTCGAGAAAATGGCCGCAATAGTCGACCGCCAAAACGGCAACGACCCCACGTACAAACCAATGGCCCCATCCTTTGATGGCGAGGCTTACCAAGGTGCTCTGGACTTAGTGCTAAAGGGTGTCGAGCAACCCTCGGGTTACACCGAACCAATTCTCCACGCCAGCCGGTTGGCTACCAAGGTTTAGCATTGGGCGATTATGTCGCCCTCAACCGCTTCGCCAAATGGGTCTCCTTCTGGGAAGAAGGTGCCAGTGCCGGTGATGGTTGATCCGTTAAGCGTCAGGACCATTTCGCCGCCGGGGTACATCGTGTTGGCTTCCCACAACGTGTCAAAAGTAGTGCTGTCATAGACGCTCACGAGCGCTGTCCCGGGGGACACGCTGTCTTCGGAGAATTGGCTGATGTCGAGGTGATAGGGATCGTCGTATGACGCCACGTTGAAATCAAAGTTCTCTTGGGCCGCGAGAGCGCAGAGAAGTGAAAATTCAAAGGTGTCGCCGTTGGCAAGGGTGAGCGTCGCCGATGGGCCATTGATGTTCGCCGCCGGCGCTTCAGCCTCGGCTTCTTCGGCCGGAGCTTCGTCAGCTGGAGCGGGTTCTTCTGCCGGAGCAGGCTCGTCGGCAGGTTCGGAGCTTGAGTTGTCGTCATTACTCGGGGCGTCGGCGGCAGTGACTGAAGCGTCGTCTCCGCCACAGGCCGTTGCTGCCAGAACAACGATCAGTAGCACAGCCAGCATTCGTAGGGTGATTTTCCGCATGTATATCTCCTAGGTCAGACGCGCGAAAACTTAGTGCAAAAATGGTTATTGCGCATTTTTCATCGCGATCTCCAAGGTCACAACGGTGCCTCCCTCGCCACTCGGTGGAGGACTAGCGGGTGTAGTACACCGAGGTGAATTGGCTGCGATAAGCGGTTACGTCGGCGGCAAGGTCCAGTGGCTTGTCGGACCGCAAAGCACGGGCTATAAGTTCGGCCAGCGGATCCATGTCCTCGGATGTGGCTCCCCAGCGAACGAGTTCGTTGGTGCCGATACGGAGCCCGTCGTCGAGTCCGGAGGGAAGGCCGATAGCCGAGGTTAAGAGGTTGGCCTTGCGCAGATGAAGGGCCGTGTTGGATCCTCCGCCCGTTTGCCGTGCATCGACCGCAAAAGCATGCGACAACGTGGCTTGACCCCCCGCTTGGTGAACCCGAACACCACGCTGTTGGAGGCAATTTGCGAGTTGCGCCGCACAGGCCGTCATCGTGTTCGCGTAGTCGGAGCCATAGGCCAGCCAGTCGCTCAGCGTGTGCGCTAGAGCGGCGGTGTTGCCCGCATCAAAGTTGGCGGTGAGGCCGGGGTAGGCAATGGCATCAACACGCTCGGCGATGGCCGCATCGTTGGTAACGAGCAGTCCAGCAGTGGGGCCGCTCAGGCTCTTGTACGTGCTCATGGTCATGACATGGGCTCCGTCGGCCAGGGGATTGGGCCAGGCGCCGCCCGCAATCGGGCCCGACAAATGAGCCGCATCGAACAACACCTTGGCGCCAACGGTGTCGGCCACACGACGGACACCAGCCACATCGTGATGGGTGAGATTGAGACTGCCGCCGACAGAAATCACTTTGGGTCCGATCGTCGCCGCTAAATCGGCAAGCGCATCGACGTCGATCGTGTACGTGTCCGGATTGATGGGCGCCTCGTGGGCCACAAGTCCGTACAGCCCAGCCGCGCCGGCGGCATGATGGGTGACGTGGCCGGCGATAGTGGCGGGCGGAACAATGATGGGATCGCCGGGTTGGGCGCAGGCCATAAAGGCATACAGATTGGCGATCGCTCCCGAAGGAATTCGAACTTCGGCGTAGGAAGCGCCGAAGACTTCACCTGCAAGTTCAGCGGCGATGACCTCGATCTGCTCGATGGCTTCGAGGCCCATCTCGTACTTACCGCCGGGGTAACCCAGCGAAGCGCGCGAACCTAGACCGGAAGCCAGCGCCGCATTGGCACGGGGCCCGATGGTGTTCGACGCTGGGTTGAGATTGACACATTCGACATCGTGGATGGAGGTGTTGGCACTGATGAGATCGTCGATCATCTGGGCCCGTTGCGAGGCCTCGGTATTGGCGGTTCGGGTGGCGGCAGCCTGGACGGTTGCCTCGCAATCGGCAGGGACCCATGGCCGAGCGGCTAGTGCTGAATCTACGGAAGTCATTCTGTGATCGTGGTCCTTCTCGGGCGCCTACGCAACCCCGGAAGGTTCGCTAGGAAACCGGACCCCGACTACAGCGCTGGTGGTGAGCGGTAGATCTCGTAACGCAATGATGCCCCGCATTGTCGGCGCGTGCCGTAGTTTGCCCAAGTAGCGTCTCGTTGGAAAAGAGGGAGTCGAATGTGGCGGTAATCAGCGCAATCGCTGGGCCATGTGCCTGGCTGGGTAAAGATATCGCCGGTTCGGATCGTTGGATCCGCCACCTAAACGCCGAACACATTGATGGGCTCGAAGCGGCGTTGGCTGCTGTTGAGCGTGTGGGTATGGCGTGGCACGAGATCACGGCTGCGGACTTTGCTTTGCCCGCGTTAGTCGGACTTATTGCAGAAATTCGTAATGAGCTTGAGACTGGTTTGGGCCTGATGAAGTTGACGGGTTTGCCCGTCGACCGCTATAGCGAAGAGCAGCTTCGGCAGTTGTACTTTGGGCTTGGTGTGAATATTGGTACACCCGTTCATCAAAATCGTCGCGGGGAACTCATGCGGTTCATCCGCGACGAGGGCGCCGAAGTCGGCGACAAGTATGGCCAGATCGAGGAGGCCAGCATGGAAGGGGGCAAGACGTTCCTTTCTTCTTACGCTCGCACCCTCAGCAATGGCCCGTTGCGCTTCCATACCGACCGCACCGATGTCGTCAGCTTGCTCTGTGTCAATCAAGCGGAAAGTGGTGGAGTCAGCACGGTGTGTAGCTCGGTGTCGGTCATGAACGAGATGCTTCGCCGTCGCCCCGACCTCGTCAGCGTTCTCTTCGAACCATATGTGCGCAGTCGGCACGGCGAGGAGACAGACGATGCCGATGACGTCTATTCGCTACCCATCTTCGGGGAACGAGACGGTGGGTTCACGAGCCACTTCTCGTTGACCTACATCGAAGCAGCTCAGGCCGCCGATGGTGTGCCGAAGCTGACTGCGGCCCAGACCGAAGGGATCGATCTGCTTCTCGAAATCGCCGATGAACTCGCTTTCGAAATGACCATGGAGCCCGGCGACATCCAGTTCCTGAATTCACACGTCACCTACCATGGCAGGAGGGCCTTCCAAGACAGCGACGAAAGCGGACGATCCCGGTTTCTCATGCGCTTGTGGTTGTCAATGCCCAACAGTCGCCCGCTCCCTCATGGCCACGACATTCTTTGGGGCAGCGTCGAGGCTGGCGCACTACGCGGCGGTATTGGTCAGGTGTCCGCAGTCTGACAACACCCGGTCCGACTGTCGGCCGAGTCCGGTTCGCCTCAAAATGTAAGAAACCCCCGAACCGTGGGTTCGAGGGCTTCCGATGTCTTGCAAAGTCGCAGAGTGGAGGTGATGGGACTCGAACCCACGACTT
>CAXMUI010000091.1:0-5013 GCA_964196475.1 uncultured Acidimicrobiia bacterium
GCAATCTCGGCCAAGTCGTCATCGCGTTTCTGACGTTCAAGATCGAACAGTTTCGACGCCAATGCTTTCATTGCTTGGTCTTTATTTTGGTGTTGACTGCGCTCGTTCTGGCACGAGACCACGGTTCCGGTGGGCAGGTGGATGATTCGCACGGCTGAGTCGGTCACGTTAATGTGCTGGCCGCCCGCACCGCTGGAGCGGTAGGTGTCGATGCGTAGCTCGCTCTCATCAATGACGATCTCACTAGAGACGTCATCGAAGTAGGGCACGGCATGGAGCGAACAGAATGCGGTCTGGCGCTTGCCCTCTTTGTTGAATGGTGAGATGCGCACAAGTCGGTGAACGCCGTGTTCGCTGCGTAGAAGTCCGTAGGCGTAGCGCCCCTTGACCAAGAACTCGACCGAGCTAAGGCCCGCTTCTTGTCCTTCGCTGAGCGCCTGGATTTCAAGATCGAGGCCGCGTTTGTCGGCCCAACGGATGTACATACGAAGCAGCATCTCGGCCCAATCTTGAGAATCGGTGCCGCCCTCGCCTGCCTGGATGTGGCACACCGCGTCGAGTTCGTCGAATTCGCCGGTAAACATCGAGCGAATCTCGAGTTCAGCGAACGTCTCGCGAGTTTCGGCAATGGCCAGGTCGATTTCAGGAACGAGGGACTCGTCGTCTTCCTCACGAGCCATTTCGTACAACGTAGCGATGTCGTCGACATTGCTCGCTAGCGAGTCGAAAAGGGCAAGATCCTCGTTCACCGAAGATAGCCGCCCGGTTACCTCTTTGGCCCGATCGCTATCGTCCCAAAGCCCTGGCTCGGAAGCAGCATGTTCCAGCTCAGGTTGCTCGGTTCGAAGCTCCGCAATCTTTAGATAGGACTGTGCCTCGCCGTGACGGGTTCGTAGAGAGGCGATCTCATCGCTGAAGTCCTTCATGATTGGCGGGTCGCCTTAGCGCCCGTGACAGTGTTTGAACTTCTTGCCGGACCCACAGTGGCAGGGGGCATTGCGTGGCGTGCTCTCCGCCGCACCCTTCACCACAGTTGCGGGTTTGGTACCGGTGCCGTTGGCCTGAACAATCTTGGGCGCATTGCCAGCTAGTGCATCAGCTTTGAGGTCGGCGCGTTGTGGTGTGGCTACCCCCGCCTTACCCGCTTTTCGGGCATCTGCCTTCGTGGCCTGCTGGGTAAGAGCCGGGGCCTCACCGGTGGCCAATCGAGCCGTTTCGCCGCCTTCGGCATCGGGCTCCTTGACCTGCAGGTGCATGACGTACTTCACAAAATCTTGTGCCACCTGATCGATCATGGTTCCGAACATCTCGAAACCTTCACGTTGCCACTCGACTAGGGGATCGCGCTGCCCCATCGCCCGGAGGTGAATACCGTCTTTGAGGTAGTCCATCTCGTAAAGGTGTTCACGCCATTTCTGATCAATGATGCGCAGCATTACCTGACGCTCGACCTGACGCATGACCTCGGGCGTTATCTCTGCTTCGCGCTCTTCGTAGGATTCGACACCCTCGGCCATGATCTGGTCGTAGAGCTCATCGGTAGACAACGATTCCTCGAGGGCATCTTCGTCAAGTTCGGTAGGCCAAAGGTTGTTGATCTCATTGGACAGACCAGAAAGATCCCACTCGTCGAGGATGTCGCTGACGCAATGGGCTCGGATAGTGGCATCGACTGCGCTGGCCATGTTCTCCTGCGCTTCATCACGAAGGTCTGCCCCATCAAGCACCTGATCGCGACGCTTCCAGATCACCTTGCGCTGTTCATTCATGACCTCGTCGTATTTGAGGACATTCTTACGAACTTCGGCATTGCGTTGTTCGACCGTGGTTTGGGCTCGCTCGACAGCTTTGGTAACCATCTTCGACTCGATCGGTACGTCCTCGGGAAGAGCACGATCCATCACCCAACTCATGGCCCCGGTCGCAAAGATCCGCATGAGTTCATCTTCGAGCGAAAGGTAGAAACGGCTCTCGCCTGGATCGCCTTGACGCCCGGCACGACCACGCAACTGGTTGTCAATACGACGGCTGTCGTGACGCTCAGTGCCAAGCACGTAGAGCCCACCCTCAGCCAGGACCTTTTGGGCCTCTTCACCGCACTGCTTTTCGTGCAATGCCAATAGCTCGGCCATCCGGGCTTTCCCCTCAGGCGTTTCGACATCGACCTCTTCGACTCGGGCATCGCGTTCGGCAATGGCTTCAGCGTTCCCACCTAAAATGATGTCAACACCACGTCCAGCCATATTGGTAGCAACCGTGACCGAACCAAGACGACCTGCCTGGGCCACAACCTCAGCTTCACGCGTATGTTGCTTGGCGTTCAGTACCTCATGGGGGATGCCTTGCCGGTTCAAAATACCGGACAAGAGCTCGGATTTTTCTACCGAAACGGTACCGACCAGGATTGGCTGGCCTCGCTCGTACCGTTCGACAATGTCTTCGGAGACTGCTTGGTACTTACCCCGCTCACTGCGGTAAATAAGGTCGGCTTGATCCTTACGGATCAGTGGTTTGTGCGTCGGGATGGGCACTACATGCAATCCATAGGTACCCACAAATTCGCTAGCTTCGGTCTCGGCGGTACCGGTCATGCCCGCCAATTTGTCGTAGAGACGGAAATAGTTCTGCAACGTAATGGTGGCGAGAGTCTGGTTCTCTTCTTTGATCGCCACGCCCTCCTTGGCCTCCACCGCCTGATGCAGGCCATCGGACCAGCGGCGACCTTCAAGCACTCGGCCAGTAAATTCATCGACGATTTTTACTTCGCCGTTGGCAATGAGGTAGTCCTTGTCGCGGCGGTATAGCTCTTTGGCTTTAAGCGCCACCTGGAACTGATGGACCAGGTTGGCCGACACCGAGTCATAGAGATTTTCGACACCGAGCGCTTGTTCGACGGCGTAAATGCCTTCTTCGGTTGGAGCGACGATGCGTTTTTCTTCATCGACGTCGTAGTGCACATCACGACGCAAGCCACGAATAACCGATGCAAATTTGTAGTACGTCTGATTGGCGTCGGCTACCCGGCCGCTAATGATCAGCGGTGTCCGCGCCTCGTCAATGAGAATGGAGTCGATCTCGTCGACGATGCAATAGGCATGACCACGCTGCACCTGACGTTCACGTGACATAGCCATGTTGTCGCGGAGGTAATCGAAGCCGAGTTCGTTATTGGTTCCGTAGGTGATGTCGGCGCCGTATTGGCGGCGTTTGAATTCGGCATCACGTTGTCCGGAGGGAACAACCAGACCGATATCGAGGCCAAGCCAACCGTGGATTTCGCCCATCCATTCGGAGTCACGGGTAGCGAGGTAATCGTTAACCGTAACGACGTGGACTCCGGTACCAGCGAGCGCATTGAGGTAGATCGGCAATGTCGAGGTAAGGGTCTTGCCCTCACCAGTCTTCATTTCGGCTACCCAACCGAAGTGCAGCGCCGCACCACCCATGAGTTGGACGTCGTAATGACGCTGACCGATGGTCCGCATTGCCGCTTCGCGGACGACTGCGAAGGATTCGGTAAGCAGCTCGTGCAGGGACTCACCATTCGCAATGCGTTGTTTGAACTCACCGGTCTTGGCCTTGAGTTCGGTGTCGGAGAGCCGCTGAATTTCTGGTTCTAACGCGTTGATGTCAGGGACAAGTCCTTCGAGGGCCCGAAGCTTCTTGCCCTCACCGGTGCGGAGTACTTTTTTAAATACAGACATGTGGTGTAGAGCTTATTCGGCGACTATGCGTTCTAGGCACCACTCGGGGTGATCTACCTCAAGGCGTTGCAGTCGGTAGATGCTCTCGAACAACGCCATCTGTGTTCCGTCGCCAGCCACCATGACCCGGACCGCTGAAATACTGGCAAGTTGCGTGGCAGTCTCGGTGTCGGTTCGCCGTGCCACTTGGTACGAAGTTGGCGAGATCTCGACCTTGGCATTGAATTCGTTTTCGAGACGGTGAGCAAAAACCTCGAATTGCATGATTCCCACGGCGGCCAAAATAGGGGCTACATCACCGGACTGCGCATCGCGCAAAACTTGCACCACGCCTTCTTCTTCCAATTGGGCCAGGCCTTTGCGGAATTGCTTGGTCTTGGAAACGTCGAGCGGGCGAGCCACGGCAAACTCTTCGGGCTCAAATCGTGGGATCGGCGGGAACTTAACCTTGTCGCCGGTATAGAGCGTGTCGCCAATCTGCAGATCGGTGGCATTGATGAAACCAATGACATCGCCCGGATAACCCTCTTCGAGGGTCTCGCGCTCGGAACCGAACACACTGACGGCGTACTTCGTGTTGAAGGGCCGACTGGTGCGTTCGTGACTGAGGGTCATGCCTCGTTCGAACTCACCGGAACATACCCGTAAGAAGGCCAACCGATCGCGGTGATTCTTATCCATGTTGGCTTGTACTTTGAACACGAAACCCGAAAATGGATCTTCGATTGGGCGAAACTCTCCGGTCTCATCGAGTCGGTCTTCGGCCGACGGTGCCATTTCGATCACGCCATCAAGAAGATGCCGCACGCCAAAGTTGGTCAGTGCTGACCCGACGAATAGTGGGCTCGTCTTGCCCGCCAGAAAGCTGGCCCGATCGAAGTCGGAGCCGATTTCGGTAAAAAGTTCGGACTCCTCCGAGGCGGTCTCCCAAATGTCACCTTCTTCGGCGAGCGCCTGCTGCGGGGACAAGATTTCTTCGGCCGCCTCCGTCGCCCCTCTGGCTGTTCGGGTATACCGAACAAAATCTCCAGTGCGCCGGTCAATAACCCCACGGAAATAACCAGGAATTCCCACAGGCCACGTGACTGGAGTGGGTTTGAGGCCAATCTGTTCCTCAATCTGGTCCAGGAGTTCTAGCGGATCGAGGCCGGGGCGATCCATCTTGTTGAGGAACGTGATGACCGGCATGTCGCGGGCGCGGCACACTTCGAAGAGCTTGCGGGTCTGAGGCTCAATACCTTTGGCGGTATCGAGCACCATGACCGCCGCGTCGACTGCGGCAAGAACTCGGTAGGTGTCTTCGGAGAAG
>CAXMUI010000092.1:0-9621 GCA_964196475.1 uncultured Acidimicrobiia bacterium
GTTGTTCGCAGCCGAACCAGGGAACAAGAAGTAGGTGAACGTCACTCCGGGTGGAACGATGTCGCTTACGTAGGCCACGGCGGTGAATCCACCGGTGTGCTTATTGCCAAGCTGGTCCAGTACATCGTCGGACTGAATTGACAAGAGATCGCCGTTTACGATGCCACGTTCGTCGGCATCGGCCGGATTGATCTCCAGGAAGTTCGAAGGCCAACGTTCGGCCGAAGTCTGCCGGCGTATGAAGTCCGACATGTTGTTCCAGACGGCGTTGATTCGGCCGTTGAGCACCCAAAGTTCGCCCTTGGACTCGTCTGGTCCGAGGATGTCGTTGCGAGTCTGAACCGCGTCCCAATCAGCGAAGACAAAGTTTGCCTTGCCGCTGTCACTCTTGAACTTCATGTTGCTGTGCTGGCGGACCGTCTCGGTCAACTCACCGCCCTCAAGAGCAAGCGGAGTCTGCAACCCGGTCGTGCCGTAGGTCTTCAACAAGTCATGGGCCCGAACACCATCGGCCTTGGCCTTCTCAACCAGCGGTGCAAAGTTGCGTCGACCACCCGTGGAGAGCTCCGAGGCAACCTCGAAGATGGCGTTCGTATCGGGCCAGTCGAAGCCCTCAAAGCCCATTTTCTTGGCGACCTCAGCGAAGATCTCCCAGTCGGGACGAGCCTCACCCGGAGGATCCATGAACTTTTCATAGAGGCGCAACCGACGCTCGGCGTTGTTGCGAGCAAAGTTTTCTTCGCCCCAAGTGGCAGCCGGCAAAACAATGTCAGCGTATGGAGTCGAGTCGTTTTCGTACGTCTCTTGATGCACGATGACAATGCCCCCGGCATCCATCTGCGCCTTCAGTTGTGCCAGCGCTGTTTCGTAGCGAGTCGAAGTGACCTCGGGGCCCTTGGCTTTGAGGTCTACGACGGCTTTGCGAAGTGCGCCACTGGCACCCATCGCTCCGATCCAGTTGGTACCAATGACCCAGCGGAACCGGGTGTTTCCCTGAACTAACCAGCGTTCGGTATCCATCTCGACGGGGTGGCCTTCGAAATCATGGGGCGATTTCTCTATTGGGTAGCTCGCTCCCTTTTGGCCACCACGCTGATGCCCACCCATCCGGGAAGTAGCCCGACCTTCGCGACCACTTGCGCCGAGCAGCAACCCAAGGTTGCCGATAGCCGCAGTGTTCTCGTAGTTATGCGACCAGTAAACGCCCTTCTCGAAAAGAACCGAGGTCTTCGGTTGTTCACCGTCACCACCGGTCATCATTTCGGCGGCGGCCACAATCTTGTCGGCGGGAACGCCGGTGATCTCACTGGCACCTTCGAGTGTGAACTCATCGGTGGAGAGGATCCATTCCTTGAACTGATCGAAGCTGCGACCAAACTGCACTCGTCGCCACTTGCCCTCAGCATCAAGTTCGGCTCGCGATGCGGTGTTGGCGGCAACGAATTCGTCGTCCCACCATTCGTTCTCGACGATTACTCGGGCGATTGCCATGTACAAGGCGGTGTCGGTTCCGGGAATCAACTGGAGGTGAATACCGCCGTTTTGTTGCGCATAGTTGGCCGTGAAGGTTCTACGGGGGTCGACATAGATGATTTTCGCACCACCAGGTTGCTGCCAACTCGTGAAACGGACACTCTTTGTCTCGTACGGATCCGAACCAGCGATGAACAACACATCGGCGGCAGCATCGTCGGCATACGCCGCGCTGAACGCATCAATACCAACATCGGAAAGACCCGGCACGTCGTCGCCATCGGCGGGAGCATGGTGAGGCGAGAAGTTAGGAGTACCAATGGCACCCAGCGCCAGTTTTGATCCCGCGTAGACGTTCTCGTAGTACTGGTAGGAGTAGAGCTTCATGCCCCACGCAAGTTCGTCCCATGTCTCGAGGGTGTAGGTGGACAATTCGGCTACCAAGTCGGTAGCCATGTCCCAAGGGATCGGAACGAGGTCGCCGTTCACCCGCAACATTGGATGCTTGAGTCGATCCGATGTCAGCCCATCTTCGGTGTAGACCTTCTGGGCCAGAGCGCCACCGCGAATTGAGTGGGTACCACCGATATTGACAACATCGGCGTCCGGGTCGGGTAGCACAACGACGTTGCGGCGCTCGCCATCCACGCGCACCACATTGTGCATGCTCTCAGAAATCCATTTACCCGATAGTGCCGGTGCAGGGAAATCGATCCCGATGGCATTATCGGCCGCGGCAGTTCCGCCTTCTTGGCCAACAGGCCAGGTGAAGACTTTGTAACCGCATGCCACAGGGCAGTATTCACAAGCGGTGGTATGGACCGTCGCGTCGACTGGGGGCAGAGGTACTTTGCTTAAATCCGAGTTAGCCATGTCAGGCCCCTTCGATGGTGACGAGGCTTTCGCCTACGAGATTGTCTTCGTGTCCATAAATGAGGCGATACATGCCTACGGCGTAGATGTCATCGCCGTCAACCTCGGCAAGTACGCGAGGCAAGTTTTGTGTGGCTTGTCCAAATCCGACGATCCCGTCGTGGCCTAGGTCGAATGAGGAGAAGTGGCACGGGCACGGACCGAGGACATGTTCGTCGGCCTGGTACTCGGTTATAGGGCAGCCCATATGGGTGCAGCTATTGGAGTAGGCCACGATGTCGGCATCGGGGCCGATACCACCACTGGTGGACTTGCCCAGCTTCACCATGATGTTCTGCGTGGATTCGTACGGGTAGCTAAAGAACTGCGGTTCGCCGTCGGCCAGCGAGGCGACGGTCCCGATTTTCACGCGAGGGAATGCTTCGAATGCGGCACCGGTTGCGCCCACCGGCACGTCGTCATCGTCGGCCAAAATGAAGCCGAGGGGGACGAGAACTGTGCCCCCGACGAGCGCGCCCGCGGCGGTGCCCCCTAGTAAAAAGTCTCGTCGTGAAACAGCCATAGTCGATCTTTCCTAGGTGAGGGACAATGAAAATCTAGGCTGGTGAGAAGTCGGCGAATAGGGGTTTAAGTCCCTATGCGACCGATGGTCCAATTTGTATGATTTTGGAACTCACCGTCCAGCACTTATCCGCTCCCGGAGGAATCCATGACACCCACACCAGAAAGCGACAGGCAAACCGACTCGTCTTATGCCATGTTCTTGGCAGGTGGTGCGGCTTTTGTTGCGTTCCTCTTTGTTGTGCTTATTGGCGGTGTAGTTATGGCAGTTTCACTGAGCGATGACACAACCTCGCAGACCGTCGCGTCGGATTCGCAGACCGGCGCATCGGGTGCCGAGGTGGAGCAGGATGTCGATAGTAGTGGCCTTGGCAAGGACGTCTATGCCGCCTCGTGTTCGGCCTGTCACGGAGCGAACGGCGAGGGTGTAGTAGGACCGACGTTCAAGGAAGTCACCACGCGCATTCCCGACGCCGCTCTTCATGTGCTGGTAGTTAATGAAGGGCGCGGTGCGATGCCCTCATTCAAGGCAACACTTACTCCCGAAGAAATCGACGCGGTAGTTGCTTACGAACGTGAAGTGCTTAACTAGTCGCCCGAAACCTCATACGTCGCGAAGGTTTCCGCAGCAATGGCTTCATCGGTAAATACCACCCGACGCCAATCCTTGTCCGAGAAGCGTTGGGTCTGATCCGAGAAGTAATCGGATTCACTATCGCCCGTGTTGCCATAGGTAAGGAACGCGTCAGCCACAGGACCGTCGGCGGTGAATTCCAGCGTGTAGATGAAGCTCGTCCCATTGGCAACCGGGTAACCGTCTGTGCGTAACCGCGCCGAACCCTCGATGGAATCACCGCGAGGGCTATTTGGTTCGGTTGTTGTCCCGTTAGACCCGGAGCCAACAACATTGCTCACGCCTTCAGGGCCGAGACCACCATGAATTGGGATCTCAACATCGCCGCGGTAGGCAAACTGAACGGTCCCCAGGGCAACGTCGATCGGGAACCCAGCTCCCTCGATAATCGAAACAGCCGCGGCCAAGTTGACCAAGATGGCGTCGCCGTCCTCGTTCGCAGGAGCTAAGCCGGACGGGGTATGTAACAAATCCTCGGCCACGTGTGGGTTCGCCCAAAGCTCACCCTCGTCCTTCAGATCTTCACGGTCGAACTCACCCATGAACTCGCGCCACAATACGGCGCCTCGACTTTCGATATCAACCTTAAGGTCCCAGTCGGCTAGTACTTCGCACGCTTTGGTCAGATCAAATGATGCATCATCAACCATGATCTCCGGGGTTGCGGTGCAGCGGGCCACAACGTCATCACGCAGCCACTCGCCGCTAAGCACGCGGTTGGACACGGCAGTATCGCGGAGTTCCTCTTGGGTAAAGAGTCCGTCCTCGCCCGCACCGCCGAACTCTTCACTCAACAAGACGGCACTCATGCGGGTTCGAGAACCGGGAGTAGAAAGTCGACCATGCAACGGTGACACGACTGGCGTGAGTTCGGCGGCGTTGGCCCAGCGGTAGGCGTCGTTTGCATTGAACAAGACATCGGAGCGTTCAAGTTGGGGCATATCAGCAAAGGCCACAACCCCCGGATCACGAGCCTCGGGGTTATCGACCCACTCATAGAGTGGATCCGAACCATCCAACAGCACGATCCCGCTGTCGTAAGCAATTCCGGCAAAAAGGTCCGTTTCGACACGGCCCTGCCAGGCCTCGATTGCTTCGTCGGAAAGGTTCGGGGTGGATGACGTGTCGGCATACCAGATACGGCCGTCAGCAGATGCAGCCAACGTATTCACCCACGGGATGCCGGAGTTGTCGGCATGAGCGGCAATGAGTTCGTCCATGCTGGTCGCCCGGTTCATCTCCCAAAACTGCGGAATGATCTCATCATTTTCGGCGTTGGCATCGCGAATTGTGATGGTTTGCCGTTCGCCCCACCCCACTCCGGGGAAATTGAGTACCGGCCCGTAGTGGGTCGACCACACCGTGCGTTCCACGGACTCGATGGCACCATCTTCGCCCAACACATCGATAGTGAAGGTATTGGCGGTCATTTCTCGTTCTTCGTCACCGTAGTGATATGAGGTCGGGTCGCCCTCGACAAGGTCGACGGTGTATGCCGTGAAGCGATTACCGGCGGACACGGTGTGTGACCACGCCACATCATTGTTGAAGCCAATGTTGACGACTGGTGACCCGAGTAGCGAAGCCCCGTAGACGTCAACCGTTCCTGGGATAGTGAGATGCACTTCGTAGAAACGCAGGCTTCCCTGCCAAGGGAAGTGGGGGTTGCCCACGAGCATGGTTGTACCGTCAGCGGTCCGATCCGGACCCACGGCCCAGGCGTTACTGCCGAAGGTTTCAGGGTCGGGCACCAAGGTGTCGACCGCCGAAGCAAAGTCGGCTGTGCCTAGCGCTTGCTCGTCGTCTGACGAGGCCTCTGGGGGAGTAGCCGAGGCAATGAAACCCATCATCGGGTCGATGCTGGCACGCAAGGTAAGTGCTTTGAAGTGAGCGGCCAGGTCATATTCGTCGATTGGTCGGACCCATTCCTCGCCTTGGCACCAACCGCTAACACCATCAGCGCCTACCGAGTCGAGGTAGGAGTTGTAGCCTGCTGCATAGCCACGAACGGCGGCTTGAAGGTCTGGGTCGGCGTTGTCGAGTTCGATCCCGGCATTTTCATAGAGGTCGATGCCCTTATAAACGACATCGCTGTTGAGGTAGTTGTCGTTAGGGCCCGGGCCGTGGAACGAGGACCGTTCGCTGCGGACCGAGACGATCACATCGGCCAGCGTGCACAGGTGATCTTCGGCAAATGCGTAGCCGTAGCCGAAGCCGAGCGAACCGTTGTCGGCGGCGGTGATATGAGGAACGTTGTTCGTCGTGCGGCGAATAGTGGCGTTGTAGAGATGATCGGGCGCTTCCGCCGCAACCTCTTCGGTCGGTTTCGGAAGGGCATCGGCTGGGGCTTCGGGTTCGGTCGCCGGTTCGTCGGTGGTTGCGTCCGTCGGAGACTCAGTCAATTCGGCGGAGTCATCGGATGACGAAGTGCATGCACCAGCAATCATTACCACAGTAAGGAACAGAGCAAGGAGTCGGCGCGATGTCATGCGTCGAAATTAGCACTTCACAAAATGTCCACAAAATCAGTGTGTTGAGGTTCCTTGGTCTAGCCGTCAGCCAGGAAAAGCTTGCATTGGTTGATCCAACTGAACTTACGAATGCGGGTAGGAATCTCCATCGCTTGTTCGAGTTCGAGGACCTGTTCGGGGGTGAGGGCCACGATCTGACTGAAGTTGGTAATGCCCATCGTGTTGAGCCGTGCCGCATCGGCCGGACTCACACTCTTTATGAGCGAAAGGTTGTCGGGCTTGGCGCCGGCCGGGGCGAGCGTGAAGTTCAGTGGCGATTCGACGACCGGTTCCGCAGCTTCAGGTTCTGCAGTTGGCGGAGTTTCTTCGGTCGGTGTCGACTCGGTCGTTTCAGCGGCTGCTTCGTTGCCCTCGTCGGTCGGTGTTGCGTCGTTGGAGCGGTCAGCATCACCCGTGTCGTCGGCTGCAGAGACATCGTCTGTGGCGTCGCCATTTCCGGAGTCTGAGACGTCCCTGATGGTTGGCTCTGGTCGTTCGAGCAGAGCCACAGGCGTGCCAGTGTCAATAGCCGGCGTACCCGAGCGTTCGGCACCGCTACCACCAGTGGCATCACTAGACCACGAGTTGATTTCAACGGGCGATGAGCGGTCAGCCACATTGCCAGCTTCGCCAGCCTCAATTGCTTCGAGCACCGTTACAGCGATGTCGGTGACGCGAACCTCTTCGCCCGCACCATGACCCTTGACCCCGTCGTCCATCATCACCAGACAGAACGGGCAACCGGTCGCAATGCGATCGGCCTTGGTGTCGATCAGTTGCGAGGAGCGCTCGTCGTTGATCTTGGTGCCAATGGTTTCTTCCATGAACATGCGCGCTCCACCGGCGCCACAGCACATTCCGTTGGTTCCGTTGTTGGCGGCTTCGACTAACTTGATGCCACTAATCGAGCCAAGAACGCGACGCGGGGCCATGTAGACATCGTTGTGGCGTCCGAGGTAACAGCTGTCGTGGTAGACCACTCGTTCTTCGAGACGGGCCTGGGACATGTCGAGTCCGCCATCTTTGATGAGCGATTCGAGGAACTGGCTGTGGTGGACGACCTCGTACTGGCCGCCCAACTCGGGGTACTCGTTGGCCAAAGTGTTGAAGCAGTGAGGGCACTGGGTGATGATCTTGCGCACACCCATCGAGTTGAGTGTCTCGATGTTTTGCGTGGCGAGCATCTGGAAGATGTACTCGTTGCCGGATCGACGGGCTGGATCGCCGGTGCAGTTCTCCGATGGGCCGAGAATGGCAAAGTTGATGTCGGCCCGCTGCATGAGCTTGGCCATCGACTGGGTGACCTTCTTGTTTTTATCGTCGAACGAGCCGGCGCAACCAACCCAGTACAGGTACTCGGCTTCGAAGGGATCGCCGCCCGCAATGATGTTGATTCCGTCGAGATCTTTGGCCCAATCGGCCCGCTCGGTTTGGCTAATGCCCCACGGATTCTGCGAGTTTTCCATCGCCCGGTAGGCGTTGCCCAATTCGGCAGGAAAGTCGCTCTCCATGAGGGAGAGGTAGCGGCGCATATCGAGAATCTTGTCGAGGATTTCGATATGGACCGGGCAGACCTCGTCACAGGCACGACACGTAGTACAAGCCCAGATCTCCTCGGAGCTGATGCGATCAAAAAGCCAATTGGCTTCAACCGTAATTTCGCTGTCGGTGCTCAACGGGGCTGAGACAACGGGAGAACCGGTAGCGGCCATGACTTCGCCGGTCTTGAGCACGATTTCGCGGGGGTCAAGGGGCTTGCCGGTGGCATGAGCGGGGCATACCGCCGTGCAGCGTCCGCACATGGTGCACGAGTCGAGGTCGAGTAGTTGCTTCCAGGTGAAGTCTTCGATGGTGCTGGCGCCGAAGGATTCGAGTTCGGTTTCCATGAGGTTAGGCATGGGTTTCATGGCGCCCTTGGGGCGCTCACGGTCCGACAAGTACATGTTGAGCGGTGAGGTGAACATGTGGCGCAACATGGTGATCGGTAAGATCGCCAAGAAGGCAGCAAAACTCACAACGTGGGCGATCCACCAGATCTGATGCCATCCACTGAGGTGGTCAGACCCATCGACAAGCTGAGCCAACGGGTAGCCGATAATCGACCACTGCTCGAAGTCCGGGGTGCCGTCGAGGGCAATACGGAAAGCTTCGGCACCGAAGCCAGTGACGCTGATGGCGAAGAAAAGACCCAAGATGACGGCGTGCTCGGGCTTGGACTTAATACGAATGCGATAGGGCCGCATCGCCGGGGGCCCGTAGCGGCGCAACGCAGCCCAAAGAATGCCAATCAGGAAAAGCACGCCAGCGATGTCGCCCACGGCTGAGTAGCCCTTGTAGACCCCACCGTGCAGGAACTTCATGGATTCCGGAACTTGGTGGTTAATTTCCAGAGTGGTGGTTACGCCAAGCAGAACAAGAAACGGGAAGTAAATGAGCGAGTGCATGAGCCCGGCGCCTTTTTCGCGCAGCAGGGTTTGCATGTACACGCCGGCTCGGAAGTCGGCCAGACGGCGGGCGACGTTCTTTTTGGTAGTGCGCCGGTTGTCCGCGCCTCCACGTTGCCAGTTCTTAACTCGGTTACCAAAGGCAACGGCCGTGATGATGAGCAACACCGGGATTACGGCATAAAACGCCAGTTTCATCGCACCAGGTATGTTGCCGAAAACTTCGCGAGTCGTGGATGACTCGTCATGGAATTCGGTGAACAGGGGGACAATTCCCGAGATTACGGTGACAGCGGCAATGCCGACGCCAGCGCCGATAACGAGATGTTGGGGGTTGAGTTTTTTCCGTTCCATAATCGTCCAACACGGTAGTACCCCGCGGCCGATCTTGTGAATCTCTCACGAATTCCTCTGACATCAAAAGGTTGGGGCGTGTTTCGGGGTGTTCATATTCGGGAAACAAACAGGAAACGCGCGCTCTCTATCTTTCATGGTCATGAACGTTGAGCTCATTCGCTGGCCCGCTGAGGCGGACAAACGTGAACAACTCCACCAAAGCGATTTGCCTCGTCTCCTGCTCGTCGCCGAGACCGCCGAGCCGCCCATCAGCGCTGGCATGTTCGAAGACTGGATCCGAACGCCGTCAACGGAGGCTGACCTTCAGGCGCGTCTTGCGGGAATTCGCAACCGCGTCGCTCCGCAGCGGACCTTGACCCCAACCGTAGACGAAGACGGCGTGGTCCGACTGGGAACAAGGTGGGCCGCGCTTCCGCCATTGGAGGCACGGTTGTGCCGGGTTCTCGTCGACAGGTTTCAGGTTGTTGCCAGTCGCGAGGCGCTTGGTATCGCCGGGTGGCCGGAGGGAGCGGATCGTAATGCCCTCGATGTGCACATGCTTCGGTTGCGTCGGCGGATCGAACCTCTTGGCCTAGCGATCTCCACCGTGCGCTCGCGCGGGTATCTGTTGGAGGTTCCCTAGGCCCAGAATGTCAGATTTCGTTCAGGTACGTGTTCGCAATGCGTAACAACCGCAACACAAACCAGAAATCCAATCCGCATACGTTCATTCATTGTTCAGCAAGTTCTGACCAACCCCCGGTCAACGATTCCCCGAAACACTTTCCCG
>CAXMUI010000093.1:0-37888 GCA_964196475.1 uncultured Acidimicrobiia bacterium
GGCACTAACTGATCCGCTAGGACGCTGGGTGGCCAACACCAGATGAACACCGAGGCTGCGTCCTCGTTGTGCAATTCCTACTAATGCCTCGACGAAATCGGGGAGTTCGTTGGCCAATGTGGCGAACTCGTCAATGACGACTACGAGCCTGGCCAACGTGCTGTGGCCTTGTTGGTAGAACTCAATCAGGTCGCTCGCTCCAACCCGGCGAAGTTCGTGTTCGCGATGGCGCAGTTCGGCTTCGAGGCTTCGTAGTGCTCGCTCGGCTAGGTGGTCATCGAGGTCGGTTACCAACCCGACACAGTGAGGAAGGTCGGCGCAGCAGTCAAAGGCGCTCCCTCCCTTGTAGTCGATCAGCACAAAGTTGAGGCGCGTGGGACTCGTGGAGGCGGCCAGCGATGCGATCATTGTGACCAGCAACTCGCTCTTGCCTGAGCCTGTTGTTCCGCCGACGAGGGCGTGTGGCCCATCGGTAACGAGATCGATGGTAATTGGTCCATCGCCGTCGGATCCGATCACCGCGTGAAGGTTGGTTCCTGTTGCGTTCGTTTGCCAGCGATGGGCAATTGTGGGAGCGGTTGGTTCGGGCAAACCAAGGAGATGGAGCAAGGAGACTTGTGACGGAATGGCAGCTTGGGTGATGTCGATTTCGGGGTCATGGTGCCGAGCCAGAGCCTGGGCGGCCTGCCTTGCGGTCCGACGTGACACACCGGTCAATAACACCCCTTGCTGGCATTGGCCCGACGCCGGTTGGGTGATCTCGACCATGCCGTCTTTGTCGGTGACGCAGATGACATCGGTGCATGCGGCCGGAAGGTCGTGAACCGATTTGGCGAGGACGATTCCGCTGCTGGGTCCACCGCCTTGTGCCAGGAGCAACCGACCAGGAGAATGACGGTCATGGACGAGATCGGTCCCGTCGATGAGTACCACTGTTGTCTGGGTAGCAGAGTGTGCATGTTCGCACAGGTTGGCAGCGAGTTGGCTGCACCGATCAGCGGACGTGGCGACGGTCCGAGAGTTGAGCCCAAGGCGGTGGGTGGCGGTATGGGGAAGCCAGTGCAGCCAATCCCATTCCGAGGCCGCTGTCGTGGCGAGCAGCGCGACCACGCGGACATCGGCCGGTCCGTGCAAGGTTGTGGTCTGTATGAGCAACGAGCGAGCCATGGCTAACGTGACCGAGCGTGGTCCGACCAGACCGATACAGAGGCCGGCCTCGAGTGAGATTTCAGCCGGAACAGAATCGAGATGGCAGTTTTGGGCGACCCTGGCAGCCAATTCGTCGGGAATGGGACCTTCGCTTTGGAGTTTTGGGCGACCTTGTTGGGAGCCATACCCAACAACAAGTTGAAGCGAATCGTCATGGGTTAGGCGCCGTTCCCATAGACGAACGCTCGGCAGAGTTGTTCTTCGGATGATTTCGGCGGGATCGGGAAAGCGGCGTCGCAGCCATAAGCCATGCACCGAGGCCCAGTGCTGTGCTGCTGTAGCGAGTTGGCGTTGAACGGCACGAGTACGGCGGCGGTTGGCTAGCGACATTTTGCGGTCGCGTCGACGGCTTTCCCACCAACTTGCCAGAACCATGACCGGACTAAGCAGAGCAAAAAGGGCAAACAGTGGGTTGTAAAGCACCGCCATGGCGATGCCCAACAAGAGGGGAGCCAGAAACCCCGCCCAGCCAAACACTGTCTGATTCATTGACGGGGTTGGCAGGGTCGGGATACTGATAGTGGGTGATGGGTCTGATTCGATGTTTCGGGGCGGCCGGTTGAAGGAAATGGTGCCCCGAGAGGTGCGCCCCAGCGTCGCCGCCAGATCAGGGATGGCATCGACTACCTCTCGGCGCGCTACGAGGTGGGTGGCCCCTAAATCAATAGGACGGTCGAAGACAACCGCTGTGGCGTCAAGCACCCACTGGCCATTGTGAAGGATTCCGTTGGCCCGGGTGAGCGGAAAAATTGACGTGCCACCACGGAGGTGATCGATTGCAAGATGTTTACGGTCGACGGTGGCAGCGTTGATCTGGATCGTGGCGGGCGGTGTTCGGCCGATCACATTGCGGCCGGTGGCAAGAGGAAATCGTCGACCCGCGTTACACCCGGCAACGACATCAACGAACGCGGTACTCGGCGCAGTGATGGGAGGCGGTTCGGTGGTCAGAACCGTGCCGTCGACCACCCCTGCTTCGCTCAAAGTTTGGGCTACGGAAACCGAGCGTCCGTCGACGGTGATGTGGTTTGGAAGGAGGGCCGACCCGTCAATCGCCTCGAGTAGGGAGGCAATCGACGGATCAGCGCCCGCCCGCACGTTGATCGAAAACACGTGCGGGCGACTTGGTGGGTTGATTGGGTTGAGGGGCAGTTGGGTGAGTGTGACGCGCATGGCGGAGAAATCGAGAGTGAGTTCAGTCCATGGCGGTCATGGCGTTGGTGCGTTCTTGACGAATGAACTGGGCATTGTCGGTAAATGCGGTTTGAAGCTGTTGGAGACTGGGTGCAAACGCCGACTCCCATTGGCTACGGAACCGACGGGCGCGGGCGCCGTCCCACGTGGTGGATCCGAGCAGTTGGGTAATTTCGGAGCGCAGTTGTTGCACTTCTTCGGCCTTGAGTTGAAACCGCTGCACCAAGGTGTCGAGGTGGGCTTTGTTCATGATGAGGATGTCGGACATGGTGTCTCCTCGTTGTCGAGCAACGTGTGTGTCATTTCATGCGGTTTCATGCAATGTTGTGTAGTTAAACTACATCAAACGGATTGAATGTCAACGGCAATTACTGGTCACCGAGTTGGGGCGGGCGATCGTGGGGCGCGACACCGCCGTAATAGTCGTCATCGTCGGGAGGTTGGTACTCGGCCCTCCAAGAGTTGCCACCAAACGTTCTCACGGCTGGCTCGACCAATTCTTTCCAAACCCACAGACCGACGGGGCCGACGCTGAGCAGTTCGATCGGCGATCCGCCGGATTTTTCGACGGCATCGGCGGTGGCATCACCCAGTTGGTTGTCAGCCCAGGTCTTTAGTTCGTGCCCGACGCCATCGGTGATGTTGTAGCGGTCGCGAAGCCGTCGCCAATTACGGTAAATGAAATCGTGACGGAGGCAAGCGGTGGTAGCGACTGAAGGTACCGGTCCACTGCAGGCACCCCATGGACCTACGCCGCTCGCGGACCAATCAAATGGCGAATGGGATCTCTCCGCCGTTGCACGCGAGGCAAGAAACTCCTCAAGAGGCGCCGTGGCGAGGTCGTCCAAGGCCGCCAATTCGTGCGGGGGGACGTCCGAACTCGCAAGAGCGTCGCCAAATGGGTGCTGCTCGTAGGTTGAAATTCGCGCCAACAGTTCGACACCAACCTCACCCAAGAAGGCAGCGGTTTTAAGCATGCCGGCCAGGATCGAACCCGTAGAGAATGTGCCGAGCAAAGCGTCGGCCCCATGGAGAGGGTGGGCAACCTGGGAGCGATGGGTGTGGCATCTGTTGCCGAGGTCCACAAAGGTGGATGCGAGGTGCGCTGCTCCCTCCAGGTTCATGCGCATCGTTGGCACGGCGGTACCCCTTGCATTTCGTTCGGTCCTATGACAGAAAAGTGTCGGGGCGGCGCGGGCCGCACTTGGGGCCTAGTTTTGAGCCGTCGTGTGTAGCGTTTTGGCTTGCTCTCGTCGGGTGTTCGCTTCCTGAATGGCGGCGTGGTCGGCTTGGCGCTGGAGTTGGGCCGCATCAGAAAAGTCGGTATCAGCGCGATGGCGCAGTGAACGGGCAACACGATTGATTTCGGCTCTGGTTGCTTCGAACTCGCGAGCCTGCGTTGCTAGCTGATCACGGGAAATAGTCGCCGTAGGGGAGTTCCAGGTTTGTTGGATGTGAAGGCGGAGCAGCGGTGCGAACAAACCAGTCATTTGATGGCTGCGCAATTCGAGCAATCGGGCTGTCTCGTCACATCGTTGACCGTGGGCCGAAGCCATATTGGCGGCATGGCGAAGCGAAGAACTGCTCATCAAACAGAGAATACATGAAAAGCAATGATATGCAAGCAAGACTATGCCGCCTTCGACGACCAACTCGCAACCCGCGAGGCGGACAAGATCATTATCGGAGTGGCCGCCTCATCCAGCCAGTAGTTTTACGGGGTGTCTGAACCAGTAATACGTGTAGGCCTCCTTGGCGTCGGAACCGTTGGTTCGTCGTTGGTTTCGTTGCTCGAGCAACGCAGCGACGAAATCGCCAAACGGCGCGGTGTGCGTATCGAGGTAACTCGCGCCGCCGTCCGTGATCTCACCAAAATCCGAAACGTCGACCTACCGCACCAATGGCTCACCATCGATGCCGAGGGCATCGTTGTTGATCCCGAAGTTGATGTGATCGTCGAACTTATTGGTGGGATAAGCCCCGCCTATCAACTTGTTTCGACCGCTCTGCGAGCCGGTAAGCCAGTCATCACCGGCAATAAGGCACTTATTGCCGAACATGGGGCCGAGCTATTCGGTCTCGCCGCCGAGAACAATGTTGATCTGCTGTTCGAAGCCGCCGTCGCGGGCGGAATTCCAATCGTTCGGCCGCTACGTGAATCGCTGGTTGGCGAACCACTGCAACGGGTGATGGGCATCCTCAACGGCACCACCAATTTTATCCTCAGCCAGATGTCCGAAATGGGCACGAGTTATGCGGCAGCTCTAGCCGAGGCGCAGGCACTTGGCTACGCCGAGGCCGACCCCACCGCCGATGTCGGTGGCCACGATGCTGCCGCTAAGGCAGCGATCATCGCCACGATTGCGTTTGGTGCATCGGTAACCCCTGCTGATGTGTTTATCGAGGGCATCCAGAACGTCACTGCCGATGACATTTCCTACGCCGCCGACCTTGGTTATTGCATCAAGCTGCTCGGGATCATCGAGCGCGTCGAATCCGACACCATTTCGGTTCGAGTTCATCCCGCCATGGTTCCGAAGACGCATCCACTGGCGTCGGTTCGCGATGCATTTAATGCGGTCTTTGTCGAGGGCGATGCCGTCGGCGAGTTAATGTTTTACGGACGAGGAGCAGGCGGCGACCCAACCGCATCGGCAGTGCTCGGCGATCTCATCGACGCATCGGTAAATACCGCGGCAGGTACTGCAGCAATTCTCGGCATCCCAGGTCCGGCCGATGTCGTCAGCATCGAGCAACTTCTCTCCGCGTTCTACCTCAGCATCGATGTTGTGGATCAGCCAGGTGTCTTGGCCGACGTTGCCGGTGTGCTCGGCACCCATGGGGTGTCAATCGGTTCGCTCGAACAACTTGGGTTGGGCGACGATGCGCGCATTGCCTTCATTACGCACAAGGCCAAAGAAGTAGCGATGGATGCCACTCTCGCCGACCTCAAGAACCTCGATGTCGTAAAGCAAGTCAATAGTGTTCTGCGTGTGATCGACGCAACCTGATGGCCCCAATCCAATACGAGTCCACCCGGGGCCATGCCCCTATCTTGTCCTTCGCCGACGCCATGGTCTCAGGGTTGGCCACCGATGGCGGCCTGTACCTTCCCCAAGTTTGGCCCCAGCTCGACCCGTCGTTGCTTACGGCCAAGCTTTCCTACAGCGAGCTAGCGATCGAAGTTATGTGGCCCTTCGTCGAAGGATCAATAAAGCGAGGCGATTTCGCTCGGTTGGTCACCGACTCGTATGCAACCTTCGTCGACGATCAAGTCATCCCACTCGTCGAACTAGAAGACGACATTCACCTCGTCGAACTCTTTCACGGGCCAACGCTGGCCTTCAAAGATGTTGCCATGCAGCTACTTGGGCGACTGCTCAATCACGAACTGCAGATCCGCGACCAATCGGTCACGATTGTGGGGGCAACTTCGGGCGACACCGGCTCAGCTGCCATTGAGGCATGCCGAGATCGCGACACTATCGAGATCGTCATCTTGCACCCGGCCGGTCGCGTCTCCGACGTTCAGCGCAAGCAAATGACTACTGTCACCAGCGAAAACGTGCACAACGTGGCGGTCGACGGCACTTTTGACGACTGCCAAGATCTGGTTAAGGCGATGTTTGCCGACACCGAATTTCGGACCACCTTCAATTTGTCCGCGGTTAATTCGATCAACTGGGCTCGCGTTATGGCGCAGATGGTCTACTACGTCTGGGTAAGCGCCCAACTGGGTGGTCCGGTCACGTACGCCGTTCCGACGGGCAATTTCGGCAATGTCTTTGCCGGCGACTCGGCCCGCCGTATGGGCCTCGAAATCAACGGGTTCATTGTGGCGAGCAATCGCAACGACATCCTTACCCGGTTCTTTGCTACTGGAAGCCTCGATGCGGAGGACGTGCAACCGTCGCTATCGCCGTCGATGGATATTCAAGTGTCTAGCAACCTCGAACGACTCCTCTACGAACTGCACGACCGTGATGGTGATGCCGTCAGCGCACTTTTGGCTAGCTTTCGCGCAGAAGGATCCGCAGCGCTAGACCCTCAGGTGTTTGCCAAGCTGGGGGACCTATGGCGCGGCGAAAGCGTCGACGACGAGCAGACGCTTGCGATTATTGAGGACACGTACCGTCGTCATGGTCGACTGATCGACCCTCACACGGCCGTCGCACTGGGCGCCGCGCAGCGATTGCGGTCCGAGACCGATGGTCCCATAGTGGTGCTGTCCACGGCTCATCCGGCCAAGTTCCCCGATGCCGTCGAGCAAGCCACCGGTGTTCGCCCTGAACTGCCGACGCGCTTAGGCGATCTCTTTGCTCGCCCGGAGAAGTGCAGCAATGTGGCTAACGATCTTCACGAGATTGAGCAACACATTGGATCGGTTGTTCGGCGCTAGGTCGCCGAGGTCGCCGAGGTCGCAACTACGTCACTCTAGCCCTATCATCTGGCCCGTGAAGTACGTTGTTTGTGTCCCCGATGGTTGCGCCGATATGGCCACCGAAATGCTCGACGGCAAGACGCCTCTAGAGGTTGCCAACACCCCAGTTATTGACGCCTTGGCCGCCCATGGCACAGTGGGTGCCGCTGCGGTAATTCCGGCCGGCATGGCACCGGGAAGCGATGTAGGCAATATGTCGATTCTGGGGTACAACCCTGCCGACTTTCATACGGGACGGTCACCCATCGAGGCGGCTGCCGTTGGAATTACGCTGACCGCCGACGAAATAGCCTTCCGCTGCAATTTGGTCACGGTAGAAGACGGGGTGATGGTGGACTTCGGTGGCGGACACCCCGAAACCGATGTCGCTGCTCCGGCAATCGAGGCGCTCGAAGCCGAACTCGGCGGTGAGGTCCACTTTCATACGGGTGTGCAATACCGGCACACCCTGGTCGCACCCCGGGCCTGGCTCGATGTTGACTGTGTTCCGCCTCATGATTTCACCGGTCGGACCGTGCCACTGCCAGTTGGCGCCGCGGCGCAACCGCTCATCGACTTGATGGAGCGCAGCCGTCCGATTGTGCAACGCTATGGCATGGATGCCAACCAGGTTTGGTTATGGGGGCAAGGTCCGCAACCAGTGATGAAGCCGTTTGCTCAGCACCATGGTGTGAACGCTGGACTGGTCACTGCGGTAGACCTCGTGCGTGGTCTGGGTTGTCTCACCGGCATGACGGTCGTCGAGGTCGAAGGAGCCAACGGGTGGTATGACACCAACTGGGAAGGCAAACGTGACGCGGCGATCCAAGGCCTTCAAAGTGGGCTCGATCTTTTCGTTATCCATGTTGAGGCAACCGATGAGGCTGGCCATGCTGGCAACGCTGCTGCGAAAGTCCAGGCTCTAGAAGATTGGGATCAGCGCATTTTGAAAGATCTTGTCCCTGCCCTCGATGCCATGGGCGACTGGCGGATGCTAATAATGCCCGACCATGCCACCCCCCTCGACCTACGCACCCACACCTCTCAGGCCGTCCCGTACCTCCTCGTCGACTCGACGGTTGACGGTCCCGGTGGTACCTACACCGAGGCAGGAATCGACGGGCTGGTGCCGACCCCCGGATACCACATGATGGGGCATTTGCTGGGCACAAGGTAACGGTGATTGCGGTGTAGCTCAGGGCTAGCTACAGTTGCCAGCGTTGCTCAGGCCAATCGTCGATCACTATTCAGGTGACTCGCTCGTTTGGCTAGGTAGGAACATCTTCTCATCCAATCCGGCGGCGGAACTGCTGCGTCGGAACCAAAGCTACGGCGATGTCGAATCGCCACGAGGTAACTGCCACCAATGGCAACCGAACTCAACAAAGAAACGCTTGCGGCGAAAGATCGCGACGAACTCGTCACCATTGCCAAGGCAATGGGCGGCAAGCCTGGCTCGCGGGCCCGTAAGGGCGACGTCGTCGACTTAATCTTGCAACTGGCAGGGGTCACGGGCGAACCCGAGCGAGAAGAGACGTCGGAACCAGCCACCGAAGAGTCGAGGGCGGCCGAACCGACTCCAAAAAGGGAGCGGCCGACGAACAAGTCGCGTGCCGAGGCGGTCGCCGCGAGCAGCAATAAGAACAAACATGACGAAGCAGTGGCCGATAGCGATGACGATCAACACGACGACGACGCTGACGAAGATGACAATGGCGACGGTGGCAATGACGTTAACGACGACGGCTCTGATGCGTCCTACGAAAGCGGCAACCGACGCCGTCGACGTCGCCGCGGCCGCGATCGTGAACGCACCCACGAAGGTGAAGAGGCCGAACCCCTCCCCGTGGACGGCTACCTCGACACGCGCGAAGAGGGATTTGGCTTTCTTCGGGTAGACGGTGCCCGGCCATCCAAGAAAGACGTCTACATTTCGTTGAAGTTGGTCCGTCAACATGGATTACGTAAGGGTGACAAGCTCACCGGTTTGGCCCGTCCGGCTAACCGCAACGAGAAGAACCCGGCGCTAAGTCAGCTCGACACCGTCAACGGCGGACCGCCCGACGATGCCCGAGGTCGGCCGCAGTTTCGTGACCTCACCCCAATTTTCCCGAATGAGCGCATCACGTTGGAGCGGCCTAATAACCCCCACAACATGATCACCAGAATCGTCGACTTGTTGGCGCCGATCGGCAAAGGTCAACGTGGTCTGATTGTGTCGCCACCCAAGGCGGGCAAGACCACCATCATGAAAGAGATTGCCAAGTCGATCGAAACCAATCACCCCGAGTGCACGCTCGTGGTCTTGTTACTCGATGAGCGTCCCGAAGAAGTCACCGACATGGAGCGTTGGCTGAAGAATGGCGAAGTACTGTCGTCCACCTTTGATCGCCCGACCGAAGAACATATCTTTGCCGCCGAACTTGCGATCGAACGAGCGAAGCGTCTGGTCGAATCGGGCCTCGATGTCGTCCTTTTGGTCGATGGAATCACCCGTCTGGCCCGGGCCTACAACCTGGCCGCACCTGGCACTGGTCGCATGATGTCTGGTGGCGTTGATGCATCGGCGCTTTATCCGCCCAAGAAGTTCTTTGGTGCCGCCCGCAACCTCGAAGATGGCGGATCGTTGACCATCTTGGCTACGGCGCTGGTCGATACTGGCTCACGTATGGACGAGGTCATCTTCGAAGAGTTCAAAGGCACCGGAAATATGGAACTTCGCCTCAGTCGCAGCGCGGCCGAGCGTCGGGTCTATCCAGCCATCGACGTGGATGGTTCCTCGACCCGCCACGACGAACTCCTTCTCGATAAAAAGGAGCTCAACCAGATCAACAAGCTACGCCGTGTACTGATCGGATTAGGGTCCGATGGCGGCCATGCAAGTACCGCCGGATTAGAGATGCTTATCGATCGTTTAGGCACATTCGCGACGAATGCTGACTTCCTTGCCGAAATTGGTAAAAAGTAGCTACGCTTATCCGTCGGTTTCCCACCGATTATTCCGCCGTCTTGGAGACGTCATGCAGACAGAAATTCACCCCACATACCGCCAGGTCGCTTTCGAAGACATCACCTCAGGCGAGGTATTCGTAACCGGTTCGACAATCACGACCAACGAATCCATCACCCTCGATGATGTCGAATACCCTCTCAAGAAGGTCGAAATCTCGAGCTCGAGCCACCCGTTCTTCACGGGCACGATGACCATCGTCGATACTGCTGGTCGCGTCGAGCGCTTCGAACGTCGCTACGGCCGCCGCAAGGGCCAGAGCGCCGAAAGCTAATCGCCGGTGCTGACCGTGTCGGTCAGTGCATGGAGTGCGAACAATGGATAACGAACGCCTCAGCGCGCTCGCGGCGATAAAGCTGCGCGGCTTGCTGAGTGAACACCTACCGGAAACGACATTCGAAGTCGTCTCCGCTGGTGTGGGAGCTGCCGCAATCATCGAGGATCGAGCTTGGCTATATCAGCCCGGTGACGACATTGATGCAGTGGGCCCGGCCTTGGTATGGGCCGCGGCTCGCCAGGTAGCAGTCGTGAACATCGTGGTCGACGACTCCGCGTTGGCCGCCAATGCGCTTTCTGGGCTGGGCGAGTCGGTCCAGGTTTGGCAAGCCAGTGAACGCACATTGATTCCGGTCTCGGCATCAGATCTCGACCAGGTGACTCCAAGCCCGGCTGATCATCCACTTTGGTCGGCGTTGGTCGATGCCGATCTCGACATTGTGCCCGATCATGGCATTTGGCTGGGCGAGTTATGCGGCCTCGAAGTAGCGCGCCTTACAACCGACAGCACCGGCCCGGTCATCAAATTAGGAGTCGGGGCGTATGACCGTGGCGCCTTTGACGCCCTGTTTCCTAATTCCTCGCCGGTGGATGAGCTTCCTCGGGTGATCGACATGGTTGCGGGCTATCGCTATGCCGGTGCGGCTCCGCATCTGCTCAACCGTCTCGTTCATGAACGATGGCTGCGTTGTGTGGCAACCCAAGATCCATCGATAGTTGGTCTGGTTTCACTCGAAGCCATCCCCGGCCCGTCCTTGCGTGCGGGGTTGCACACCAATGTGCCCGATGCGGCATTGGGCGACGATGCCGATGGCAACAGCGTGCTCGTCGTATTCAGTGCCGGTCTCGACACCAGTGTCACCGCTTTTGCGGCATCGTTGGTTGGCCGCGAGCAACCCGACCGAGTGTTGTTCGTTAGTGCCCACACCGATCATCACGAAGCTATTGAGGCATCGCTGCAGTGGCTTTCATTACCCGCGACATGGGTAACGTTGCCCGCTCCCTGGCTGTAGCTTCTAGCGGTTCTCGGCGAGCGCTTGAAGCCGGGGAGTGGCCGCTTCGATCTGCTTGCGGAGCACTCGTTCAATGATGGGCGACCATAATGACCCGTCGTAACGAAGCGTCACCTCAACTTGGCTGCCTGTGGTTGTTTCGGTTACCACGGAATTGAGTTGCCAGTTCGCGTGATCACGGCCGTCGACCTCGGCGCGAACGAACGACACCGTCGACTGGTTGGTGCTCTCGGTTTGTGCCATACGCAGCCGCTTCGACCGGGCGAACGGCCCCACCGTTGCGCGCAAGGTGACATCAAATGCAGGGCCCGGGTCGGCTTCTACCGAAGGAACTGATTCAACCGATTGCACCAGATCGAGCCATTTCGGATACGTGGTCAAGTCGTTCATAACGGCGAAAAGAACCTCGGGCCGGGCTGTCGTGCTGGCGTTCGCGGCAATATCCACCCGCTTAGTCTGGCGTCTCGTACGATCAATGGTGTGCATCTTCGTACCTATTCCCTAGCTGAGCACCCGCAGATCGACCCTGTGGCGATCGGCATTCGCTCCGGCATTTTGTGGGTAGGCGAAGCCATGCAGATCGCCGGTGTTGGTGAGCGGGATCGATTGAGGGTTTCACGCCCCGAAGGTGCGGCCGCTGCCCAGACCTCACTGCGTAACACCGATCATCGGATCGACGACGAAGTCGTAGGCCCTGGGGCAGGTCCGGTTGGCTTTGGTGCTTTCCCTTTCGACCGCGAACTGCCGGGCGAACTTGTGCTGCCTCGAATTGTCGTCGGCCAAATGGGCGAGCGCCGCTGGCTCACCATTGATGTTGATCAAACCAATTTGTCTGCTGCTGTGGCCGAAGTTGAAGCGATTTCTGGTGCTCCGGTAGCGGCCTGTCCGGTGGGAGATCGCACGGTCGAGTCAGTGCTTAGCCCCGAAACGTGGCGAGACGACGTGGTTGGTGAGACCGTTCGCCGCATCCAACAGGGCAATTTCTCCAAGGCCGTCATGGCTCGAGAGTTCCGAGTTCATGCCACGCAGACGATTGACACAGCGGTGGTTCTCGATCGCCTGCTGCAACGTTTCCCGACGGCGAACATCTTTGCTGTCGATGGTTTTCTGGGGGCCACCCCCGAGTTGCTGGTTGGGCGTTTCGGTCGCACTGTCCGGGCCCATCCGCTCGCTGGTACGGCTCCGCACGCCGATGATCCCAAGATCGATGCTGCGCTAGTGGCCGAATTACTGGCATCAACCAAGAACCAGCATGAACATCGCATCACTATCGACTGGCTACTCAACAACCTGTTGCCGTTCTGCTCGTTTGTCGATGCCGAACCCGAACCTGGCATTATGAGTTTGGCCAACGTGCACCACCTCGCTACCCGCGTCGAGGGGCAACTTTCCCAACCAGCAGCATCGATTCTTGACCTGGTGGCTGCACTCCATCCCACTCCCGCTGTCGGCGGCGATCCGCAGGCGGTGGCGCTGCAGGTCATTGCCGAACTTGAGGGCGCCGACCGGGGTCGCTACGCCGGGCCGGTGGGTTGGGTTGACGCCGAAGGCAACGGCGAGTTTGGTGTTGCCATCCGGTCAGCGCAGGTCGAAGGGTCCGTAGCCACGATGTTTGCTGGGGTTGGGGTCGTCGCCGCCAGCGATCCGGCATCCGAACTCGCTGAAACCGAGGCGAAGGCCCAAGCCCTACTGTGGGCACTCGGAGTTAACGAGTAACACGGTCGCTCAATGATCGAGCTGGGACAGTATGAGCAAGCCCAGGACGGTGGTTTCCGGACGGTTAGCGCTAGTAGTGGTAGGGGAACTTATCCCAGTCGGGGTCGCGCTTTTCCAAGAAGGCATCGCGGCCCTCAACGGCCTCGTCGGTGCCGTAGGCAAGTCGCGTGGCTTCGCCCGCAAATATCTGTTGGCCAACCAGACCGTCGTCGATGAGGTTGAGGGCGTACTTGGACATCCGTTGAGCAGTGGGGCTCTTCTTGCAGATTTCGTTGGCCCACTCGAGAGCGACCTTTTCGAGATCGGCGTGATCGACGACTTTGTTGACCGCCCCTTGGGCGAAGGCTTCATCGGCGGTGTAGGTGAGGCCGAGAAAGAAGATTTCGCGGGCAACTTTTTGGCCAACCTGACGGGCCAGATACGCTGAGCCAAATCCACCGTCGAAGCTGGCGACATCGGTGTCGGTCTGCTTGAAGCGAGCATGTTCACGAGAAGCAATGGTGAGATCGGCGACTACATGCAGACTGTGACCACCACCGGCTGCCCAGCCGGGGACCACGGCGATAACCACCTTGGGCATGAAGCGGATTAGGCGCTGACATTCGAGGATGTGGAGTCGACCGTTGCGGGCCGGGTCGATGTCGGCGGCCGTTTCGGCGTTGTCGGTCGTGTACTTGTAGCCATCTCTACCGCGGATGCGTTGATCGCCGCCCGAGCAGAAGGCCCAGCCGCCGTCCTTGGGCGACGGACCATTGCCGGTAAGAATGACGCAGCCAACGTCGGGAGACTGGCGGGCATGATCGAGAGCCTGGTAAAGCTCATCGACCGTATGGGGGCGAAAAGCGTTGCGAATTTCTGGTCGGTTGAATGCTATGCGCACTGCGCCGACGCGAACAGCACGGTGGTAGGTGATATCGGTGAATTCGAAGCCAGCAACTTCGGTCCATTCGGACGCATCGAAAATGGCAGATACCTGGGTTTCACTCATAGGCCTAACCGTACCTTCATCCCTCTATGGCGCTAGCTACTGCCGCAACGATTGTGGCGATGTGGTCGACGTCGTGCGGCCGGACTGTCTTCGCTACAACTACCTGGATGCCCTCGGGCTTGAGGTTATTGGCGGATCCAACGGAAAGTCCGTGCGCTTGGGCGAGTGCACTGAGGTCGGTGCCATGGGGGGTACCGAACAGGGTTTCGAATTGCGACGGGTCGAGCTGTTTTGCTTGGGGGAGGAACGCAAAAATGCCGCCTCCGTCGTTGTCGACTACCACGATGGTGAGGTCGATGGTGCGTTGGGCCAGGGCGGTGAGTGATGTGGCATCGTGCAGGAAGGCGACGTCACCGACGATACATACGGTTGGGACACCAGTGAGAGCGACGCCGACTGCTGTGGCCATCGTGCCGTCGATGCCGTTGGCGCCCCGATTGGAAAGGACCCGTGTGCCCGGCGGCGGGTTGGTATCGAACCATTCGAGGTGTCGGATAGCCATGGAGGATGCGGCGACGACGACACCGTTTGGTCCTGCGGCGTGTAGGGCTCGCAGCGCGACGGAAATCTCCGATTGTGTGTCGGTGGCCAGTGCAGCGGTGATGGCGTCGCCGGCGACGGTGTTGGCCTGCAACCAGCGCTCTGCCAGCGGTGAGGAGGCCGCAGGTCTATCCACGCCTGGAGCGGCGGCGGATTCCGAAGGCGAGCCTGTGGTGAGAGCAGAGGACTGCTGAGCGGCTAGTGCTGCTTCGATACCGGACGCCGCGCCAGCTTCGGGCACCGTGAGCACGCAGGCGTCCTCGGGGTCAATGAGTCGACCCGGTTGGTGTAAGCCAATCACCACGGTTCCGGCGTTAGCCGCAGCTTTACACCATTGACTGAGTGCCTTCGATGAGAGAGTTTCGCCAAAACGGAGGACCACCTGCGGGCGCAAGTCGGCGGCCAAATCGGAAATACGAAGGAGAGCGTCGGCGTGGTTGATCGTGGTGGTTGAGCGGGCCCCCGACTGATGGTCAGCCACGATCGGCCAGCCGAGAAAACGAGCAAGCGAATGAAGCGCCCCGGGGTGGCTAACGCCTTTGCCAGCGATGATGACTCCCGATTTTCCTGCAACGAGACGGCATACGTCGGCTATCGCCTCGTCGGGGATGTCGCAGACTGTGGGGGGATTGACAGCGACCGTTGTTGGCAAGTGCCCCGGCTTGCCGACGAGTGGGTCGCGGAAGGACAGATTGGCGTGAACAGGACCGGGCCGGCCGCCGGTATGACCTAACGCATCTTCGACCAGTTTGCCCGCGAGCGGACGCCAGTGCTCGGCGTCGCCGTCTTGGGCCGGGCCAGGTTCGACAAAGGATCGCACGACATCGCCGTACAGCTTGGTTTGATTGATCGTTTGGGGAGATCCGCGATCCCAGGCCTCGGGCGGGCGGTCGGACGTGCAGACGATCATCGGCACGGCTGAAAGGTCGGCCTCAATGACGGCGGCATGAAAATGGGCCGCCGCGGTGCCCGATGTGCAGAGCACGATTCCGGGCAGGCCAGAAACTTGGGCGTAGCCGAGTGCGGCAAACGATGTCGACCGTTCGTCGTGAAAGATGTGGATTTGGAACTCGGGGCGGTCATCCAGCGCCAAGAGCAGGGGAGTGTTGCGGGAACCGGGCGAGACAAAGGCCTCGGTTAGCCCACGACGGGCCCATTCGTCCACCAACGTGGCGCAAAACGTAGCTGCGGCGGTCACCGAAACTTCGGAAGTGGAGTCAAGCACCCCACCATTGTGACGCGTCCCGCTCCGATCTTCACCCATTCCCTGTTCTGGGCGTGTCAGAGCGGCGGAACGCCGCTCTGACACGCCCAGAACGAGAACGAGAACCAGAACGAGAACGGGTGGGGGGTGCGCTAGGCGACGGTGCGGCGGTACTTGTGAACAGCCAGGGGTACGAACACGAGCAAGATGGCGGCTATCCAGAAGAACGAGTAGGCGACCAGACCGCCAAGGGACCGACCATTTTGAGAGGTGAACTCGTCGCCAATCACGAGCGCCCGGACCGTGTCGGAAAGAATGCTAATGGGTTGGTTGTTGGCAAAGCCTTTGAGCCATGAAGGCAAGGTCTCGGGTGGAACAAAAATTGAGCTGGCAAACATCAGCGGGAACAACGGCAAGAACCCAGCCGAATTTGCTACCTCAGGTGACTTGACGATCAGCCCAACGAGAGCCATAACCCATGCCATTGCGAACCCAAATAGGCCGCAGAGCAAGATGGCCAGAACCACTCGGAAGAACCCTCCGGGAGCTTCGAAACCCAAAAGGAAGCCGGTGCCAATGAGCAATATGATGACGGCAATCGTGCGCATCATGTCGGCGATGGTCCGGCCCGCGAGAACCGCTGACCGAGCAATTGGCAGTGAGCGAAACCGATCAATAACCCCGTTCGCGAGATCTTCGGTAAGACCCACCGCCGTGCCAATTGACGAGAACAGCGCCGTTTGTACCAACATGCCGGGCAGCAGATAGTTGACGTACTTGCCACCGAAAGCATCGCCGAGTGACTGGCCTATAGAGCCACCAAAGACGAAGTTGAACAACAATAAGAACATCACCGGTTGAATGGTGGCAAACAGTAGGAGCTCAGGAACCCGTATGTTTCGGGTGAGGTTTCGCTTGGTGATCAGTCCAACGTCATGGACGGTTTGGGCAACGGTTGAACGCGATGACGCTGCGGTTGGAACGGCCGTGGTGGTCATGATTCGCCTCCTTGTGGGCCGGTTATAGAGAGGAAGACGTCGTCCAGCGTTGGTTTGCGAATTTCGAGGCCAGTAGGCATTACGCCGAGCGATTCAAGTGTTCGAGCCGTGGCCATGATGTCAGATGGACCGTGGGTCGACGGAATAGAGATGACGTTGCTATCAGAATCGTATTCGGGTGCGCTGTCGAACGTTTCACCCAGGGCGACGAGGGTGGCATCGAGGTCGGTGGCATTGACTTGAATCTCGACGATAGACCCGCCGAGTTGATCCTTGAGATCAGCCGAGGTGCCTTCGGCAATGAGTTTGCCCGAGTCGATAACGCCGATTCGGTTGGCAAGTTGATCGGCTTCTTCGAGGTACTGCGTGGTCATCAAAATGGTTGTGCCTTGCTCTACGAGGTCGGTGATGAGTCCCCAGATTTCGATGCGACTGCCCGGATCGATTCCGGTGGTGGGTTCGTCGAGGAAGAGAACTTCGGGTCGTCCGACCATTGAGGCTGCGAGGTCGAGACGTCGTTGCATGCCGCCGGAGTACGTCTTGACTTGTCGGCCACTGGCCTCGGTGAGTGACATGCGCTCGAGTACTTCGTCGGCGCGACTGCGGGCATCGATTTTGGACAGGCCATAGAGTTGACCAATCATCTGGAGGTTCTCGTAGCCGGTCAGAAAACCGTCAACGGCAGCGGACTGGCCGGCGAGTCCCATGCGTCGCCGCGCTCCACTGGGGTCGGCGTGCACGTCGATCCCGGCGACAAATGCTTTGCCACTATCGGCCCGAAGGAGCGTGGTCAGCACGCGAATGAGCGTGGTTTTGCCTGCGCCATTGGGCCCAAGGAGGCCGTAAATGATGCCGGGTTCGAATTCGAGGGAAACGCCGTCGAGGGCGTGAACATCGCCGAAATGCTTGAACACATTTTCGGCTGAGACGATGGGGGTCGTCGTCATAGTGAGTCTTCTTTGCTGGAGTCAGGTGAGATGCTTGAGTTTGTAAAGTATTTACTCTAGCAAATATTTACCTGATCGAGTATAATGTGGCTCATGTCACTGCGTCCGACCCAACGCACCCGCGCCGAAATGATGATCGAGCTTGATCTTTTCATGCGCGAGATCGGGGCCCTCGCCAACGCCATGTTCGCTGGCTACATGGCTGAACTCAACTTGTCCTTGCCCATGGCACATGCGCTCCGTGAACTCACCCAACCAATGCCCATGGGAGCTTTGGCTGAAAAATTGTCGTGCGATGCTTCCTACATCACGGGCCTGGCTGATCAACTTGAAGAGCGAGGACTCGTCAGTCGCGAGCCAGATCCCGACGACCGCAGAGTTCGACGCCTGGTGATCACGCCACTTGGTGCGGCAACGGCAGCAAAGCTCCATTCCCAAATGGTCGAGAATCATCCAATCTTTACGCACCTCACCGATGACGAGATGGCGACGGTCCTCGACATCATGAGCGAAGGAATGCGTCGCGAAAAGGCAACGGAAGCGTGAGTAATCTCTCCTGTCGATGGCACGAAATCGCCGCCCGATGGCTTTAGCATTCGAGTTACGTGGGCAGGGACCGCGCCTAGCGATGCTGCACGGTTTCACGCAAAATCGCCGTTGTTGGGGAGAACTTGTCGACGACCTGGCCACAGATCACGAACTTGTTTTGTTTGATGCTCCGGGTCACGGCGAGTCCCAGCACGACGATGCCGACCTTTGGAAGAGCGCTCAGTTGCTCGCAGACATAGCGGGGCCGGCCCACTACTTCGGGTACTCCATGGGAGGTCGGACGCTGTTGCATCTTGCTCTCGCCAATCCTGAACTCGTTCACTCGCTGACCACGGTTGGAGCAACAGCCGGGACCGATGACCCATCCGATCGAAGCGCGCGTATGGCAGCCGACGAAGAAATAGCACTCAGATTACTGAGCGATGGCTTGGCAGACTTCCTGCAAGGTTGGAAGGAACTACCAATGTTTGATGATCTCACCGACGAAATGTGGGCTCGGAGTGAGAGACTCACTAATCGACCTGCAGGCTTGGCGGCGAGCCTTCGCATGTGCGGATCAGGTCGCCAAGAACCGCTTTGGGAGCGACTGGCCCAACTGTCGATGCCCCGCCAGTATCTCGCCGGAGAGCACGATCAGAAGTTTCGTGCTTTAGCTGAACGTATGGCGTCGCACTCCAACCGTCTTCCCTCTGAAACCGCAGCGGTAGCGACGGCCCCGGTGATATCGGGATCGCGTCATGCTGCCCATCTGGTCAACCCGGTGGCGGTCGCCCAACAGATTCGACGGTTCACCCAGCCCTAACGCAGTGTGGCAATTTGCACGGTGACTTGATCAAGCAGATCAAGATCAGGGGGCGGTGCTATCCCGGCGGCAGCGGGAATAGCGATGCGACCTTCACTCATCGCCAAATCGGGCCACGGATCAACCGCCAGCCAGCGGCCAGCAGGTGACAGATCGCCAGTAACTGTTATTGCGTCTTGGCCCGCGAAGGCGGCCAAGGCGTGGCGACCCAGGCCAGACTCGAGCATTCCACCCGCTGATGCGGGCACGTTCTGCGTGGCGCACCACTGCGCCAATTCGCGAGCGTTAGATATGCCGCCGACCCGCGGTGGTTTTATAGAAATGCCGCCAAGCAGTCCGTTTTCGAGGTGCCATTGGGCATCGGCAATCGTGTCGATGGCTTCGTCGGCAATTACCAGAGCCGGACCCGATTCAATCAGGTTGAGCAACGGTTCAATCGTGCCCGGGGCATACGGTTGCTCAATAGCAGTGACGCCAAACTCGTGAAGCCGGTGCAGCGCAGCGTCATCTCCTGCATCGTAAGAACCATTGGCATCGACATGCAGCGCAATTTCGAAGTCAGTGAGTGCCTTGGAAACCGGAGCGACCACATCGAGGTCATGACCGGGTTCGATCTTCAATTTGATTCGGCGAAATCCGGTTTCGGCTAGCGCTACACATCGAGTGATGGTCTCGGACACGGAAGCGAAGCCGACGGTCGCACCAGCGGCAACATGGGTATTGGTTACCTCAAGCCATGATGCCAACGATTGGTTCTGACGACGTAACTGGACATCGAGCTCGGCCATTTCGACCGCAGCAGCAGCCATCGGATGAACGTCGGGATCGACGGCCCGGCCCGACGCGAGAATGTCGAATGCACCACCCGCCCATTCGCTCGTGTAGCCCGGGTTGGTGAGGGCACTGCATTCGCCCCAACCTTCGGTTCCGTCGTCTTCGACGACGCGTACCACGACTAATTCGCGGACCAACGCTGAAGCGCCGTGGGCAGCCTCAAGGGTCTCGCGCAGAGGCAGCGACAACAGCCGGACCTCCACCTCCATTACAATTTGCTCCGGACTATCTTGCCAATGCTGGTGCGCGGCAACGCGTCAGTTACTTCGATGGCTCGAGGGGCCCACGCGGCCGGCAACACTGACTTCACTGCGTCGCGAAGCTGGTCGAGAGTGACGAGACCACAACCGCTGGGAACGATGATTGCGGTGACAACCTGACCCCATTCAGCATCTGGCCTCCCCACGACGGCCACCTCGGCGATTGCTGGGTCGGCAGCCAGAACCTTCTCGACGGCCGCGGGCCAAACGTTCTCGCCTCCGGTAATGATCATGTCGCCCCGCCGGCCGAAGACTTCGAGGCGTCCACCGTCCCAAGAACCCCCGTCACCCGTCGCAAACCAGCCATCAGCGGTGAAGGGATTGGTGCCATCGCGATAGCTACGTAACAACATGGGTGCTCGCAGTTGAATTTCGCCGTTGACCACTCTGACCTGCACGCCATCGAGTGCAAGGTGGTCATAAATGACGCCGCTACCCGACTCGGTCATGCCGTAGGTGGCGACGGTGTTGGAAGGCCGATCGATGGGTATCGCCGACCCGCCCAGCAAGATCTTGCGAAACCCAGAAGTGTCCATTCGTTCCAACATGGTGGTGACCATGGAAACCAATGTCGCGCCGCCTTTGGCGGCCTGCGTGACAGCATCAACATCGAATCGCGGAAGCACGGTGAGCGCAGTGTTAGTCGCCAGGGCACGGGTAACGACACTGAGTCCACCCACATGGTGAACCGGCAAACAAACAAGCCAATGATCCGAACCCGGAACGACTCCGAGACGATTTGAGGTAGCGACCGCCGATGCCGCAATCGCATCGTGGGTAAGGACGGCGCCCTTTGGGTGACCGGTAGTTCCGCTCGTCGTCACCACGATCGCATCGCCGGGTTCGGTCGGTATTCCTTGACGAAGGTGGACAGCGCCGGCCTCAATGACTTTGGACGGAGCCATGGTCGAGAGGATTCGGTCTCGGACGGCAGCGGGTGACGCAGGATCCAACGGAAGCACCGCATCGCCGTTATCCCAGGCTCGAACGAGTTCGGACACGAAGTCATCACCCGGAGGTAGGGCAAGGGCAATGAGCTCGTTCATCGCATCAGGTCAGGCGGACGGTTCCGACATGTTCGTCGACAAATTGGCCGACGATCGCCGCGTCATGTCCGCTGTCGACCAAAGCTGCCAATGCATCCGCTGCTTTCTCTGGGGCACAACCAAACAACAGCCCACCCGATGTTTGTGCATCGGCCAACATGACTTTGGTGCGAAGGTCGGCATCGCCACTAAGCCAGGGGCTTACGTACTCGAGGTTGCGTTGCGTGCCGCCCGGAATGAACCCTTGGTCGTGCAGGTCCCATGCGCCGGGCAGGATTGGAACGGCAGTTGTTTCGACCACCGCACCGACACCGCTGGATGCGGCCATCTTTTGGAGGTGGCCCAATAGACCGAACCCGGTGACATCGGTGGCAGCGCGGGCACCGGCAGTACGCGCGATTCTGGCGGCCTGATCGTTGAGTCGGGTCATTTCGCGCACGGCGGCAACATAGGAATCATGAAGCTCGCCTCCAGCCACAATCGCCGTCTCATCGCAATTTTTGACCGCAGTTGCTATCAGGCCGGTGCCGATCGGCTTCGTGAGGATCAGTGTTTCTCCCGCAGAAGCTGCGGCATTGGTCATAAGTTCGTCCACCAGTACCTCGCCGGTGACCGACTGCCCGTACATGGGCTCGGGGCCATCGACGGTATGGCCGCCCGCTATGGCCCAGTCGCCCTCAGTGGACATAGACCGGCCGCCCTCCATAACCAGCGCTAAAATTTCGAGTGACAAGAGGTCTTGGGGCCAAGCAACCAGGTTGAGGGCGAACAACGGAACGCCACCCATGGCATAAACATCGCTAGCGGCATTTGCCGCGGCGATTCGACCCCAGACAAAGGGGTCATCGACGATAGGTGTGAAGAAGTCTGCTGTCGAAACGAGGGCGCGCCCGTCTGACCGAAGCCAGACGGCGGCATCGTCGCCGGTTTCGGTGCCGACTAATAGCTGGTCGGGTCGATCAGAACTTTCGGTATGGCGCAGAACTTGCGCCAGGTCGCCAGGACCGAGTTTGCACGCTCAACCAGCTCCGTGGCTGTACTGCGTGAGACGGCCCTGGGTCAGGGGAGAGGAACTCATTGCTTTCGACGGTACATCTACCGACGATCGGAATGACAGATGCGAGCCCGAACTCGCCGGGCGAGGTTGTTGGTTGTCAACGCCGATGGAGTTACGACGTTGCCTCGAGGGCTGGGCAGCGGGACCGTTCGAATGTCCTCGCTTCGAACGCAACGCCTTCGGGGTCGACATAGGCGGCTGGCGCGAGTTCAGTAAAACACAGGCCTCCCAGATCTACCGTTCGGACTTGGTGACAAGACAGCGGCGTTCCGTCACTTGCGGGCTGATCGGCAAAGTCGGTTGTGTCATAACAATGGCCCATATCGCGCATGCCGGCAACGAGCGGCACCCCGCACAAGTCAAACGTGGCCGCATCGATGTCCCAAAATGCCGGAGATTGCTCGATTCCGAGGAGGTACTCTGTTGAGCCCGGCTCGCCATTAGTTAGCGCAATGAGTCCGTCAAGCACGAGGCTGGCCGAGGGACCGACGAAGTTCTTGGTTTGGCGCATTAGCGCGGTGGTTTGCTCGCTTCCGGTTTCGGTGACAGCCACCTTCCCACTGAACAGGCCGGTAATGTCGGCACAGAGAACGGCGGAAGAGCTCGTGTCAACGATCTCGAATGGTTCGGGGGTCACTTCGTAGGCGAGGTTTTCCGGGGTCTCGCGTGCCACCGCATCATTAGAACTTGTGCTGGTTGATCCGCAAGTCGCAGCTAGAAGCGCGGCTATGACAACCAGGGATGCCGATCGCAAACTCATGATTTAGCCCTCGACATATGCGTCAGCATTCTTGAGAGTTTTGGTGGCTGAAGCACGAAAATTAGGCCAAATTATCTACGTTGCGCTCGATCCTGAGCCAGCGGTGAGTTAATTCCGGAGTATTGCAGAATCAATTGGAGCCAGCGCAATCCAAGTCGTGCCAGGAAGCAACTCGATTTCATTGCCTGCATCATCGATGAAACGGGTAGGTGCCACGAGGTCGGGTCGGACCCAGCGACCACGGCGCATTTCACCTTCGCTAAACACCCAGGCTTCACCTTCGCCTACAACGTGTGCTTCAGGAGTGATCGCGGCAAATGGGGTTGGTGTGTATTCGACCATTTGCACGATCAAGTTGGTCGGAGCTACCTGGACACCGGTGGTGTCCACGTGGGTCGACCCATCCTGACGTCGAAGCCAGCCCTGACGGGATTCGCTCCACCGATAGTTCACGAAGGTCGAGCCGAAATCAATGTCAACCCCACTGACAATTTCAGCACCGGGTGGCCCGGACCGATCCGGTCGACGAAAAGAGAACAGCGCAGGCGCAGCACCCGCATCGCTTCCTTCACCTGCCGCCCAGAGATCGTCAGTGGTAGAAAATAAATTGGCGGGTGCGGGCCGATCGGAGGACCGGTAGAACCGCCCGGGGGTCTGTGACAACGCCCCCACGTCGATAATGGGCGAATTATTCAGGGCGGCCATTGTTCCGGGGTTGGCGCCCGAGTTCGCCAGCAACGGACGATTGAGATTCGACAAGATGGCGACATCGCTTAGTCGAACCGAACGTATCGGACCGATCGGATTCGATGGAGTCGAGTGAAACAAACCGATCAGTCGAGTGAGATTTCCTTCGACAAGTTCCTCGATCACAACATCGGCTTGGTTGATACCCGCTTGGGGTCGGGCCCGACCGACATTGTCGATCTTGACCGCGAGCACGGGACGAGTGTTGTCGGTGCCGTTCTCTATACCCGTGAGATGGGAGCGAAGCTGCAACGTACGTTCCCAAGACAGTTCATCCTGCAGTGCAGCGAGTTGAGGGTCAGAAGCGGTCCGTGCCAACCGAGCCGCAGCAACGGCATCGACGAGAATGGGTTCGAGGTCACGCAGTCGTTGGAGTTCGGCACTCGCAGCGTCTCGGGATTCTCTAGCGGGCGCAACACGCTGGGCGAGTTCGTCGATGAAGGCAATGCGCCCATCGATGATTTGGGCGTAAAGAGAGCGTTCAATCGCTGGCTTCACCGCGGCGCGTTCTTCCAGTAACTCTTGCACCAGCCCGTCGAGCAGCGGATCCCCATTTCGGAACCGCTGCACGGCGATGGACTGCAATACGGCCACAGCAGCCCTGTGGGTCTCGACGACCTCGGCATAAATACGTTCGTGAATCCGAACAGCTACTTGGTATCGGCTGATGGAATCTTGCGTCGAAGCGAGGTCGGTGATTAGTTGAACAATCTCGTCGTCGAGTCGGACTTGTTCCGCCAGTATTGATGCCTCGTCCGTTTCGAGTTTATCGACATCGAGTTGTGCCGACGCCGTCGATGCGAACCAAGAACACATCCCGGCGAAAACAACGATCATTGCGGTCCACTGCTTTGCCAATTTCACACAATCACCTGTGCATTCCCACCGGCTGGCCCGGGAGACCACACGGCAACCACCCCATCGGCAATGTTGGTTGGCACCCGCGGGGCCGCAACATCGAGCACCCATACGCCACTTTCGCCCGAAAGGAGTTCGCCCGTAAAGACAAACTGCTCGTCATCGGGCGAGAAGAAAGAAACATCCGCAGCAAGTTGGTCGAAGAACGGCGCGTACTGCGCCATGAACTCGTCCGTGGGGCGAAACAGCGGGCTGGATGTGGTTGCGAGTTGGGAGACAAAACGCCACTCATACCAAGGATCTTCTCCAGCAGTGACCTGCACAAGGTAGGCAAGCGTGTCGCCGCTGGTACTCCAATACATCGAGCTGACAGGGACTCGGTCGATTGGTTGCGGGGAGCCACCGTAGACGGATACGACAAACAGTTGATCTTGAGGTATCGGAGTTACCGGCTCTTCGTCGAGTTGCAGTGAGGCGGTGATAATAGATGCTTGTGCGGGCGGTCGTTTGGTAACGGCAATCGCCATACGGTTGAGGTCAGGGTTCGGCACTACTCGCAGATAACCCTCATAGGTGCCGAGTGGCAGTCGACCTTGGCCCAAATCTCCGGTGCTGATCAGTGTGTCTGTTTGACCATCCCGATCGGCAAAAACTAGCGCCCGATCATCAGTCGACCACACGGGAGTCTGGAAACGTCCAGGGTCGGACTCGATGGTGATTGTCGTGCCATCAAGCGCTACGCGGTCGAGTCGGAAATTGTCAGCGTGAACCAAAATCTCGTCGGCGTCAGGACTCCACGTGAACCACAAGGGTTCACCCGAGTCGACGAGGTGTTCGTTGCCGAGCGTCTCGCCGATACTAATCGTGGATAGCTGCCGCCCTCGCGGGCTCTCGGAAACGAATGCCACATCCGTCGAAGTAGGCGACCAACTCAACAATTCGGGTGGCCCTGAGGTAACTATTCCAAGCGATGCTGATTGATCGAATCGATCGGCCCTAATAAGCGCCGTACCGTCCGCTTCTTGGGTTGCCCACGCAAGCAACGACGAGTCAGGCGACCATGTTGGCTGCGTGTGTCTAGCCCCGTCGTCAGGCGAGAGTGGCAACGGGTCTGAACCATCGGGAGCAACCGTAAACAGCGTGGCGTCCGCGGACTGCACCGCGATACGCGTGCCGGGAGAGTCGGCCTGTTCAACGGGATTAGAAGCAGGTGGAACGTCGCGCCCGACGCCTGGCGTGGGTTGGCTGGTTGGTTGGGGTTCGGCCGGTAGTTCGGTTGACTCTCGAGGAGGTGATGGCGCGGTCGAACATGCCGCGGCGAGCAGCGCCATAGCAAGGAGCCAACCAGGGAAGCGTAAGGACCGCATACGTCGACTACGAAGCTTCGCGTTGGCTGGTGTTTGACGTCCAACTAGCGCCGTCCCACCAGCGGAGCTCGGCTTTGCCTAATGGGTCGCCGTACCAGCCTGCACCGGGAGCATTGGCGCCGACAACGTGATCATGATGTTCTGGTTCGAATCCTTCGATCAATAGCAAAGCATCGATGCGCTCGCTCAGCGGAGGGTGCGTAGCGAATAGGCCATTGAACCACGAGCCCTTGTGCTTGGTCTCGTGGTCGTTGGGAGCTTCGATCCACAAATGAGCGGTGGCATGCGATGTGTGGCGAACCACCGTGACGTCAGACTGGAGCTTTTCGAGTGCCCGCCGCAAGCCCGCTGGGTTACGGGTTATTTCAACAGCCGACGCGTCGGCGAGGCCTTCGCGGCTACGACTGATAGCTGCTCGCAGCATCGCTGCAGCCAGCGGAGCGAGGACTAACACAACAAGGAAACCGATGATCATGATGACTTGCGCTCCACCATTGTTGTTTTTGCGACGGCTGCTACGACCACCGTTGATGCCACCCCACCACAATGCGCGCCAAAACATGTCGGCGATGAGGGCGATCGCTCCCGCGGTGGCCACGGCCAAGGTCATGATGCGAATGTCGTGGTTGCGAATGTGGGCAAGCTCGTGGGCAAGGACACCCTCGAGTTCGGAACGTTCCAGCTTGGCGAGCAGACCGGTCGTGACCGCGATTGCGGCGTCCTCGGGGTTGTGACCGGTAGCGAATGCGTTGGGGGCCGGGTCATCGACAACGTAAACAGCAGGCTTAGGGATACCCGCGGCCAGCGACAGGCCTTCGACCAGGTTGTGGAGTTGTTGGTGTTCGGTCCGGTTGGCTGGTTGAGCTCGCGTGGCGCGCAATGCCACGCCGGGAGCGCTCTTCGACATGAACCAGGTCAGTAAAAGTGCTCCGGCAGCGATGCCGACCGCACCAATGGTGGGGATTCCCATGGCTGCTCCGGCTGCGATGCCAACCAATCCGAGCAACACGAACGTGCCAATAAGAAGCATCCAGGTACGACGCCGATTGAGTCGTTGTAGGTCGTGGAAGTCGAGTCGCTCCATACGCCTATGAGACTAACGCTCTGGGGGCTGGTGGAAGTGGCGCCCATGATCAAGGTCCGGCCGCTGGCCATGCGGCGTCGACCGGCAACCAGCGCCGATTCGTGGAACACAACAGCGACTAGGGTCCATCTATGACCTGGGAGAATCCCGACCTTTTTTTGCCCACTGATGCAGCACTGACTTTTGGGAGTACCCAAGTTGCTCGCTATCGCTGCCGAGCAAGCGATGGTCGAAGCGCCGAGTCTATTGCGCTTGAAGCGCGGCTTCAAGCGCTGACGGGTGATGGTCTGCTGGCCTATGACGAGGTAGCGCCCATTGCCGACTACTCGCTCGGCACAACGATTGAACTCGACATCACCATAGACCTGCCCCTCGGAACTGATCCGGACGATCAAGATCGTTTAGCCAAGCACGCTTGGCAACTGGTCGTCAGTGTTGATGGCGAACCCCATCAAGCTGTGGGATTCGACATAGTCGTCGATGACGCGTCACGACTGCTGCTAGCGCCACCGCCACACGAGTTGCCCTAGTTCTCGAGCCGTTCGGAACCGCACTCCACGGTGAAAAAAGAAACCGCCGTCAGCAATCGCTTGCTGACGGCGGTTTCTGGTGATTGTTGGCCACGCCCCCCGACGGGCCAACAGAACTTGCTATGACCGTACCGGCTAATTGACCTGGATCATTGCCATGAGTTCAGCCTTGGCTTCTTCGAATTCCTCAAAGCTAATCTCATCGTTGGCGTAACTTTTGTGCAGGCGTTCGACGGTGGCAAGAAGTTCGCCGGCATCGAGCTTTTCTTTGGCGGGAACTAATTCGCTTGGATTCACCGGGGTTACATCCTCAGCTGCGGCTTGGACCTTACGTTCCAACCGTTTTTCACGTTTGGCAACGGCTTTGGCGGCCTTGGCGCGATCTCGCTGGAGCTTCTCAAAGGTGGTTCTGCTTGAGGCCATGATGAGTCTCTGGTTTCTGTGGGGGATTGCTTTCGACACATATGTGCCGGTCGCGTGGTTCGGTCGCTCGTGAAAGCCCGATTTTGGACGCTCATTAGCCTATGGCGAGTCCGGACAATATACGACAGCGCCATTCACGGGGTCAGACGGTTAAGCAGGGACGCGCAACGGGTCCGGTTCGAAAACCGGACCCGCGGTGGTCAGCGGTACTCCGCCCGCTGCGTTCTTGGACCCACATTAATAGCCGATGTTTGGGCGGTCGCGCAACCTCAAATCTCTTGAAATGTCAACCTTTTTAAACTACATCGGTGCCATTTGTGCCGGTAGCAATAGTCTGGCCTACGCCGGCTGGCACTGTGGGCACCATGTGGTGCTTCGAGCGTCGAGTACTCGAAGTCGCAGCACGGTCGCACACCGATCACATTGAGATCCCGACCGGCCATAACAATGCAGCTGGAACTGATTTGACCCTTCGCCACCATCAAGATTTTTATAATCGCGCAGGGTTGTTCCACCGTTTGCGAGCGCCGACTCCATGACCTCGGTTATCGCCTCAGCCAACACTGCCGCTTGTGCTTTGGTGATTGAACGCTTGGCTGGGTTGACCTGCGCCAACCACAGCGCTTCGTCGGCGTAAATGTTACCGACCCCGGCAACTGGCTTCTGACTAAGCAATTGTGTCTTTATATGCCGCTTACTGTTCCGCACTGCCTGCCACAGGTGAAGTCCATCGAAGGACGGATCGAAGGGCTCGGGACCAGCGGTGTGCAACGTGGGCATCGACGAATAGTCGCCGGTTCGAACGTAGCGAATACGCCCGAATCGGCGTGTGTCGTCAAAAGTAAGCGTGCGGCCATCGTCGAGTTCCCAGGAGGCTCGAACATATTTTGTATTAGACAGCGGCTCGCCCAAATAGATGGCACCGGTCATTCCTAGGTGGATGACCAACTCGTGGTCGTTGTCGAGACCGACCAACAGAAATTTGGCGCGACGGCCAACATCGGTGACCGTTGTTCCCACCGCCAACATGGCATCGGTGAACTTGTCCGACGGATGGGTTTCAGCAGCGACAAAGCGGGCTCCGGTAAGGCGTGGTTCCAAAGCGCGGCGGATCGTTTCGACTTCCGGTAGCTCGGGCATGGGACCAAGGTAGCTTCGTTAGGTGGAACACGACCAGACGACAATCGAAGAGCTCTTCCAATCGGTGTTGGCCGCGGCTCAAGATGAGTTCCCAATGCTCGAGACCCGCGGCGAACGCGACGCATGGTTGTCCAGTGCCCTTGGATTGTGGCGCGAACCGGGTGTAGCGGACAATGCTGCAGCTGATGATGCGTCGTTTCAGCGGTGGCTCGATTCTCACCACGACCAGCCCACGGCCATGGCAATGGCTGCCGCTCTCCGAGACTTCTGGACTCACCCGGCGAACGAACCGCAGTGCCGCCGAGCCTGGGTCGACCCCGACGATGCAAGGCTGGTGATTCTCGAATTTGACAATGGATCCGATGCCCAGAAAGTCTCTGGAACAATCGATTCGCGTATCGCTCATGCATTGCTAATCGGAAGTGGCTCACGGGGCGAACTGGTGGACATCCACTTCGCCATCGATATTGAACCACTCATAGCTACCGCAGCCGAAGACGGCACAGCGTTTTTGGCCGTCGAGCCACAGGACGCGATGAATCGTGTCGCTCGAGCCGTTGATGAGTTGGCCGCTAACCCAGGCGAAGCTGATGATCGAGTATTGAGCAGTATTTGCCTGGTGCGGGCTCGCCTTGGTGCAGCAGGGTTTGGCACGGCCGATCCCGTGTTTTCGTCAGAAATCCCCGAGCCACCCACTGACGATCTGGCTGACCGTCATGGACTATCAACACTCCGCTCGGCACTTAAAGGGAAGTTCGAAAAACTCAGCGATGACGAATCCCGACAGGTGCGCAGCGCGGCAGAACTGGTGCGCTGGGATGGAGCGGTCGGTCGACCCATCACCGAACTAGAGGGTCTGGCAACGTTGGAGTGGGCCGATTGGTTGGGGGCAATTATCGGAACCGTTCGTGGCGGCGCAGCCACCGAAATATCGGGTCCCATCCTTGTGGATCGGGTGAATCAATGCCCCGAAGTAACGTCCCAGATCCCCAAAGCAGAGCGACAATGGTTCGAATGGGTTTTTGCAACCGTCGTCGAGTCCTGGCGGGAACTTGATTTTGTTGATGAGCAGGGACTGCTCACCGAGTCGGGACGGCGAAGTCTTCCGTGGATCCTCATCGCAGCCTGGAGCAACGAACCTATTGGCTGACCAGGCGATACGCGTAACTGCTGGGGAAAGCAGCGGTTGCTGGCCCCGACTCAGCCTCCGAGTTGCAGTATCGTAAAGGCCAATGCAAACCACGAACTCCCTTCCCATCTTGTCAGTTGATGTTCCGCTAAGCCCGGCGCACCTGGAACTATTTGTTGGCAAGGCCCACATAGTCGGACCAGATGGCTCAGTTGCTAGCGCCAACGGAGCGGTGGCCGGGGCCGCCGTGTGGGATGGCGACAGGATGGACGGTTACGACGATCTCCAAGTCATTTCGCGTGCAGGAATCGGCTTCGACGCCGTCGATCTTAAGGCCGCCACCGAACGTGGCATTGTGGTCTGCAACGCGCCGGACGCCCCCACGGTGTCCACCGCTGAACACGCCGTGGCGCTCATGATGACCTGCGCAAAAACGATGGCTGCCAACCAACGTCGCCAACGCGATGGAGTGGGTGGATATGCCGCAGCAAACACAGCAATGGAGCTCGAAGGACGCACGCTGGGACTGATCGGGTATGGCCGCATCGCACGGCGCGTGAGTGCGGTGGCCACTGCTCTTGGTATGAACGTCGTAACCGCCGACCCGTATATCGATCCGACATCGGCCGACGTAAACGTCGTGAGCTTTGATGACTTGTTAGCCCAAGCTGACGTGGTGTCCCTCCATGCGCCGGCCACTGATGCCACTCGGGGAATGATCGGTGCCAATGCGATGGCGGCCATGCGCCCGGGGGCAATCTTGGTGAACACCGCTCGGGGTGTTCTTGTCGACCATACAGCTCTTGTTGCTGCACTCGAATCTGGTCATCTGGGCGGCGCCGGACTCGACGTGACTGACCCCGAACCGTTGCCACTAGATCATCCGCTGCTTGCCCGCGACGACGTTGTCGTTACACCGCATATCGCGTCATCTAGCGATCGCGGCAAACTGCGCCTTTATGCCCACGCAATCGAGAATGCGCTTGGCGTTATTGCCGGTGACCAGCCAACAACGTGCGTAAACCCCGAGGTTCTCCCGACGTTGTCTCGGTAAATTCGCCGTTTAATTCCAGGTCAAACAGTCAAAAATGGTGAAGGTGGGCCCTGTTTTGCCGAGAGAAAGAACGGCAACCACCTCTGCCGCGTTAATACCTCCCATGGCTTGTAGTCCATTGGTTTCCACTCCAGTAATATCGGCAGGTATGCGCCGCCTATTGTGTCTTTCCCTCCTTGTGATTGTGCTCACGAGTTGTGGAGCCGACTTTGCGGTCCACGCTGAGCAGGCGCCTTCTGCTCCGACCACCAATTTTGAGCCGCAAGACGTCAGTAACCGGACCGTTGTGCACATCCAGGGCGAGAGTTGTGGGGCCCTTATCCATGGGGGTGGGGTCGTTATCGCCCCGGATCTCATCGTCACCAATGCGCATGTGATTGCCGGAATGAAATTGGTTGAAGTTCGCTTTCCGGATGGCGAGTTGATTCCGGTCGAAGTCATTGGCTTCGATGCCAACCGTGATCTGGGCTTGTTGCGAATTGAACAAGCTGGTTTGGTACCTGCGCCGTTGATACGGGGAGAAACGGCAGGCACAGGAACCCTGGTGGCGGTTGACGCCGAGGGTGACAGAAGCCAGCGACCCTTCGAAGTAGTTCGACGAATTCGCGCAACGGGAGACGACATCTACCGTGCGTCAGGTGCCTCGCGCCGGGCCCTCGAACTACGAATGCACGTCAACCCGGGCGAGTCCGGATCAGGAATTTTTGACGACTACGCGAACCTTCTCGGCGTGGTATTCGCTGGGTCGCGACGTGATGATGGCCGTTCCTATGCCGTGACCAGCGCCGAGATTCAAGACTTTGTCAACGAATCGGCCCTCAATCCCTCGCCAGTTGGACCCTGTTTGCAGACTCCGCCCCCTGAACCTGACGAGTGAACTACGGTAGAAACGTGACTAGAGACCTTCCCGACGTGGCCGACGAAGGCACCAAACCAAGCAACGTCCTGCCCTTCGCCGCGCCTGACGCGCCCAATGTCACGCCAGAACCTGCCCCGCCCGACACCAAACTGATCCAACTCAGTGCTTCAGGCGGAGCCATCGGCATGGTGCTTATTTTGGCAATATGGGTGTGGTGGCGTCGCCGCTAGACCACAGTTTCTGAAATAGCGAACACTATTGCAGGTTGGTTGCTTCGGCTGAAGCAACCAAGGCCACAGCAGGAGCATCGATGCGCATACGTTTAGCCTTTACTCGGCGGCGAACCTCGTCGGTGCCTGCCTGACACCGCTCGATATAGGGGCACCAACCGCATAGTGGGCCCACTGACGTGTCGAATTGACTGGCTTTGCAACCCGCCAGGACACCATCCCAGATATCTCGGAGGTCGGCCACTGCCTTGGCTATCGATTCTTCGGTGACCTTGACGCCGACAACTCGTTGTCCCAAATAGAGCAGGCGAGCTTCGATGGGACGGTCGCCGCTTTCGGCCTCAACCGCGGCGGCATACAACATGACTTGGCTGAGCTTGTCGGCTTCGTAACGTGGACTCGGTGCGGACCCGGACTTGTAGTCACTGATAATTTTTCCGTCATCGCCAAGGTCGATTCGGTCAACGATGCCGCGGAATGGAACGCCCCCAATAGTTACCTGCACGTCGTGTTCGGTGGAGTCAACATCGATTTCGGCGGGATCTTCGATGTCCCACAGGCCTTTAATTGCCAGCCAACCCTTCCAGCGAAAGTCACGTTGGGCTTCGTCGTCGAGTGCTAACGCAACGAAATCGGCATGATCGACGGTCTCGGGCCAGACCTCGCGGGCAAGTTCTTTGGCCCGATCGGGGGTTCGGTCATCGGGTGGTTCTTGGAGAAGGAGTTCTAGTACCCGGTGGGCAAATGTTCCAACGAGGGCGGGGATGCCCGGTGGATCGGGGAGTCGGTCGACGTAACGGTATTTCCATCGAGTGGGACATTGTTTGAATAACCCAGCACCGGAAGGGGACAGGTGAACCGGTTCCCAGCCGTCCGGGCGAGGTTGCGGGTCGCCGGGGTCTTGAGATGCGTGGTCGGAGACCTCGAGTTCCATGGATGTAGTTCTAACACAAGGGTGTGACAAAGTAACCGCCACGCAAAATTCATCGTTCTGGGAGTGTGGGCGCTGCGTACCGCAGCGCCCACACTCCCAGAACGAATTGTTAGAGCTGTGGGTGCCGCCGGGTAACGGCGCACTCGGTCGGTTAGGCGCCGAGGACTCTCGGTCGGCTAGATGTCTAGGGTCTCTAGGTCGATTAGATCGCTATTGGCGAGTAGGAACTGACGACGTTGGGCCACGTCGCTTCCCATCAGCACGTCGAACATGTTGGCTGCTTCGGCCGATGACGCAGCATCATTGATGGTGAGACGGCGCAGGATACGAGTTTCGGGATCGAGGGTGGTCTCGGCCAGTTCGTCGACATCCATTTCGCCCAGACCCTTGAAGCGCACGAACTTCTCGCGTGGCACGTTCTTCTCGGTAATTAGTGCTTCGAGTTCGCTATCGCTAAAGGCGTAATAGGTTTCGCCGCGCCATTTGGCGGAGAACAACGGTGGCTGAGCGGCGTACACCCGACCAGCGTCGAGCAACGGACGCATGTAGTGGTAAATAAGCGTGAGCAACAAACACCGGATGTGACTGCCATCAACGTCGGCATCGCACAAGATGATGATGCGACCGTAGCGCACGGAGTCGAGATCGAAGTCCTTGCCCGAACCTCCGCCGATCGCGGTGATGAGTGCTTGAGCTTCGGTGTTGTCGAGCACCTGCTTGGCGGTCGCTTTGCCTGCGTTGACCACTTTGCCTCGTAGCGGCAAGATCGCCATGTTCTCGGAGTTTCGGCCGGCCTTGGCAGGACCAGCCGCGGAATCCCCCTCCACAATCAACAGTTCGGAGTCCATACCGTGCTTGCGACAATCGGCCAACTTGTCGGGCATGCCAGTGGAACCGAGGGACGCCGCCTTGCGCTTGTTCTCCAGGACCTGCTTGGAAGCAACTTTGTTAATGACCGCTGTAGCGAGTTTGTCGCGAAGTGCGTTGACATGACTCTTGGGACCGGCGCCTTCGAACCATTCGACCATGCTGGCTTTGACGATGTCGTAGACGATGCCCTGAATGGCGGGTGTACCGAGTTCCTGCTTTGTTTGCCCGCGGAACTGTGGTTCGGGGAAGCTCACTTTGATAGCGGCGACGAGACCCTCTTGAACATCGTCCTTGGTGGCGCGATCTTTGCCTAGTTTGGCGAGCTTGGCGAGTTTTCGGTAGCCCGACAGCAGTACATCGTTTACGGCGCGGTTCATAGCCCGTTCGAATCCGGTGAGGTGCGTGCCGCCTTCGCGAGTCGGAATGGTGTTGACAAATGTACTGATGGAGCTCTCGTAGCCAACGTTCCAAAGCAGTGCGATATCGACTACGACCTCGCGCTGCACCATGGTCATCTTGCCGTCGACGGGAACCTTCTCTTCGAAGGAATCGATGCCGTTTATGCTGATGACCTTGGTGACCGGGTTGCCAATTGACAGTTCGTTGACAAGGTCGGTGAGCCCGCCGCGAGAGACGTAAGTAAAGGGAACGTTGTCGTAACCCGTGCGCTTATCGGTCACGGACATCTTCATGCCAGGTACGAGGAAACAGGCTTGGCGGATTCGATCGCAGATGAGGTCGAAGTCGATCTCGGCTGCGGGATCGAATAACTCGCGGTCGGGCCAAAAACGCACCCGGGTGCCCGTTTTGGTTTTGGAGATGCTCTTAACCTTTTCGAGCTCGTGGGTTTTCTTGAAACGCGCCCCGGTGAACTTGCCGGCGATGCGTTCGTTGAAACCAAGTCGCCATGTGGTTCCCTCGCGGTCGACCTCGGCTACGAGTTTGGTGGAGAGGGCGTTTACAACCGATGCGCCAACACCGTGAAGGCCGCCCGAGGACCCATAAGCGCCGCCGCCAAACTTGCCACCAGCGTGAAGCTCGGTGAGCACAACTTCGAGGGCGGAAACCTTGCGCTTGGCGTGCATATCGACAGGAATGCCGCGGCCATTGTCGGCTACTTCGACTGAGCCATCGCGGTGTAAGAACACATCGACGCGTTTGGCGAATCCGGCGGCGGCCTCGTCAACACCATTGTCGATGAGCTCCCAGACAAGATGCATGAGCCCATCGGAGCCAGTGCCGCCGATGTACATGCCCGGACGTTTACGGACGGCTTCGAGGCCCTCGAGCGTTTGGATGGAATCGGCGTCGTAGCCAGTGTTTGTTGCCATGGTGTGCGTCCTTTACCAGCGGGCCGTACCGACGGCCAGAATGCGTCGGTCGGTCTCGGTGCTGACGAGATCGCGCTTGGATGGAGCGAGCGAGAAATAGACCGGCTGGGGATCTTCTTTGGTGGGGTTGTCGTCGGTTGACATGACCGCCATGAGTGAATCGGGGGAACCGGTCCACGCATAGCTGAGTCGCTTTTCGGTGCGGAACTTAGTGAGCCGGACACCCTGGCCGCCGCGCCCTTTGGATTCGATTTCGTGGACCGGTGTGCTCTTGGCCGTGCCTGTATCGGTGATGGAAACGATGATTCCGTGCTCAGCAATTGCACCAGCGGTGATCACTGTGGCCCCGGATCGGAGTTTCATGCCAGCGACCCCACCAGCACTACGACCCTGTTCGCTAATTGCTGCGGCGGGCGTACGTAAGACCTGAGCATCGGAAGAAATGACGACGATGTCGGCGTGACTGGCGCACGTAAATGCCGCGACCACCTTGTCGTCATCTTTTAATTTGATGATGGTCTTACCGGACTTGGTTCCGGTTACCTCGTCAGCCGTAAGCCGTTTGACGGTCCCATTGGCAGTAACAACAACCAGCGAGTCGGGCGATCCGGCGGGCACCAGTGCAAGGAGATTTTCGCCCTTGGCGGTGCCAAAGAGTTGGTTGCCTTGTGACCCTCGACTTCGACCGGCGACTTCGCCGATGTCGTGAGCCAGCACAGTAACGGCTCGTCCTTCGGAGGTGATGGCCGTGACTTCGATGGTGGTGGAAGCGAACGCGTCGCTGATGAGCACGTCGTGGCGGCCTGGTGTGGACCGTTTGGCACCGTCGATGGGTGCTCGGCCGACAGTGCCCGTGGTAGACAACGTGAGGAGGCATGGTTCGTCGTCCACGTTGGTTTTATCGACAAGAGCTATGCCCTCGAATGATGGGAGATCTTCGAGCATGATGATCTGACTGCGACGCGGCACAGCATAGGCCTGGACTGCTTCGTCAAGTTCTTTCAGAACCAGAGTGCGCTGCCGCTGCTCGCTGCCTAACAGTACGCGGTAGCTGTCGATATTTGCTTGGAGTTCGATGCGTTCATCGACAAGTTTTTGCCTCTCCAACGCCGTGAGCCGGCGGAGTTGCATGTCGAGGATATGGGATGCCTGAATTTCGCTAAGGCTCAACTCGGCGATCAAACGTTGACGGGCTTCGCTCACGTCGGCAGAGCTACGAATAATACGAACTACCAGATCGATGTTGTCGAGCGCAATCAACAGCCCATCGACAATGTGAAGCCGGGCGAGGGCTCTTTCGAGGCGGAAATTGGTGCGTCGCACGATGACATCAAGGCGATGATCGATGTAGTGCTGGCACAAGTCATACAGACTGACGGTTTCGGGAGCGCCATTTACCAGCACCACATTATTGACGCCAAAGGTCTCTTCCAGGGGCGTCAACTTGTACAGGTTGCCCAACACAACCTGGGCATTGACATCGGGCTTGCAGTCGATTTGTATGCGCATCCCTGATTTGCGGTCCGAGAGATTGTTGAGCCCGGAAATCCCGTCGATCTTTTCGGCCAGTATCAGTTCTTTGATACGTCCGATGACTTTCTCTGGACCGACCTGGTACGGGAGTTCGGTGACGATAATGCTTTGACTACGTGGGGTTCGCTGCTCGACCTCGGCGATGGCACGAATCTTGATGGTGCCTCGGCCGGTAGAAAATGCGTCGCGGATGCCATCGCCGATGACGATGCCACCGGTCGGGAAATCGGGGCCCGGGATGACTGCCATGAGTTCGTCGACGGTGGGCTTGGGGCGACGTCTGGTCATCACCATGCGGATGGCCTCGGCGACCTCGCCCAAATTGTGGGTTGCCATGTTGGTAGCCATGCCCACGGCAATACCGGTACCGCCGTTAACTAACAGATTAGGGATGAGCCCAGGTAGACAAATGGGTTCTTCGTCTTCGCCGTCGTAGGTCGGCCGAAAATCGACGGCATCCTCGGCGAGTTCGCCGATCATTGCCATGGCAGCGCGGGTAAGTCGTGCCTCGGTGTAACGGGACGCGGCCGGGGGATCGTCGAGCGAGCCAAAGTTGCCATGGGGGTCAACCAAAGTAACCATGCGACCGAAGTCCTGGCCCATGCGCACTAGTGCTTCATAGATGGCCTGGTCGCCGTGGGGGTGATAGCGGCCCATAGTGTCGCCAACGATTCGAGCAGATTTACGATGCGGTTGCTCGGGGCGAATTCCCATTTGGAACATGGAGTACAAAATGCGACGTTGGACCGGCTTGAGACCGTCGCGAACATCGGGAATGGCACGCGACGTAATGACCGAAAGTGCATAGGACACAAAGGATTCGGACATCTCGTCAGCGACGGAAACATCGACGACGCGCTTAGCGAATGGGGCAGAAAGGTTCAGCAACTCTTGCTGGTCGGACACAGTTTCTCCGTGGTCGGTGGACCGGATGATCGATCGAAATGGGGGCAGTGCGAATACACAAGTCGGTAAG
>CAXMUI010000094.1:0-5127 GCA_964196475.1 uncultured Acidimicrobiia bacterium
ATTCGCCCATCGGAAACAGCGCTGGCGACCCAACTCCATGCCATCATCCAGACGCATCCCGAGAGCGGGGTCGAGGCCATTTATGGTTGCGCTGGTTACATCACAGGCTTTGACGGTATGACCGAAGCTGATTCGACGACCTTGCTCATGGATCTGTATTCGTGGCAGACCCGGGCGGAGTTTCAGTTTCACCAAACCTGGGAGCCCAACATGTTATTGATGTGGGACAACCGGGCACTGTTGCATCGGGCCACGGGCGGCTACGACGGGCATCATCGTTTGTTGCACCGGACCACGATCGGCGCATCGTGAGAAGCCGGCGCAAGAACTTCACTTGATGGGCAGGTGGCGTAGTGTGGTTTGGTCAGTGCAAAGCGTAGAAAACTGACACAAACCTAGATGCCACCAGGGGCCAGCATGTCATTCCCAACCGATCTCAAAATTGCCCGGGCGGCAACACCCGCGCCGCTCAAAAATATCGCCGCGCAAATGGGGATTGGCGAGCACCTGCTCGAACCCTACGGCAGTGACCTGGCCAAGATTAGTTTGGATGCAGTGGCCGAACTCGAAGCGAGCGGTCGGCCAAAGGGCAAATATGTCGTTGTAACCGCCATTACGCCGACGCCATTAGGTGAGGGCAAGACCACAACAACAGTGGGGCTTGGTATGGCCATGAAGAAGGTCGGCAAGAGTGCCGTTATATCGTTACGCCAACCATCGATGGGCCCTACGTTTGGCATCAAGGGCGGCGCGGCGGGCGGCGGGTACAGCCAGGTCATCCCGATGGAGTTGCTCAACCTGCATCTCACGGGCGACTTCCATGCGGTTACCGCTGCACACAACCTGCTTTCGGCCATGGTCGACAATCATCTGCATCACGGCAACGAACTCGGCCTCGACCTCAACAACATCACCTGGCGCAGGGTGCTCGACGTCAACGACCGGGCATTGCGCAACATCATTGTTGGCCTAGGTTCACGCCTCGACGGCGTTACTCGACAGACGGGATTCGATATCACTGCGGCGTCTGAAGTAATGGCTATCTTGGCTTTGGCCAGCGATCAGGCGGATATGCGAGCCCGGTTTGGCCGCATCGTGGTTGGTTACAACAAAGCGGGAGACCCCATAACTGCCGACGATCTTATGGCCGCTGGTTCTATGGCAGTAATGATGCAAGATGCGCTCAAGCCCAACCTGCTACAGACGTTAGAGAACACGCCCGTCATTGTGCATGCCGGCCCATTTGGCAATATTGCTCACGGCAATTCATCGGTCGTGGGCGATCTGGTTGGCATTTATGGTGGCGACTACCTCATCACCGAAGCCGGGTTTGGTGCTGACATGGGCGGCGAACGGTTCTTCAACATTAAGTGTCGGGCCTCGGGTCTTGTGCCCGATGCAGCAGTATTGGTGGTGACGGTGCGAGCGCTAAAGGCGCATTCGGGCAAGTTTAAGATTGTGGCTGGCAAGCCGTTGCCCGAGGACATGTTGGCCGAGAACCCCGGCGACGTGTTGGCTGGTGCGGACAACTTGCGGGCTCAAATCGAGAACGTGAGAGCTCATGGGGTTTCTCCGGTTGTGGCCATCAACGCTTTCCCGACCGATCACGCTTCCGAGCACGATGCCATCCGCACAGTGGCCGAAGAATGCGGCGTCAGGGTCGCGGTCTGTACCCATTTCTCTGATGGTGGTGCGGGGGCAACCGATCTCGCTCAAGCGGTCATCGAGGCCTGCGACGAGCCAAGTGACTTTCACTACCTCTACAACAGCGCGGCCACCCTTAAGGAGAAGATCGAAACCGTCGCTACCAAGATTTACGGTGCGGCGGAGGTTGACTACACGCCAGCGGCTACCCGTCAATTAGCCAACTACGAACGGCTTGGCTTTGGCGATTTGCCGGTTTGTATCGCCAAGACTCATCTGTCGATCTCAGCCGACGCTTCGTTGAAGGGTGCTCCAACGGGTCACACTGTCACGGTACGCGAGGTCCGAGCTTCGGTTGGTGCCGGGTTCATCTATCCCCTTTGTGGGGAAATGCGCACCATGCCCGGGCTAGGAAAGGCCCCGGCAGCATCCCGGATTGACTTCGACGACAACGGCGAAATTGTCGGACTCTCGTAGGTTCCGAAAACTCGGCAAGCCACAGAGAACCTGAAATGGAAAGTCCCTCAATACTGAATCTACTGCGATTGCTGTGGCCTTTTGGTTGGTCATCTTCAGCGGCGATTTCGCCGGAGCTAAAAACTCTGGTCGCCGCGATGCACTACGAAGTCGTTCCAATGAAGTCGATCGATCAGGCTATGGCCGATTTGCCCCACGGTGCAGAGGTATCTATTACGTGTTCGCCAGCCAAAGGCATCTCGGTTACGCAGGAGTACACCGAAAAGTTGATGGCCAAGGGCTTCCATACCATCCCGCACATCGCCGCTCGAATGGTCGAGAGCGAAGAACACATGAGGCAAATCGCTACATGGCTTCGCAAAAACGAAGTCCGCGAGATATTTGTAATTGCTGGTGATGCGCCCGAACCATTGGGTCCCTATGAAGGGGTGGTTGCGTTCCTTGCCGATCTATTGAAGCAGGACACCGGTCTTACCAAGATCGGATTTGCGGCTTACCCGGACGGTCATGCACTCATCAGTAACGACGTCCTTACCAATGTGCTGCAGAGGAAGCAGGCCATGCTGGCTGAGGCGGGGATCGAAGGAGTGGTCAGCACACAGATGTGCTTCAATGCGACCCAAATTCGTTATTGGTTAGCGGCCGAAAGGACCAACGGGTTTACCTTGCCGGTGCTTCTTGGTATTCCTGGGGTCGTCGACCGGGTGCGCCTCATGCGGATGGCCTCTCGGTTGGGTATTGGTACCTCATTACGTTTCTTGAGCAAAAACAAGTCGACGGTCATGAGACTCATGGCACCGGGTGGATATGACCCGACCGACATGGTGGACGAACTAGCTGGAGATGCCAAACAATTGGGCATAGTGGGGCTGCACTCGTTTACCTTTAACTCGGTAGCCGAAACGTTGCAATGGCAACGGGCCATTCTCAACCAGGAGTAATCCAATGCCGACCTATGACGCCGTGGTGATCGGTGCCGGAGTTATCGGATCATCAGTTGCGTTAGAACTGCAGCGGGGTGGTCGCTCGGTGTTGTGCTTAGACAAGGGTCCATCGGCCGGCTCGGGCTCGACGAGTTCGTCTTCGGCGATTGTGCGATTTAGTTACTCGACACATGATGCGGTGCTGACTTCGTGGGAGGCATCGCATCTTTGGTTTGATTGGGCGCGCCATCTCGGTGTGGCCGATCCCGACGGCATGGTTAAATTTGTCAAAACGGGGGCCCTCGTATTCCGAACGACCGGCTACGACGGCGAGGTCGGCTTGGCGATCTGGGATGAGCTCGAAGTGCCCTACGAACGACTGAGCGCCGAGCAGGTCACTGAGCGATGGCCATGGCTCGACACGGGCAAGTATTACCCGCCCAAACCCATCGATGATCCTGCCTTCGCCGACGATGCCACAGAGAATCTCGATGCGTACTACCAACCGGGCAGCGGTTTCATTGACGATCCGATGCTTTCTGCCAAAAACCTGGCCTATGCAGCACGGCACTATGGTGCCGACTTCCAGTTCAACAGCGAAGTTGTGTCTATCGATCAGGTTGAAGGAAAGGTCACTGGCGTAACTTTGGCCTCGGGCGAAACGATCAAGGCCGGGGTTGTCGTGAATGTCGGCGGTCCTCATGCCAATGCAATCAACCACATGGCGGGCGTGGCCAATGAGATGAAGATAGGCCACCGGCCACTCCGCCAAGAAGTGTTCAGTGCCGCTGGACCGGAAGGAGCCACACTCGCCGACGGTATGCCGATGGTGGCTGATCTCGATGTTGGCCAGTACTTCCGGCCTCAGCCCGGTGGTCAGATCCTGGTGGGCGGCACCGAGCCCGACTGCGACGAATTGCAGTGGCTCGACGACGCCAACGACCTCACCCCGTACACCACTGTCGAGGCATGGGAGACGGCAATGCTGCGGCTAGCTCGACGGGTCCCCGAGTTTGGCATCCCGTTGGCCCCCAGTGGTTTGGCATCGGCCTACGACGCATCCGATGACTGGGTCCCGATCTACGATAAGTCGTCGCTCGGTGGATTTTTCATGGCCTGCGGTAGCAGTGGCAACCAATTCAAGAACGCTCCCATCGCCGGCATTTTCATGCGTACGTTGATCGACGCGATTGCTGGCGGTCGTGATCATGATGCCGACCCCGTGCAGTACAGGGGACCAGTAACCGGACGAGATATCAACCTAGGGGCTTTCTCACGGCTACGGGAACCTTCCAAGACGAGTGGGACGGTGATGGGCTAATGACTATCGATCTGGTGGCGCTGCGTCGCCAGTACGAGTCCGAAGGAATCGATCTGACGGTCATGTCCGCCGATCCGTTGGAGCAATTTGCGGTTTGGCTGCAAGGAGCGATCGACGCCGAGATTGACGAACCCAACGCCATGGTGTTGTCCACCGCAGGGGCGGATGGTCCCAATGGGCGAGTCGTCCTGATGCGGGGTCTCGATTCGGGACTGATCTTCTATACCAACTACCGCAGCGTCAAGGCAGACGAATTGCGCCACGACAGTGCGGCAGCGGCGACATTCATGTGGCACAGACTGCACCGGCAGGTTCGAGTACGCGGCACAATCGAACTTGTGGATGACGCTACTTCGGATGCATATTTCGCTACCCGTCCACGCGAAAGCCAAATCGGGGCGTGGGCCTCGCCGCAAAGCAGGCTTCTTCGTAGTCGCGCCGAACTGCAAAGTTCACTGGACATCATGGCCGAAAAACTGGGCGACGGACCGATAGAGCGGCCACCATATTGGGGCGGGTATCGGTTGGTCCCCGCCGAAGTTGAGTTCTGGCAAGGTCAGCCCAGCCGGCTGCATGATCGCGCCCAGTATGTGCAGGGCGAAAATGGGTGGACTATGCACCGACTGGCCCCGTAGCGTCACATCTCGTGTCGTATCAAGCTGCTGCTCTTCTTGCATCCACCGCGTGGGCCCTTGGTGGACTAATCGCGGCCAAACCCAGCCGAGTGCTGGGTGGCGCCCGCTTTACTCGAGCGCGCATGAG
>CAXMUI010000095.1:0-4896 GCA_964196475.1 uncultured Acidimicrobiia bacterium
ATGAGGACACAATGAATACCCAACCGACCACACCCAAATGGCAAGCCCGCTGGCATCGCAAGACAGTGCTGCGCTCGGCTGCCGTTGCGTTGGTGGCGCTGCTCGTGAGTGCTGCGTGTAGTTCCGGAGTTTCGGTCAGCGTCGACTCAACGCAACCAGCAGAAACGGTGGAGGAGACTGCCGATGTTCATGTCACCTTGACTATCGATCCCTCGATTGTCGCAGCCGATCTCTCGCTCCCCGGTCTTACCGAAGGCGAAGTACGGCCGGTGGCCGGAACCGCCGACGAAGACGGTGAGGTCGCCAAGTTCATCGAGAACGAGCTTTGGGTGACCACCGACGACGAAACCGTGTTGGCCAGCTACATCGAGCGGTTCAACGGCACGGTCATTGCGCAAATCGATGCAGACGAAGTTGGTATCGACGGTGTCGTTTCCCAGTACCTGCTCCGAGTTGAGCTGCCTGAAACAGCCGGTGAAGGTGAGCTCAATGCTGACCTTTCCCGTCTTGGGGTGATTGGCTCGGGTGATTTTTCAATATCGAGTGAGTCTGGCCGATCACTCATCTTGGCCGCCGCCGCGGCATCTTCGCTGGAGGCACCTGTCGGGATCAATTGGGTGGGTGAGTCGGACAGTCTTGACGACAGAATTCTTAACGAGGCGCCAGTCGGTTCGGCTGGATCTGGTCACCCTGGTGTCAGTTATGACCCCAACGTCTTTAACTGGCCGGCATTCGATGGCGGACCGAACCGTCAGCTCGATATCGGCGTGGCCGAAGCGTGGCGAGCCTTGGACGCCTCTGGCAAGAATGGTCCGGTCACTTTGGCAATCTTGGATCAAGGGTTTGAGCCGAACCAGGATTGGCCCGATGGTTTGATCTCCTCATCGGTAATACCATTCACTGATGCCTTAGGATCACCCGCCGGATCGAGTTGCGGATCTGATGCATGCCGCTGGCATGGCACCAACACGGTCAGCGCCGCGATGGCACTGTCTGGCAACGGGTATGGGGCGGCTGGACCCGCTGGGCCAGTGGCGAGACCGATGGTCGTGTACACATCACCTGATTTTTTCTTCGCCAATATGGCAGTGCTCCGGGCCCGAGCATCTGGAGCGCAGATTGCAAGTATGAGTTTCGGCACCGTGGTTCCCTGGTACGTGGCGTGGAGTGTGTTGCCGTTCGAAAATACGACCAAGGCACTGGCGAGCAACGGGATGTTGATGTTTGCTTCGGCGGGTAATAGCGGAGTGAGTGTGGACAAACTGAAATGCTTCGTGAGGTGTTGGGAGAAGGCATGGGTTACTCCGTGCGAGAACGATGGGGTCATCTGTGTTGGTGGGACGCAGTATCAGACAGATCGACGCTCCCAGGGGTCCAACTATGGGCCTGAGGATGTCAACATCTATGCGCCATACTCGTTGTGGGTTGGTCCGGATCCGTTGCACACCCAGAACGAGGCTCGACTCGTAGATGGCACCAGCTTTTCGGCACCCTTCGTGGCCGGAGTTGCGGCTCTAGTTTGGGCCGCCAATCCATCGCTCAGAGGTGCTGAGGTGAAACAGATTCTCTATGACACTGCGTCGCCTAGTGCGGACCCAGATGTAAATCGATTCGTGAATGCTCAGGAAGCGGTGAAGGTTGCCCTCGGGAACATTGCACCAGAGGTCACGTTGCTATCGCCCAGCGATGGTCGGGTGGTCGAGTTGCATCAGCCGGTTCGCTTGCAAGTCAATGTGCGTGACTTTGAAGATGGCGGACCGTCGTGTTGTGTGGTGGTCTGGCAAGACAGCAATGGCAATGCACTGGGCACCGGAGTCGATGTTGAGGTGGTCTTTGACACCCCTGGCGAGGTCCAATTGTCGGCCACGGCTACCGATACCACGGGCTTGTCAACCAGTGTCACGACCACTATCCAGGTCCGGAACACTGCTCCGAGGATGACCATTGTTAATCCACGCCAAGGCACAGAGGTCTTTCAGGGCGTTCCGTTCGATGTGCAAGGAACGTCGTTCGATGTCAACGTCGGTGGCCCGCTGGATTGTGGGTTCCTTGTGTGGACCACGGATGTCAATAGCGATCTGACGGTGTTTGGTTGCGAGACATCACTCACCCTCATGACTTTGGGGCCCCGGCAACTCACCTTGACCGGGCAAGATTTCGACGGAGCTTTTGGTACAACAACTATTGACATTGTGGTGGTTGAGGCTCCGGAGAACCTTCCGCCAGCGGTCACAATTGCCGAGCCAATCGTTGGTGCCAGCCTGGCAAATCAACTGACGACCTTGCAAGGGAGCGCTGTTGATCCCGAGGGCGACACGGACCTTACTTACGAGTGGGTTCTGACCTGGCCCTATGACCTGGAGACGGGTACCGGTGAAGGCACAGAGGTCATCGGAAACAGTGCCGAATTTGTTTGGGATCCCGCCGATCAACTCGAGCCGTTTCAGTCGGGTGACGATGCGTCGATGGTTCTCTTGCTGGAGCTAAAAGTTACCGACAGTGCCGGCAACGTCGGTGTAGACAGCGTCCAACTCAGCTTGATCCAGATCGGATGAGTAGTCGTTCAACGAACTGACCTAAAGAGCGAGAAATCCCTGTCCCAATGGGCAGGGATTTCTCCGCGCGTTCGCTTAGCGGTCGTCTTGGGTGCGTCAGCGGCGCGCAGAGGCCAGCCAACCAGCGGCCCCAAGCCTTACGCCGACGCCGGCTTCGTAGTGCTCGGCGAGGGTGGAGCGAATCTCTTCGACCGCGGCGTCATATGCGTCGTCTTGAAGTTGACCAAGCAGGCCGCGGACCATGCCCATGCCGAGCAAGAAGTCGAGGGATTCATCGAGGCTTGCGCCCCCGGCGAGCAGGATTGTTGTTGATACCGGTTCGACGGCCACCTGGGTGAAGCCGACCTCGGTCAACAGTGAGATCATCTCATCGGGCTTTTTGAATGCGAACATGCCTGGTCCGCCGGCGCGCCCACCGAAGTCGGGGAGGTCGGCGTACCGCGCCACCGTCCGGCCAACCACCATCAGCCATTCGTTGGCTTCGAGGTTCTGCCAGGAGATAAAGGAGACCCGGCCGCCGGGCGCGAGCGCATGTCGAAGGTTCCCGAACGCGCCCTCGGGGTCGTCGAAGAACATCAGCCCAAACTGGCTGATGAGAACATCGAACTCACCGTTGCCGAAAGGATGGGTCTGCGCGTCAGCGACCACGAAACGGACCTGGTCGAGTGCTGCTGCCTGGGCTCGTTCCGTTGCGATTTCGACCAGCGGATGAGAGATGTCGACCCCCAGAACAGTTCTCGCGCTTTGGGCGGCCCGAAGAGTGGTTACCCCGCAGCCACAGCCGATGTCGAGCACTCTGTCGTTTGGCCCGATTTGTGCATGCTTGAGGAGTGCCTGGGTGAAGGGGGCAAGTTGGCGGTCGTATCGGTCGGCGTGGGAAACGTAGTGAACCGACTCCCCGCCGTTCCAGGCTTCGGTTTGGCCTTGGTTTTGACTCATCGCATCCTCCGTTAGTCCGATCGCATCGGATCCGTATGCAGAATCCCGACCTTTGTAGACGTTACCGGCCGGCCTCGTCAACGCGATTTTGTCGTCGTTTCTGGGCGTCGAGTCAAGTCTCCCCTTGACAGGTCAAGGTTCGTTTCGTATAGTCCGAACAGCGTTCGGGAATCCGATGGCTATAAGTAAATACGATGGACAGTAGGACAATCGAACATGAACAGTAGTTCTGAGGCCAAGATTTCGCCGGTACGACCCGACCGTCGTGCCGCTCGCCGGCAGGAGACTAAGGCGGAGATCGTCGCCGCAGGGTGGGATCTGGTGAGGGAGAACGGACTGGCCGGTTTGGCCATGCGCGATCTGGGCGAGCTAGTCGGGATGAAGGCCCAGTCGATCTACTCCTACTTCTCGTCCAAACATGAGATTTATGACGCCATGTTCCACGAGGGCTACGTTGCATTCGCCGCTTTCACCGACGACCTCCTCGAGAACTCCAACGCTGAGCCGCTCGACCAGGCTCGCTCCATGGCCCACCAGTTCTTCCAGTTCTGCACCTCTGATCCCGTCCGTTACCAACTGCTGTTTCAGCGGACCATTCCCGAGTTCGTGCCGTCTGAGGAGAGCTTTGCTGTGGCTCTCGAGGCGTACAACTCAATGGTGAGTCGCCTGGCCGACATAGGCATTACCGACCCCGCAGCGGTGGATCTGTGGACTGCGGTGCTGACAGGGCTCACCGACCAGCAGATCTCCACCGACCCGGGTGGCAACCGCTGGGAACGTCTCGTCGATCGTGCCCTCGACATGACCCTGCACGAAATCGCCCCCCACCTGTTCGAAACATCCAAAGGAAAGTGAACTCATGAACACCACCACAACAATTGACGTTTCCACCTTGGACCCGTTCAGCCACACAGAGGCCATGGGTCTTCAGGCCGCCGAACTGGATCGAACGCTCGATCTTCTTCGTTCCCTCGGTTCGGAGGACTGGACGACACAAACACCTTGCCCGGACTGGGACGTCCGCCAGATGTACCTCCATGTGCTCGGCGCCTGCGAAGCCAGTGCCACCACGAAGGAGAACATCCACCAGATGCGGGCGGCAAGAAAGCACCGCAAAGCATTTGGCGGGCCGCTCGAAGCTGGCCTTTCCAACGTGCAGGTTCGCGACCGCATCGACCTCTCGCCGGCTCAACTCGTCGAAAGACTGGCCAAGATTGCCCCCGTGACTGTCCGCAAGCGGACCAAAACCCCGGGCCTCATGCGCCGAATGAGGCTTAAGATCGACGGCCCGGTCACCGAGAAATGGGCGCTCGGGTACCTCATGGACACCATCTATCTACGGGACCTCTGGATGCACCGCATCGACACGACCCAGGTCACCGACCACGACCTGGTGCTCACC
>CAXMUI010000096.1:0-6966 GCA_964196475.1 uncultured Acidimicrobiia bacterium
CCGCCAGCTACGCCACCGGCGTATTCGGGCGAGGCAAGAAGGACCCCATCGGCGGCTTCGATTACTGAGCGAAATTGGGCCACGCTGATGGGTGGATTGTCCGCCAAATCGGCGGACAAAACCGGGATGGTGTCGATCCCCACGGTCGGCTCGCTCGTGATGCCTTGGGTGGCCAGATGCGCAACCGCGATGTCGAGTGCAGCGCCATTGGCTGAGCCCGGAGTGACGCTTCCACAAATCGCGACGAGATGCATACAGCTAGCGTACGGGAGCGTAGGCAGACCACAGATGGCTGCGAGTTAGGCGGGTCGAACTATCACACCATCGGGCGAAATTCCCGAGCGGAGTTGGGCGATTGACCCCACCACCGCAATCGCCGCGGTTTTGGGATTGGTACGCCCGGCAATGTGCGGGGTGATGATGCAATTGGGTCGATGCCAAAGGGGCGAGTCAGCAACCAGAGGTTCGGCCGCTACAACATCAAGAACAGCCGCTCGAAGGTTGGCTTGCAGTGCGTCGTCGAGAGCCTTCTCGTCCACGGTGGAACCACGACCCACGTTGATTAACACACCCTGGCCGAGGTGTTCGAGCATGGTGGCGTCAACCAGTTGATTGGTTTCGGCGCTCATCGGCAAGGTGTTGACGACGATGTCGCTGGCAGTAAAGAACTCTTCCAAAGACCGGTCGCGATTGCTGCGCGACCAGCCGAGCGTGGTGAATCCTTGAGCGTCGAGTTTGGTTTGAATCGCCGAACCGATCTTGCCCACACCCAGCACACCAACGGTGACATCGACCGGGAATTTGTTGGGCAGCGAAGGGATCCACTCGCCTCGGGCCCTGGCCTTTCCATACTGATCAAAGTCGCGTTGGAAATGGATCACCCAACTCAGCACATAGAGCGCGATGTCGTTGGCCATTTGTGGGTCGATCAGACGCACGATCGGTATCGATGGGATATCCGTGAGGTCCAAATGGTTGAATCCAGCTCCGGTCAGCAGGATTGCCTGCAGGTTCGGAAATGACTTGATTAAAGGGGTAACCCTCCAACTGACCACGAACTCGATGCTTGGATCGCTCAACTCGGCTTCGAGCACAAAGGTGGCGGACGGGAGCTCGCTTTGCAAAGCAGCAAGCCACTGGTCGTTGCGGCGTTCGTCGGTCACGAGAATCGTCATTGCTTCATCATGGCGCACGGTGCCCTAAAACGCAGTCATTACCTAACAGCCATTACGGTGGAACGGTGGCTGCCGAAGGACGACTTTCCGCTGGAGAATTTTCGCAGTGGCTAATCGAGATGACGGCTGCAATCGCCGGCGAGTCCGACGCGGACGTTGCGTGTGGAGATTGTGCTGCATGTTGTCAGTCGTCGCAGTTCATTCACATTGGGCCTGAGGAAACGGACGCCTTGCGTCATATCCCATCCGAATTGCTATTTCCCGCGCCGATGATGCCCAAGGGCCATGTGCTTATGGGTTACGACGAACGTGGCTGGTGCCCGATGCTGTCTGAGCATGGATGCACGATCTACCAACACCGTCCGGTTACCTGTCGAACCTTTGACTGTCGAGTATTTCCCGCAGCGGGGATTTCGGCGGACGAGGAAAAGCCTCTTGTTCAAGCCGCAGCGTCTCGATGGGACTTCACCTATGCGTCAGCGGACGTCGAGCAAACCCACCGGGCAATTGTGGAAGCGGCGGCCTCCGTCGATGGGGCCCGTGCGTTACTGCCCGATGATGCAACGCCGCACACCCAAACCCAGTTAGCGGTGCTGGCCACAGAGATCTATCCATCGTTTATGGGCGGAGAAGCGAGCGATGTCAATCTTGTCGAGCTGATTCGTGGTCGACGCGGCCGCAAGAAATAGTGGATGAGCAGGGATGGTCGTCGAAGCGTTTAGCCTCTAGGGAGTGGTGTATCGCGAGCCTGAGTTTTTGCCATGGGATGGGCGAATCGTTCCGCTGACATTGCTCGGCGGCTACCTCGGCGCGGGGAAGACGACGATCATCAACGAACTTTTGGCACGGACCGATCGTCCTATCGCCGTGTTGGTGAATGATGTTGGGACGGTCAATGTCGATGCAGCCCTCATTCGTCGGCGAAATCGAGACACCATTGAGTTCACTGATGGCTGTGTGTGTTGCAGCCTTAGTGGAGGCCTGGGACCGGCATTCGATCAGTTGCGTGACCGTCCCAATCCTCCTGATCAGGTGATCTTGGAACTGAGTGGCGTTGCGGACCCTGACCGGGTGCGACCGTGGGGGAAGAGCGCGGGGTTCCGCCTCGATGGGGTCGTGGTCCTGGTGGACTGTGACCAGTACTACGGCATGTCGCACCATCCGGTGATTGGTCCGACGCTGATGCGTCAGATCGAGGCGGCCGACATCTTGGTGCTGACCAAAACTGACCTCGTCGAGTCAACGGTGCGGGCCGCCGTTGAAGCTGAACTGCACACCGTGGCTCCCGCTACACCAGTCGTCGATTCAGCCACGGCACTGACCACGGCCGGAATTCTCGAACTTGGAGCCGAGCACCCCGACGGCATCGACGTCTTGCCTGCGCCAAACCTGTTCGATCAATATTCAATCGGCGCCATGGCGGTTCCGGTTGGAATTAGTAGGTCTGACCTGGATGTATTGGTTGAAGCCTTGCCAGCTGACGTAGTCCGGGCGAAGGGGATTGTGCAGTCCGATACTGGTGACCGGTTGCTAGTGCAAGTAGTGGGTAAACGTCGAGCGATCACCCAGTTGCCGACGGGTGGCTTGACCGAAGAGCAGATGCCCAAACCGACCGACCTGGTTGTCATCTCCCTCACGTAGGAATCAGCCGACGGGTGCTCTTCGGGTAGCTACCACAAAGCCAAGAACCATCAACGCCGCAATGACCGCTGCAGTCGTGATTGTTTCGTCCAGAAACAGCGCTGACCACACCAGGGTGAGGATGGGTTGGACGAGTTGTATTTGGCTCACGCGCGCCACGCCAGCCATGCTCAGGCCTGCGTACCAAGCGAAAAATCCTAGAAACATGCTGCCAACCGAAACGTACGCAAGTCCAAGAATTGCTGTTCCGGTCAGGTTGTCTACTCCGTGTGAATTCACGGCGAGCACGGTTATGGGGATAGTGAGCGGTAGCGAAACCACGAGCGCCCAGGAGATGGTTTGCCAGCCGCCAATCTCCCTACTTACTGCCGCTCCTTCGGCGTACCCAATGGCGGCAGCCAGCACGGCAAGCAGAAACAGTCCATCAGCGGCCTCCGGTCGACCATCGGTCCCTGTCACGATGGCGAAGATAACCACGGTGATGAGACCGCCCGATGCAGCCAGCCAGAATTGCCGACTCGGGCGTTCCCCATGACGGATGGTGCTCACCAGAGCGGTTGCTGCGGGCAGGATTCCTACCACGATTGCGCCACGAGAAGCAGCGGCGTGTTGCAGAGCAAGCGCCGTGAACAACGGGAACCCGAAGACCACGCCAGCAGCGGTGATTAAGAGGCGACCGCGCAATCGGCGTTCGGGGAACGGGACCTTTTTAATCCGCAACACGATGAGAGCGAGGGCGGCAGCGCCGACTGCACGACCGATACCGACGACCAGTGGTCCGAACACGGGCACTGTCGACTTGGTTGCTGGGAGCGTGAATGAAAAAATGAGGACGCCCAGGGCGCCGAGTCCAAGTCCAAGTGCTTCTTGTCGGGGATCAGTGGCCCTGGTTTTTTCTGACACGGTTCACATTAACGCTCCACAACGAGTTCGAATCAACCGAAATGTGAAGATCAAAACCATCCAGTCCGCTGTTTCATCCGTTCTGGGTGTGTGGGCGCTGCGTCCCGCAGCGCCCACACACCCAGAACGAGCAATGGTGCGTTGGGTAGGGCGGGGTTAGGGCTGGGTTACGGCTTTGCCGCGTCCGGGCTGACCTTTCGACCGACGGACCGCGTGCGCCCTCGAAAAATTGCCACCAGTTCGCCATCAGCGGTTATCGCCACATCGTGCACGGCCGTGCGCCCGGGCTTGGCAATTTCCGACGCTACAGCGACAACCACCTGACCCTCCCGGGTCGGGAGCAACCAATCGATCTCCGCGTGGATGGCAAAGGTCGCCTCGCCGTAAGCGTTCGAGGCAAAGGCCATGGCCGTATCAGCCAGCGTGAACAAAAGGCCTCCGTGACAAACTCCGAGACCATTGACCATGTCAGGCCGAACCGTCATCGTGGCCGTGGCATGACCGGGTCGTTCCACTTCGATCGTGATTCCCAACGCCTGAGAAGCGGCATCGTCGACGTACATGCTGGGGTCGTTAGTCATAGCCAAACATTAGAGCGTGAATCGAAAGCTGACCCTATTGCTTTGAGTCAGACGGGGATGCCGGCAGTACCGACCTATCCCGACGCCTTGCTTCGTGAGGCCATCAGGGCTCCCGCCACAACAAAGGCGACCCCAATAACTGCCAATGCGGAGACGTCATCGTCTTGAAATGCGACACCGAGTGCCAGCGCTACCACCGGAATCAGGTAGGTAATGAATGAGGCGCGAGTACCGCCAACTCGACCAACCAAGGTGGCCATGATGGCAAACGCAATACCGGTTCCGACCACGCCGATGAAGATGACAGACAACGTTGGCTTGAGTTCATAGCTGACTTCGTCAATTTCCCAAAGACCGTACGGAGCGGTGAGCACGGTGGCCACGGCCAACAACTTAGACATGAGATTGACCGGGCCGTACTTTTTCTGCAGTGGGGGAGCAATGTTGAGAGAGAGACCGTAGGAAACTGAGGCCGCCAATACCAGCGCCACGCCCAGTGCCTCGTTGGAACCCTCGGTTAACGATGGAACCGAGATCATCACGATTCCTACAAACCCAAGACCGATGCCCACCGCCAAGAGACCCTTGGGCGCTTGCTTCACAAAGACGATCGCGACGAAGGCGGCGAAGATCGGAGTTGAACCATTGAGGAGTCCGGTAACCGAACTATTGATGTACTGTTCGGCAATTGGAAACAGGGTGAACGGGATCGCCACCCACACCAATGTCAGCACCAAAATTCGACCACGATCTTCGGGTTCAACAGCGATGCGTTTCCGAGGCATGACCGATACAGCCAGGGCGCCCAAACCCACCCGGGCGAAGGTGATGAACCCCGGGGGCATCGTTTCGAGGCCGATTTTAATGAAGAAGAATGACGATCCCCAGATGCATGCGATAGCGCCAAACAGCGCCCAGTCACCGGGGGTGAACTCGCCATCGTTGGCAGCAGCGCTCGCGGCGAACATCTTGTTGTTGGTGTCAGTGGTTGAAGTCATCAGTAAGGTGTCGGTGGTTGTAGTCATTAGTAAGCACTCTCTCGCGTTTGCCAAGCGTCGCCAACCCAATATTGCGGTATGACCGAATCTGACCGAATCTGGCCGGGAGCTTGCTACCGGACAGTTACGTGATTACGCCCATTTGCCATGGCACGAACTCCTCCACGCCGAAGCCGAAGCTTTCACTCTTGGTTTGTTGACCAGAAGCGGTGACGACCAAATACTCAAATATTGCCTCGCCCATCTCCGCAACGGATGACTCGCCGGTGGCAACAGGGCCACAATCGATGTCGATGTCGTCGTCCATCTGTCGGGCCATTTCGGAGTTGGTCGCCAGCTTGAGCGAAGGCGAAGGGAGGAACCCCGACACGCTGCCTCGCCCAGTAGTGAACGCTACGAGGGTGCAGCCCGACGCAATCTGACCGGTGACCGCGCAGGGGTCATAGCCAGGAGAGTCCATTACTACGAAACCTTTCGTGGTGATGGGTTCGGCATAGCGCACCACATCGACCAGGGGACTCGTGCCGGCCTTAGCGACGGCGCCCATCGACTTTTCGGCAATCGTGGTTAGGCCGCCCTTGCGGTTACCCGGTGATGGATTGTGTTCGGGTTCGGACACTGACCGCCACCAATCAAGTCGGTCTAGGAGCTTTTGGGCCACGGTTTGGTTGATCGCCCGGCGTACCAAAATATGTTCGGCGCCATGCATTTCGGGGGTCTCACCCAAGACCACGGTGGCCCCATGAGCGACGAGAAGATCGGCGGCGTAGCCCAACGATGGGTTCGCAGTGACGGCCGATAGACCATCTGAACCGCCGCACTGCAGAGCCAAGGAGAGATGTGCCAATGGCGCGGGCTGACGGTGGTCCGAATCGGCGAGTGCGATCAGTTCAGTGACCATTTCGAGTGCAGTTTCGATAGCGGCCCGAGAGCCGCCTGAATCCTGAATGCCCACCGTGCGAAGTCGCTCACCTTCTGCGAGTCCGGTTTCGGCAAGGAACTGAGGCATCTGATTAGCCTCACAACCCAGCCCAATGACGACCGTTCCCGCCGTGTTGGGGTTGGTGGCGTAACCCGCCAACGTCCGTCGAAGATACGCCAAACTGTCACCGTGTGGATCGACGGCACAACCACCGTGGTGGGTTAGGGCCGTAACGCCATCGACGTTCGAGGTCCCGTCGAGCATGCCGCGCCCAACTGCCTGCTTGGCTACCGCTTGGGCAACCGAAGCCGAACAGTTGACGGTGGTAAGGATGAGAATATGGTTACGAATGCCCACGCGACCATCGGCGCGGTGGTAGCCGTCAAACGTGCGGGGTTCAACGGGATCTGATGTTCGCAAGTCGGTTGCGGCCACTGAAGCCGTGGTAGTTGCCCGCCAGACGTCGACGTTGTGTTCATGAACGTGGTCGCCGTTGGCAATCGGTGACGAGGCCTTGCCAATGGTCACGCCACCCTTGCGGATTTCTTCGCCGACGGCGATTGCACCCCGCGCCTGCTTATGGCCGTTGGGGACGGTGCCGCCGTCGCCAACTTGAATGTCAACATTGTCCATGTGATGCAGTTGCACGGTCGTCATGAGATTCGTCCGATCATGGCGGCCACGTTACTCTCATGCGATGGACATCTTTGAAGCGCTGTATACAACCCGAGCCATGCGACGGGTGA
>CAXMUI010000097.1:0-2010 GCA_964196475.1 uncultured Acidimicrobiia bacterium
GTGAACGACGGGATGCCGACCTCAACAAATGAGGCGTAGGTGCTAGCGCCGTCGGTCCACAACAGCTCGGTGACGCCGTCCGCGGCGAACACAACAACACCTTCGTCGTTTGTGATCCCATCGGTCAGCGCCAGGTCATAGATGGCCGCGATCGCGGCGGCCGAGTCCGGTATCCCGTTCCCGTCGGCATCGGTGACGTCAATTCCGGCAGCAGCCATTGCCTCGGGTGCCGCCATAGCCGCCTGCGCGATCGAGACCGCGTTGTCCCGTCGCAAGGTCACATTGCCGTTGAGGTCGCGTGTGAGGTAATCGTCGGGGGCCGCGGCCTCGGTGGCGTCGAGTTCGGAGACGAAGTTGTCGAGAGCGGCAAGTGTGTCGGGTTGGGTGAGGTCGCCTTCCACGTAGATGAAACCGGAGCCAGTCCCAGTGCTCTCACCGAAGTGATCCTCGAAGAGGTTGAGGCTCTGTATGGCATCGCTGTCTTCAGAGAAGAAGTCGGTAAACGAGAACTCCGACTCGACCTGGGTGAACGCTACCGCTCCAGCGATCGCGAGGGCGACCGTCACCGGAATAGTCAAGACCCGCCAGCGGGCCAAGAAATGGACCACGCTGCCAGCAGCCTTGAACCCGTGGCCAGCCCCCTTGATCTCGGTGCCGGTTGGGCGGCCCTCAGCAGCTGCTTTCGCGTAATTTTTGCGGGTGCGTTTCACCGGCAGATAGACGAACAAGAGAGAGAACACCGCGAGAACGACGAAGCCAATGATGGGCGCACCGACACTCATCGCAACAGCAACACCAGCAAACAGCGCCATCACCGTGAATCCCAGCTTGTAACGGATCATCAAGCCCCGATCGAGTGGCGGGTCACCAACCATGTCCTCGATGGTCAGCAACCAACGAGGAACAATGATGCCAAGGATCAAGAAACCAATAAGAAGAGCGATCGCCGTGCCAATACCGAACTGCACAATGGCCTGAATACCGGCCACACCGTTCGAAATGAAGGCCGCAGCCGACGAGATGACGGCCAGCAGCAGTGCTGGGAAGACAAGCGTGAGCCCACGGGGATACGACTGATCACGGGTAAGCCCCGCGACCTGTTGTTCTCTGGCACGGCCACTCGCATGCACAAAGAAATCAACACCGAACGCAATCACCGACACCGGGCCAATGAACCCCAGCAGCAACCCTCCCTCGAAACCAATGATCGTGAGCACCGCGTTGTACCAAAGCATCGTGATCGCCAAGCCCACCCCAACAAGTGCCGCCGCCCAATACGAGCGCAACAGGGCCCCAACTAGGAAAAGGATTCCCACGACCGCCAGCAACACGAAAGGCATCGAGGCATTGAGCTGTTCTTCCGACGTCAAGCCGACATCGATCAGCAGACCAAGAATCCGGCTGTTGCTCTGATCGCCCTGTAGCTCCGTCTGGACCTTCCGAAGGAACTCCTCACCTTCGACCGGGACGTCGTTGTTCCCGTCGGGGTCACGGCCACCAAACGACGTCAAGTCAGTAACCACGGTGGCGCTGAACGCCGGCGACTCCCAAACCACGGTCTCTTGTCCGTTGACCTCTCGCGTGCGGCTAGTGGCCTCTTGGGACAACGTGTCGCGCAACGGACTGCCGACCGCACCCTCACCGAGGATGTCGGCCAACGCAATCTTCACATCGGCATCCGAAGCCGCACCCAAACCACCAGGTATGACCTCATCAACCTTGTCCGCAAGCGAGAAGATGCCATCGACCTCTTCGCCTAACTCAGACCGGAACTGCACCGCCAGTTTGGGAGTGAGCTCGCCGTTGGAGCGCAACGAGTCCGAGTTCTGCTTGAACTCGAACAACACATCCTGGGTGAGCGCATCACCGCCGTTCTTGGCCTCCACGACGAACAGCGACGGCACAATTGGGGACGCGTTGACAAACCGCTCATCCGCGAGCTCCGATGTGTCGAAAATCTCCCCAGAAGGATCAAAGTTCGGCTCATCCTCAGAACGGCCCATCGCAAAC
>CAXMUI010000098.1:0-10442 GCA_964196475.1 uncultured Acidimicrobiia bacterium
CGGTTAATGAAATCGAACAATGCTTCCTACGAACTGCCGGACAAGATCCGCCACAAATGGCACACCACCCGAGTCTCAATGTCGGATCCCCAGGCCATTACCGGCGACTCCTTGGGCATCATTTGCGACGTAATGGGGCTACCGTCCACCGGCCCAAAACAAGAACTCGTAGACACCATCGCCAGCGTGTACGCCGACAAACGACAGCGCAAGATCGTCCGCGACCATCTGTCCGACGAGGCCTGGGATCTCCTTAACCGGGTGGCCGACCTTGTTGGTCGTGGCGTAGCCGATGCCTACCAACTTGGTCTCAGTGCGATCCGTTTGGGCGAAGCCGCCCCGGTCCGATTCTCGCGGCAGACCGCCAACGCCGATGCCGAGGTTCGCGTGCTCCGTGAGCTGACTTTCCGCGGAATTTTGGGTGTGGCGAACTACCGCGGTGAAGTCTGGATTTGGGACGAGGCGTGGTCAATTTTGGATCGCTCTTCGTATCCCATTTGGCCGGTCATCGATGAACCAGAACTTGCGCCCCGCCTGGAGGAAGCGCACCGACTTCCTCCGCTCATGATGGCCGCCGATCGGGCTCTGCAGCATTGGGAAAAGGATCCGCCGAAGGTACTCAAGAACGCTGAGTCTCGCCTTGGACGCGTCGAGATAAAGTCGACTGCGAAAGCTCTCGATTCCACGGATGAGATCGTTGAACTGATCGCTCGCCTCATGTTGCACATGGAGCTTCTGCTGCCCAATACGGTCAGCAGTACCGGTCGCGGCCGTACCTACCGGGTTGATCAAGTGTGGCGCACCGACCCAGAGATTGCTGAGGCCTGGGCTAATTTATCGTTGCAGCAACGCTGGCTTCGGCTGGTTGCTGAATGGACCAATCCGAGCGACGTAACCGACCTCGAAATGACCTTGATTAACCGGCACTTGTTGTTGTGGGAGTTCGCATCGCAGGCTCCCGACGAGGGTTGGGTCAACCGTCAGGCCGCCGCGACCTGGCTGGCCCAGCGTTATGCCCCTCATGGCGACGCCGAGCTTTTTGCCGACGCCATCGACGAACTGATCACGCTTGGAATTGTGACCAGCAATGCTCCGCATGGTCTCACTACTTTGGGTCGTCTAGCGCTCGATGACCCTGATGGCGTCGCCGCGGCCGCTCTGGGTGATGCAAACCATGCCATTATTCAGCCGGACCTCACGATCATCGCTCCTCCAGATCTCGACCCTGAGTTGGCTGCTCAACTGTCTCATTTTGCCGAACTTGAGAGCGACGCTGGCGCCCATATCTATCGGTTAAGCGAAACACTTCTCACGCGTGCCGTGCAGCACGGCGAGACCATCGAATCGATCCGCACGTTTCTCGACACGTTGAGTTCTGTGCCGGTCGCCCCGTCGGTCTACCAGCTGGTGCGAGACGCCGCCAGTCGCGCGGGCAAGGTAAAGATCATGAGCGCTTCCACCATCGTGGTTGCCGCCGATCCCGTCGATCTCATGATTGCGTGCAACATCAAAACACTCAGGCTCACCGCCATTGCCCCCACCGTTGCGATAACCACCGAAACGGCGGCCAGAGTACGATCCGCCCTCGACAAGAAGGGTCTGTCGCCCGAAGTTGTGGCATTAGATGAACCCTCCGATGCAGTCACCGGAAGCGACCTACAACGTGTTGGTCAGCGGTCGCGCCGGACACCCACACCCAATGATCGACTCACGGTCAATCGTGCCCTGGCCCTTACTTCCGTCCTCGTACAAGATCTCCTTCAGGAACCCAATTCATGACCGCATCTGACAATCCGCTCATCGTGCAAAGCGACCTCACGGTCCTCCTCGAAACGGGCGCTCCGCTGGCAAAGGAGGTCCGAGCCGAACTCGCTCGCTTCGCCGAACTCGAAACCGCTCCCGAGCATGTGCACACCTACCGGATAACGCCGCTTTCGCTGTGGAACGCTGCGGTAGCCGGTTTGACCATCGAGCATGTTCACAGTGTGCTCACCGATTTTGCCAAGTACCCGGTGGCCCCGTTCGTGTTGGGCGAAGTCGCCGATCAAATGGGTCGCTATGGACGACTGCGACTGATTACCAACGACGAGACCGCCGAAATCAATCTGACGTCCAAAGAAATCCCTCTGCTCGAAGAAATCTCGCGTCACAAAAATGTGGCTGTTTACCTGGGTGAGCGACTCGACGATTACAACTTCGCCGTGCGTCTCGGCGACCGCGGTGCGCTGAAGCAAACATTGTTGGCTCTGGGTTGGCCGGTCGCTGATGAGGCCGGGTTCATCGATGGCGCCGACCTTGGGCCGGTCGCCTTCACCGCCGATTTACGTTCGTACCAAAAAGACGCGGTGGATGCGTGGTGGCAGGAGGGCAATGTTGCTGGTGGCAATGGCGTGCTCACTTTGCCGTGTGGAGCAGGTAAGACGATCATCGGCCTATCGGCGATGGTCACGGCCAGGACCAACACGTTGATTGTTTGTACCTCTATCTCGTCGATCCGTCAGTGGATGCGCGAAGCCGTCGATAAGACGTCGCTTACCGAGGATGATGTTGGCGAGTGGTCCGGTCAGCGCAAGGAACTCCGACCGGTCACTATGGTCACCTACAACATGTTGACCTGGGCCAATCCGGCCGTCGACAAAGACGCCGATTTCTTGTTGCGCTTTCCCAATCTGCAGTTGTTTGACGAACAAGAATGGGGCCTCATCATTTACGACGAGGTACACCTTCTCCCGGCGCCGGTGTTCCGAGCCACGGCACGGTTGCAGGCCATTCGTCGCCTGGGCCTTACCGCCACGTTGGTGCGTGAGGACGGGCGCGAAGGCGACGTATTTAGCCTCATTGGCCCCAAGCGATATGACGCTCCGTGGACCGAACTCGAAGCCCTTGGTTGGATTGCTCCTGCGGTTTGCACCGAGGTCAGGGTCGCACTGTCCGAAGAAAGTCGCATGTCCTACGCCATTGCGAGCACGCGGGCCCAGTTCCGAGTCGCGGCCACCGCCGACGAGAAGACGCCGGTTCTCGATCGAATCCTTGAGTATCACAAAGACGACCAAATTCTCATTATTGGCCAGTTCATTGACCAACTCGAAGAGGTGGCTGCTCATCTGGATGCACCGTTACTTACTGGCAAGACGGCTCAAGCCACGCGTGACGAGATCTTTGATGAATTCCGGGCGGGCGATCTCCATGTCTTAGTGGTGTCTAAGATTGCGAACTTCTCGATCGACCTTCCCGAGGTTGGCGTCGCCGTGCAGTTGTCGGGCCAGTTCGGCAGTCGCCAAGAAGAAGCACAGCGTTTGGGTCGTTTGCTCCGGCCGAAGGCCGATGGCGGTCAAGCCCACTTCTATTCGATCGTTACCAAGGAAACCGAAGAAGCTCGTTTTGCGCGCAATCGTCAACGATTCCTGGCCGAGCAGGGGTATACGTACGAAATCGTCGAGGCCGACGATCCCACCGCCCCCTGGTAATTCTTCAGACCATCAACCTGGTGCTTGCCAGTCGGTTGGGAAGAAGTTAGACGGGATCAATATGTCGTCTTTGGATAGTTCGTGGATTGAGCCCTTGCCGAGTCCTAACAAGGTGGAGTCGGTTCCTGCTCGCAGTACATCCAGTACGTTTTCGACGCCGGCTTGCCCGTTGGCGGCCAAGCCCCATAGATAGGCGCGGCCAACCATGACCGCCTTGGCTCCAAACGCCAAGGCCTTCACTACGTCGCTGCCCCGACGAACACCACCGTCGAGTACAATTTCGATCTGATCGCCCACGGCATCGGCGATTCCGGGCAGCATCCGAATGGGTGCGGGGGTGCCATCGAGGTTGTTGCCACCGTGGTTCGATACCGACAATGCGGTGGCACCAACGTCAACACACCGCTTGGCATCGTCCACCCGCGAAATTCCCTTGACCATGAGTTCGCCACCCCATTGGTCGACCATCCAGGCCACATCATCCCAGGTGGGTGGCGGCGTTCCCATCCAGGTGCCGTAGGCCTCGAAGAAGCCCGGTGCGGCACCGTCGTCCTGGCGAAAGTTGGGGGCGGTGAGGCCGGGCAGATGGCCCGCTCGTGCCCACATGGCAAGCCATTTGGGTCGCATGAGCGCTTCGGGGCCGTGCTTGAGCATGGTCTTGATGCCGACGTTGGAAGGTATGTCAGGGCTCCCCCAGTCGCGACTATGGGTGAAGGTCCAATCGAGGGTCAAGATGATGCCCTTTGCCCCTGCTTGTTTGGCCCGGTCGAGGCGGGCACTGATGGCGTCGCGGTCACCGGCCCAGTACATCTGGAAGAATGACTGCGGGTTCGCTTCGATTACTTGATCGAGTGGTTTGCTGGCAAATGAACTCAGAGCCATGACCACGCCACGAGCAGCAGCGGCACGCGCTACGGCAACCTCACCATCGGGGTGAACAGCTTGTACGCCGGTGGGCGACATGATCACCGGCATCGACATCGACTGGCCCATGATCGTTGTGGATTGATCGCGCTCCGCCGGGGCGCCGGCAACGGTGGGCAAAAGCATCAACTCCGCAAATGAGGCCAAGTTGTCCTCAAGCGATGAGCCACGTTCGGCACCCGCAATGAGCGCTTGATAGACCGACCTGGGCAGTCGTTTCTTGGCCCGTTCCTGGGCAATTGCAATGGACTCAAACCAGTCGTTTGCCATTTCAGCTCCTTAGCTGCGAACCATGCCTCGTCCAAGAAGACGAATTGGTTCGAACTGTAGTTGGGCACCAGGGTTTCCGGCGAAGCGCTGCCCTATGGCCCGCTGGATCGGGGTTGGCTGGATTCAGGCCTTGCGGGACAACGAAAGGCCGAAGTCGTCGGCTGGGTCGGTGAACCATTCGACGATTTCGAGACCGGCAACGGCGAGTTCGTCGGCCACGCCCTGCTTGCGGAACTTGGAACTGACCTCGGTACGCATCTCTTCGCCCTGTTTGAAACGAACGACCATGTCGAGATCGCCGATGGTGACCGTCTGATCGGTGAGCGAGCGAAGGCGCATCTCGATCCACTCGTTGTCGGTATCGAAGACCGAGCGGTGGGCAAACTGATCGAGATCAAAGTCGGCGTTCAGTTCACGATTGATGACGGCTAGTACGTTCTTGTTGAACGCCGCGGTGACGCCTTGGGCGTCGTCGTAGGCAGCTTCGAGACGGCCAACGTCCTTTACCAGATCGGTGCCGAGGAGGAAATAGTCACCGGTCTGCATCGATGTCGCGACCTCGGACAGAAACTCGGCTCGGGGCCCAGCGGTGAAATTGCCGATGGTGCCGCCCAACAAGATGATCAGATTGCGGTGGCCGGTCGGAATCGTGCCGAGGTGATGTTCGAAGTCGCCCACGACCCCGTGCACATTTAGGCCGGGATAACGCGAGGCAATGTCGGTTGATGCCTGACGTAAGAAGTCCTCGGCCACATCAAAGGGCACGTAGGTACGGAGACGGCGACTTGCTTGCATCGCATCGAGGAGAACGCCTGTTTTTTCTGAGGTTCCGGACCCGAGTTCGATGAGCGTGTCGGCTTGAGCTATTTGCGCAATTGCCAGCGCCTTGCGCTCCAAAATGCTGGATTCGGTGCGAGCTGGATAGTACTCGTCGAGTCTCGTAATCTGGTCGTACAAATCGCTGCCGTGTTCGTCATAGAACCACTTCGGCGGCAGAGTCTTTGGGTTGGCATCTAGCCCAGATCGGACGTCGGCCTTGAGCGCGGGCCCGCTCCACTCGGCATCGAGGTGTACATCGACGGTGATGGGACGAACAGTTGGCTGGGCATCACGCACGAGGCGGACTCCTGTCATGGCCCAGCGGCTACTAGCCGGGTAGAAGTTTCGGTAGGTCGAACGAACATGATCCGAAGGCGTGAGCGCACATCCGCCTCGCAGTACATGTTGATTGGACATGAACTTGCCGTTGTATTCACCTACCGCGCCTTCGGCTGCAACGAACCCTGGATACGGCAGGTAGGCGCTGGAGGTCCATTCCCATGCGTCGCCAAAGAGTTGTTGCAAACCGCGGCCAACAAGCGCGGCTGTGGGATGTAGTGCCCCGTGTTCAAGCAAATTGCCATCGAGGGATTGACCGGCGGCCGCTAGTTCCCACTCGAATTCAGTGGCCAAACGTGCTCCTGCCCAACAGGCGTAGGCATCGGCTTCGAACAGCGAGACGTGACACACCGGTTCGGCGGGGTCAACCGGACGAAGTCCGTCGAGGGTGAAAATTTGCCACTGCCCATCGATGTTGTGCCAGTACTCAGGAGCGGTCCATTCCTGGGCGTTTACTGTGGCCCACCCTTCGGAAAGCCAGTGGCGAGGTTCGCTATAGCCTTCGTCGGCCATGAAGTCGAGCCATTCACCAGCGGTGACGAGTCGGGATCCAATTTCGAACGATGGGACGAGCGCTTCGTGTTGGGGGAGTTCATTGTCAAAGCTGAAACCGTCGCCTTTGTGACCTACATCGATGATTCCACCGGACACCGGAATCCATTGCATGGGCGACACGGCGACTGTTTCCATGTGTTCGCGGGCGCGGTACAACGGGTGAATGGGGCTTTGGGCCAGCATGTGCTTGGCATCCATCAGTAGCAGTTCTTGATGCTGTTTTTCGTGCTGGAGACCGAGGGCGACGAGGTTGGCGGCCTCTTGGGGAACCGACTCTTGAAGAAACGACACCATGGCCTTGTCGACATGGCTGCGATATTCGGAGATTTCTCGTATCGATGGGCGAGACAGTTGGCCACGATCAGCCCGTGTATGACGGGGCCCGGCGGCTTCGTAATAGGAGTTGAACAAGAAGGCAAACTCGGGGTCATACGGCGTGTAGTGGTCGACAAAGGGACTCAGCACGAAGGTTTCAAAGAACCATGTCGTGTGCGCTCGATGCCATTTCGTAGGCGAGCAATCGGGCATCGATTGCACGGTTTGGTCTTCGGCGGACAGGGGCGCGGCAAGTTCTTCGGTGGTGGCGCGGACATGCAAATAGCCCTGCGCCGTCAGCGACGGTGCTGCGGTGGTTGTGGGATTCGTTCCGACGGTCGAAGAATGCATACTACGTAAACCTTAATTCACTGTGTGGTATTTCGTCTTTCAGTATGAATTCGCCCGCCTTTTTACGCATCACCCAAAAGGGGTATTGCTGCCGGGTGGGCTGTTGTTCGAGGTCGTGAAGACCCTGCGATCAAACCTATCTCGGCTGGAGAGCACCAAGCCCAAGACTATGCAACGCTGCAGTCGGTTGTTTGCTGACGAGGTCGGCACCGTGTTCACCCGTGGTGAAATCGGAAATACAAACGGCCCTAACGAGGTTTCTTTACCATGACCGATGCCCCCACCACATTTCACAAGCTGCTTGATCTTGACGAGTTGCCCGAAGGTCGGGTGACAACGGTCAACATCGGTCATCACAGCTTCGCGGTGACCCATTTCGAGGGCCAATACGGCTGCCTCGACAATGCTTGTCCTCACCAAGGCGGTCCATTAGGCGAGGGATCAATCGAAGGTGGCAAGTTGCGGTGCCCATGGCATGGCTATGACTATGACCCGCTCGGGGGCAAGCCTCCACCGCCTTTCGATGACTCACCCGCCTGCTTCCCGACCGAAGTTCGCGACGATGGTGTTTGGGTTGAACTTCCCGGTGAGCAGCCTCGGGCTCGAACCGTTTCCGATGTGTTAGTCGAAACAATGATCAACTGGGGCGTCAATTCGGTGTTCGGGATGGTCGGTCATTCCAACCTGGGGTTTGCTGACGCCATGCGCGAAGCGGAGGGTCGCGGCGAGCTTCGCTTTTTCGGTGTCCGCCATGAGGGGGCCGCGGCGTTCGCTGCGGGCGCCTACGGAAAGCTCACCGGCGAACTGGCTGCTTGTTTTGGAATTGCGGGGCCGGGGTCGACCAACATGTTGACCGGACTTTACGATGCCAAGGTTGACCGAGCGCCAGTCCTGGCTATCTCCGGGCAGGTGCCGTCCAAGGTGCGCGGCCGCGGCGCATTCCAGGATCTTGATCTCGAAGGGGCCTTTGCCAATGTCGCCGAGTACAGCCAGACGGTTCAGGCCGGATCAGACCATGCCGAGATCATGTCGTTGGCTTGCAAGACCGCGCTGATCGAGCGAAATGTTGCGCATATTGTGTTGCCCGATGAGGTGCAGGTCGCTCCTAGCGACGCTGCTGCAACCGGCCCGGTTGGTCGCATGGGGTCCACCAAAGTTCGTCCACCGGCGGACATATTGGCCGACGCCACAACCCGTATAGCGGCGGCCGAGCGGCCGATGATCATCGTGGGGGCCGGGGCAAGCGCCGATATGGAGGCCATCACCAACCTTGCCATCCAAATCGATGCTCCCGTAGCCACGACGTTTCGGGCCAAGGGGCAAATAAGTGACACTCACCCGCTGGGTCTAGGGGTGTTGGGTCGCAGTGGCACGCCAGTTGCTAGCTGGTTCATGAACGAGAGCGACCTCATCATTGTTTTCGGGGCGTCGTTCTCCAATCACACCGGTATTGGCCAATACAAGCCAATCATTCAGATCGATTTCGACCCGCTCGCTCTTGGCCGCTTCCACCCCGTCGACGTGCCGGTACTGGGCGATGTCGGTGTGACTGCCGCGTTGCTCGCCGACGCGGTCCCCGCCGCTGAAGCCACCGTCACAAGCGAGGTAGCCGATCGCTGGAGCCTCTGGCGCTCCGAAAAAGCCAACCGCCGCACCGATGACAACGATGCTGGCATCGCCACGGCCTCAGTCTTCGACTCGATGTCACGTCTCGTCGATGACGATGCGGTCATAAGCGTCGATGTTGGCAACAACACCTATTCCTTTGGCCGTTACTTTGAGGCCACCAATCAGTCGGTTCTTATGTCGGGCTACCTGGGCTCGATTGGCTTCGGATTTGCGGGCGCAATGGGTGCGTGGGCGGCAGTCGGCGACACCCGCCAGGTTGTCAGTGTCAGCGGCGACGGTGGATTCGGCCAGTACGCCATGGACTTCACCACTGCCGTGAAGTACGACATGAACATCACCCATGTGCTGCTTAACAACAACGAACTCGGCAAGATTTCGAAGGAACAACGTTCGGCTGATCTCGAGGTGTGGCAGACATCTTTGGTCAACCCCAATTTTGCGGCCTTCGCCGAATTATGCGGCGGCATGGGAATTCGTGTCACGTCGGCCGACGAACTCGACACCGCTCTTCAAACTGCTCTAAACCACAACGGACCTGTGCTTATCGACATCGTTACTGATGTCGCTTTGCTCTAAGAAGGAACCATGACCCTCACCACCACCCCCCCACTGTTTACCGAAACCCGTAATTCTCTTCACCGGGTAGCTCGCTATGTCGTCACGCCGCGACGTCAAAAAGTCGACGGGCGCGAGCGGCTCATTCAGTTACCAGGCGGCTTTGGCACGCCCGTTCTTGGTGATGACACCCAGATGCGCATTGAGGGCACCGAATTGGTGTTTGTCGACGGTGGAAACGAGATCCGTGAACCAATCACGACGTTGCGTCAGGTTGGTGAACTCGTTGGCATCGATCCCAGCGATCACACGGCCAAACCCGACATTCCCCAAATGGGCGACATCGACGAACAACTTAAGCTCGATGATGAGTCCGCTCGCTTTCTGGCGCGCTGGTACCAATTCGGCTCTGCCGTTTTGGGCCAGTTGCGTGAGGATGAAGAATCGGTCAACGCCACCGAGATTGTCATTTGGTCCCATCACCTTGATCCGTCCATCGAAATCTTCGCTGACGCACAAACGGCCTCGTTGGGCGCGTCGGCGGGTGACGGGGCGATCGACGAGCCCTATCTCTACATCACGCCTTGGAGTACCGAAGGTCTTGCCCCCGGCGACTATTGGAATGCCGAGAGTTTCTTTGGCTCGGCGATGACCATTAGCCAACTGGTTGCTTCCGACGACCCATTGGCAACGGCAATCGCCTTTTTCCGTACTGGTCGCGAGTTACTCGCTCAGCGCTAGCTACCAGAACCCAAGCTCGCCCCCGCGGGTGATGGCGTAGGACCTCTTACTGACCCCCATCTTTCGGTAGATGGACTTGATGTGGGTCTTGACCGTGGAAGCGGCGATATAGAGCTCATCGGCGATTTCGCGTTGGGTTAGGTCGCCGCGCAGCAGACGCAGGACTTCTATTTCTCGATCGGACAGTGTTTCATTGCCGTCAAGGTGAACGGGACTTGCTTTGGTGGACATTTTGGGCAGTTCATCGAGGCCCGTCTGCGCCGTGGCAATGGCTCCAACGTGGTGGATGTGCCGGGCCAGTTCGAGAGCAGCCTCATAATCGTCGCGGGCTTCATTGGTTCGGCCTGACACGGCGTGTACAGCGCCTCGTTTGCTCAATGCCGTAGCGATGCCTTCGGAGAATCCAAGTTTTGTTGTGGCTTCGACGGCCTCTTCGACCAGGGCACTGGCCTCGTGAAGATGACCGTCGATTAGGGC
>CAXMUI010000099.1:0-5539 GCA_964196475.1 uncultured Acidimicrobiia bacterium
ATCAACGCCAACCACCTCGTGACCCAGTTCGGACAACATCGTGGCCACACGGCCGGGGCCGCACCCGGCATCGAGTATTCGACTGCCCCTCGACGCCATGGCATCAACAAATCGAGCCTCACCGCCAAGATCTCTGCCCTCAGCCGCCATGTCCTCGAACCGTTTGATGTACCAGGCCGAGTGATCGGGATTGGCGTCGGTGAGGTCCACCCATTTACTTTGTTCGACCATCGAGGTTCCCTTCAGCGAAACTGCTATTCGAGCCTAAACCGCCGCCAAATCATTGACGCCAGACGTATGACTTAAACCACATCAAATCCTGCCTCATCGATGGCCGCAATAAGCGCACCATCGTCGCCTCCGCTCACGGCGACGGTCTTGGCCGTTAGGTCCACCGTCAAATCGGTTACTCCGGCGACGGCCGATACTTCTTTCGTGATGGACTGGACACAGTGATCACAACTCATGTCTGGGACGTTGTAAAGATGGTTAGCTAGGTCAGTCATAATCTGATGCTTTCTGTTAAGTAGCTGGGCGAACGGTTATGAATGGCGGTAGCCCGCGAATCGGCGCAGACGCAGACTGTTTGTAACCACAAACAGTGACGAGATACCCATGGCTCCCGCTGCGATCATGGGGTTAAGAATGCCGAAGGCCGCTAAGGGAATAGCCGCCGCGTTGTAGGCGAATGCCCAGAAAAGATTACCCCTTATGGTGCCCAACGTTCGTCTTGAAAGCGCAATTGCGTCGGCCACCGCGCGCAGGTCGCCGGTGACGATCGTGAGGTCAGATGCCTCAATTGCCACATCGGTACCTGTGCCAACAGCGATGCCCAAATCGGCTTGCGCGAGGGCAGGAGCATCGTTAATGCCGTCGCCGACCATCGCGACCCGATGACCTGCGGCTTGAAGCCGACGAACCTCGGCCGCTTTATCGTCGGGCAGGACTTCTGCAATCACGTGGTCCACACCAATCGTCGCTCCCACTGATGCTGCCGTTCGACTGTTGTCTCCCGTGAGCAAGGTCACTTCGAGGCCCTGATCGTGGAACGCTGCTATGGCAGCAGCCGAGGTTTCCTTAATTCGGTCAGCGACGACCAGCACGATTTCGGCCGTTTCTTCGCGCCCGGCAAAGACAGCCGTCGAACCAGTTTCTTCTGCGCTCAAAGCGGCGCTCTCCAATGCTTCGGGGATGTCGACGAAAAGCAATCGGCGGCCCACGCGAACAACACCACCATCGATCATCCCGGTCACGCCGTACCCAGGCTGGCTGACAAAGTCAACAACGGGCAAATGCTCGGGAACGGCGCTAGCAATGGCCTGGGCTATCGGATGCTCGGAGTGCGCCTCCACCGATGCCGCCAGCCGAAGCATGTGGTCGGTTCCGCCGATGACATCGACCAACTGCATCTGACCTTCGGTCACGGTCCCGGTCTTGTCCAAAATGATTACATCTACGGCGCGGGTGTCTTCGAGGACTTCGCCTCCCTTGATGATGACTCCGAGCTGTGCTCCTCGGCCCGTGCCCACCATGATTCCGAGTGGCGTGGCGAGCCCAAGTGCACAAGGGCACGCAATGATTAGGACCGCTACTGCAGCGGTGAAGGCCTCATTAGGTTCGTGGCCGGTAACGAACCACAGCACCAGAGTTAGCAACGCTGTGCCAATGGCCACCGGCACAAATACCGCGGACACTCGATCGGCCAGACGCTGAACCTCAGCCCGACTGCCTTGAGCCTCGTCTACCAGTCGGATGATCTGGGCCAGCGCCGTGTCGGCCCCGACCTTCGTTGCCTCAACAACCAGAGAACCGTTCGCGTTGATGGTGGCACCAATGACCTCGTCGCCCCCGCCAACTTCGACCGGTACCGGCTCACCAGTCACCATGGACGCATCGATGGCCGAATGCCCCTCGACAACAACCCCGTCGGTCGCGATCTTCTCGCCGGGGCGAACAACAAAGCGCATTCCCACGACAAGGGCATCCAGGGCAATCTCGGTGCCATCTTCTAGTCGTGCGGTACGCGCTCCGAGATCGGCCAAGGCACGGATGGCATCGCCCGAACGCCTCTTCGCTCGCAATTCGAACCATTTGCCCAACAAGATCAGGGCCACGATTACCGCGCCCGTCTCGAAGTAGATATGACCGTCTTCGACGTCGGCAAGGAGTACTACCGCGGACCAGATCCACGACGCTAGCGATCCCATCGATACCAGGGTGTCCATGGTCGTGGAACCGTGGCGGATGTTCATGGCCGCGGCCCGGTGAAACAGCCATCCTGACCAGAACACGACCGGTGTGGCCAAGGCGGCAACTACCCACTCCCAGCCATCGAACTTCAGGGCCGGCACCATGGACAACAGCATCGCAGGGATGCTCAATGCCACGGCCACGATGAGTCGGCGGCGCATGTCTGCTTCGCGTGCGTCCTCGGCGTCGCTGCCATCACCCGACAACAGAACGTGATACCCGAGGCTTTCGATGACCTCGTGAAGGTCTTCGTCGTCGGTTGACGAATCATGAACAACCGTGGCGCGACCAGTAGCAAAGTTGACCTGTACTTGGGACACATCGTCACGTTTGTCGAACTTGCGCTGAATCCGGTTGGCGCATGCCGCACAGGTCATTCCATCGATTGCTATGTCCGATTTTACATCGGTATCGGTTCTCATAACCACAGCGTACACCTTCCAGTTGAATGGAAGGTCAAGGCTTATTCTAAAGAACCCGGATCGGCCGGAACATCGACCGCATGCGCCCGAAGAATTTCCAGCGACACAATCTCCAACGCCCGCTCGTGGGTTGATGCCAAGACAACCAGTGCAGCCATACCATCGTGATGAGCCCGCAACCAATTGGCTGCTGTCACACACCACCGATCCCCTGGCACAAGGCCGGGAAAGTGGTACTGCGGCATCGGTGTGGACAGGTCGTTGCCAATGCCGCGCTGATGGGTCAAGAAGTCGGCGGTCATAAAGGCACAAATTGTGTGACTGCCCAAGTCTTCAGGGCCAGTTGAACAGCAACCATCGCGATAGAAGCCCGTCACCGGATCGGTACCACACGACTCAAGCTCGCCACCCAACACGTTCTTTTCCATAACAGCAGTATGGCCCGCTCAAGATTGGTAACGGTGCTGAACCGATGCGGTACGCGAACTACCATCGGCAGCCAAGGTTGTCTGCTATCCGCGCCCCAAAGGAACCCCATGCCGTCCAATCTGATGTCCCGTCAAGATCTTGAGTTCCTGCTCTACGACTGGCTCAACGTCGAGGCACTTTGTGATCGCCCACGCTTTGCTGACCACTCCCGCGAGACCTTCGACCCAGCACTCGATCTCAGCGAACGCCTCGCCACCGACCTTTTTGCCCCACATTTTAAAGAATCCGACGCAACCGAACCCGTCCTCGAAGGGACCGAAGTACAACTCATCCCCGCTATTGCTAAGGCCGTGCAAGCCTTCGGCGAGATGGGGTTGATGGCCGGGGCGATGGACTACGAAATTGGCGGGATGCAGCTTCCCGCGGTCGTGGCTAGTGCCTGTTTCGCCTGGTTCCAGGCAGCCAATCCCGCCACGTCGGGCTACCCGTTTCTCACCATCGCCAACGTCAACCTTCTATTGGCCCACGGCAATGACGAGCAGATCGCCAAGTTCGTTCAACCCATGACTGAAGGCCGGTTCCTCGGCACGATGTGCTTGTCGGAGACCGAAGCCGGGTCATCGCTGGGCGACATTGCCACTCGCGCAGAGCCGGGTAGCGATAACACCTACCGACTGTTCGGCAACAAAATGTGGATCTCGGCGGGCGAACACAACCTGTCAGAAAATATCGTCCACCTCGTCCTAGCCCGAATCGCTGGTGCACCTACGGGTGTTAAAGGGTTGTCGCTCTTCGTGGTTCCGAAGTTCTTGGTAAACGACGACGGCTCACTTGGTGAACGTAACGACGTCTGTGTGACTGGACTCAATCACAAAATGGGATTCCGCGGGACCACCAACACCGTGATGAGTTTCGGCGGCGACACGTTTCAACCCGATGGCGCGCCCGGGGCTATCGGCACCTTGGTTGGCGAATCCGGTCGCGGCCTGCTGTATATGTTCCACATGATGAACGAGGCCCGCATCGGCGTTGGTCTCAGCGCGGCATGCATGGGGTATACCGGGTACCTCAAGTCACTGGAATACGCCCAGGATCGCAAACAAGGCCGACCCCTGGGCGCCGCGGCCGATACTGCTCCTGTTCCGATCATCGAGCACAGCGACGTGAAGCGGATGCTCTTAGCGCAAAAAAGTTACGTCGAAGGAGGCCTGGCGCTCGGTCTGTACTGTGCATCACTACTCGACGACGAGGCCACCCACCCTGACGACACCGTTCGCAAACGTGCCAGTCAGATGCTCGACGTTTTGACTCCCATAGCCAAGAGTTGGCCATCACAGTGGTGCCTCGAAGCCAACAGTCTTGCTATTCAGGTGCACGGCGGTTACGGCTACACCCGAGATTACGACGTCGAGCAGCATTACCGCGACAACAGACTCAACGCCATCCATGAGGGCACGCACGGCATCCAAGGCCTCGATCTCCTCGGCCGCAAGGTGGTGATGAATGGCGGTGCGGATCTTGGAGCCCTGCTGGCCACCATGACCGCAACTTCGAAACGGGCGAAAGATGCCGGGCTGACCCAGCTCGCTAGCCAGCTCGACACCCGGATTACCAGAATCGGCGAGGTCACCCACACCATGTGGTCCGGTGGTGATATTGCCGAAACGTTAGCCAATTCTTCGATCTACCTCGAGGCTTTCGGCCATGTGGTTGTGGCCTGGATATGGCTAGAGCAAATTGTTGCGCTAGCCGAAACCCAGTCCGATTTTGCTACTGGCAAGCGGCAAGCGGCGCAGTATTTCTTCCGGTACGAATTACCGAAGGTCGATGCCCAGTTCGACCTTCTGGAATCACTCGATCGCACAACATTGGAAATGCAACCGAACTGGTTTTAACTGATCCAAGACATTTATTTCGAGAAGAGGTTGCTTACTTTAAGTAAGTTACTTACTATATATAAGTATGTCAACTACTAACGTTCTCCACATTGCATCCAGTGCCACTAGCGAAGCATCACAAAGTCGCCGGCTGGCAAGTCACCTGATCACTCTCCTCGGCGACAACATCCCGGTCACCGTTACCGAGCAAGACCTTCGCCAAGACCTTCCACTTCTCACCGAAGAAATGGTGTTCGCCAACTTCACCCCCGCGGGTGACCGAACCCCGGCACAGCACCACGTCTTAGCTCCCGGTGATGCCCTCATCGAACAGCTGGAAACGGCCGATGTACTAGTGATATCCGTGCCCATGTACAACTTCGGTCCACCCGCCGCACTGAAGGCCTGGGTCGATCTTGTAGTTCGCGCTGGTCGCACCTTTCAGTACGGCGAAACTGGTCCAGAGGGCCTCCTTGCCGACCGACCTGTTTATGTTGTTGTGTCCTCCGGCGGCGTTCCTCTTGGTTCCGAGGTCGACTACGCCAGCGGTTGGCTCACCAC
>CAXMUI010000100.1:0-8521 GCA_964196475.1 uncultured Acidimicrobiia bacterium
TGACATCGAGGGCGGCGGTGTTGCTAGACATAGTCCAACGAGCGTAGCTACTAAGCAGGCCCGGTTCGACCCCAGTACGACTTTCTCCGCTCTGGCTCGCCGGTGCGCGTGGTTGGCGATAGTGTCATGGGCGCAGAAGTAACTGGATTGAAAGACGAGAATTTCGTGCAAGGTGTTATCAAGTCATACGACCCAACAACGGGCGATGGTGTAGTAATGCGCGACACGGATTTCTCTGAGCTTGATTTGGCTGCGGATGCACTTGAGGGATCGGTATTTCGTATGGTTCGGCAAGGTCAACGGGTGGTGTTCGACGTCAATGACGACGGTCGAGCAACAAGCCTCCGGTTGGGCTCCGAGATCGACATGGGAACTCCCGACTACCTTCAATAGCCAAAACTGACATACAGCTTTGGTTCTACGACAACGACGTCGGAGGACAATATGACCCAGACCATCACCGTGGCCGATGACCTCGTCCGCCAATTTGGGCTGACCCGTACCATCATGCGATACGGGCTTTCCCAGGATGAGCTTTTCAACGCAGCCATCGCCAACGATCGGGGTCGGATTCGTCCCGACGGACCCGATGACGATCAGAAGGCCTACGCCACCGCCATGGGCGTCGACGGCCCGCTGATGTACTACACCGACCCCACCTGCACTGGCCGCCCAGTGAAGGACACCTTCGCCGTAGCGCGCCCCGAGTTGGTCGACACCGTGTGGTGGAAGCCCGACTTCCAGCCGTTCGATCCGGCCGCATTCGACGCGCTGCTTCCGCGGGTTATCCACCACCTGAACGATCGTCGTTCCACTCTCTATGTCACCGATGTTGCGTGTGGCGCCGACCCCAACTTCGCTGTTCCCTACCGCTTCATTGGCGAGTACGCCACCCACGCCTACTTCTGCAACGTCATGTTCCCCTCCGATGATGGCGTCGAACGTGGACGCGACTCCGACGGATGGACGCTCATCAACGTGCCGTCCTTCCGATGCGACCCCGAGCGCGACGGAACCCTCACCGAACGGGCCGTCATTATCGACATCGCCAACCGTGTTGGTTTGGTCCTTGGACGCGCCGACTACTGCGGTGTCAATAAGAAGACCATGTTTACTGCCATGAACTACCTGATGCCCAGTGAGGGCCAACTGTCCATGCATTGCTCGGCCAATGTGGGCAACGATGGCACCTCAGCCATCTTGTTTGGTCTCTCCGGCACCGGTAAGACAACGCTTTCGGCGGACCCCGACCGCTTACTCATTGGTGACGATGAGCACGTGTGGACCGGTGGAGGAATCTCCAATCTCGAAGGTGGCTGCTACGCCAAATTGATTGATCTCGACAAACAAGACGAACCGGTAATTGCCGCGGCCATGTCGATGAAGGGCACCCTCATTGAGAATGTGCCACCGTTAGCCGAAGTTCCACTGGCTGACACCGACCCGCAGTTGCTTGATCTCACCGACCGGTCCATGACCGAGAACACCCGATTTGCGTACCCATTGGCTTGCAATCCCGGGGTTGCCGAAGGCTCTGCCGGACCGCACCCCGACACCATCGTTTTACTTACCGCGGATGCCTTCGGCGTATTGCCTCCGGTCTCCGTGCTTGACACAGCTGACGTGATGTACCACTTCATCATGGGGTTCACGTCCAAGCTGGCTGGGACCGAGGTCGGTATCACCGAACCCGTTGCCACGTTCTCGTCCTGTTTCGGCGCACCATTCATGTCGCAGAAACCTTCGGTTTACGCGCAGTTGCTGGCCAACCGCATGACCGAGCACAAGACACGATGCGTTTTGCTTAACACTGGTTGGACAGGTGGACCTTATGGGGTCGGCGACCGTATGTCCCTGGCCCATACGCGCACGTTGCTCAACGCCGCACTCAACGGCGAATTTGACGATGCCGAACTGGTAGAACATCCGGTATTTGGTCTCAAGGTGCCCGTGACTTGCCCCGGCGTTCCCGACGAGATTCTCAACCCGCGTGACACCTGGGACGATGGCGAGGCCTACGACGCTACTGCGGTCAAGTTGCGGGACATGTTCCAGGCCCACTACGCCAAGGGCAACTACGCCGACCTCGGTATCGCCGAGGTCATGTAACAAATATTGACGAGATCTGAGGCCGCAATCTTGCCGACCCGGTGACATTGCAGCCTCGCTCGCGTATTCAGTTATTCCTGATTTAGCGCGCCCAAGACTCCGTCGCCGTAATTTTCGAGTTTGGCGGCGCCGATGCCCTTCACCTTCGACAACTCTCGCAGACTGCTGGGGTTTGCTGTAGCGATCGCCCGCAGCACCTTGTCGTGAAAAACGATAAACGGCGCAATCTTGTCGGCTCTGGCCCGGTCGAGACGCCAGCTTCGAAGCGCCTCAAACCGAGGTACGGCCTCGGCGTCAAGTTCGTCGGCGCTGTCATTGGCCAAGGAGCGGGGCCTCCGTCTGGATGAGGCCTCGAAACGGGCGCTGGCGGTACGCGGCGTTTCGGGTTCTACCGATGCAGTACCCGCCATCTCGGCCAGAAACCGCGATGGCCGGTCCTCGTGAGCAACCACTGCGGTGGTTTGCGAGGAGCGGGTGATGGCCACGTGAAAAACTCGGCGTTCTTCGGCAAGTTCGGCCAATCGATGCGGGAAACTCTCGGCATCGGCACCAATGACTATGACATGGGGCCATTCGAGTCCTTTGACCCGATGCACTGTCGACACCATGACACCATCGCCTCGCGGCGCAACTGGCACAGATAGTGCTTGACGAAGCCAGTACTCGAACAAGCCAGCGTCGGGCTGAAGCCTAGCCATGGCCTTGAGCATCGCTAGATCGTCCAGGTGGGTCGACCGGTCGACTCGGCCTTTGGATTGGTCGAGGGTGCTGAGAGCATCTCCCAGCCCAATCCGGTCGGTGATGACATCGAGTAGTTCGGCGGTGGATGTCCCCGAGGACATGAGTGAACTTAGACGGTTGAGATCGATGAGCCAGGAGTTCATTTTGGCCGCATCGCGGTCGCTGAGGCGACGCGCCAGTTTGGCGATGGCATCTGTCGTTCGGTGCTCGGACATCCACTCGACAACTTTGCGGGACATACCTCGACTCGGACGACGAACGGTGTCAGCGATGTCGGCCGCATTGAGATCTTGGGTATCGGCCGCCAACCGCAACCAGCCGAGTGCACCGCGCACCCCGGTACGTTCGAGAACCTCGGGCCCCACCGCGCCTACCACGGGAACCCCTCGGATGCCAAGGGCAACTTGGGGCACTGCCAAGGTGACATTGACCCTCGCCAACACCGCAATGTCGCGGGGAGCAACACCCTGACGGAGTAATTCTTGGACCCGATCACCGGCCGCCGCCGTCGGGTCGGCCGAGATCACGGTAAGAAGCTCTTGCTCATCGGCGTTGCGGCCCGGTGCCGGGCGAATTTGTTTGGCTACCCGTACCCTGGTGTAACCCAACAGCTTGGATGCGCCGCTTACAACAGCGGGAGCACACCGATAATTGACCTCAAGCGCGTGCGGCTCAGCCCCGGGAAAGAAACGTTCGTAGTTGATCAGCCATTCGGGCGTTGCCCCCGAAAATCCGTAAATCGTCTGGTCGTCGTCACCAACACCAAATACATCGGCCCGAGGGCCACTAAGTAATCGAACAAAGAGCAAGTGAGCCGGGGTGAGATCCTGGAATTCGTCGACCAACAAGAACCGGCATTGACGCTGAGCCACCTGACGGGCATGCGGGTCGGCCAGCAATCCTTCGATAGCGAGAAAGATTTGTTCGTCGAAGTCCACGGATCGTGTTTCTTGCAACCGATCGCGGTACTTCTGGAAGACGTCACCGAATCCATCGACGTCGCCAGCAAACTCGTCCTCAACATCGGCGACGCTCCGCAACCCGAGACGAGCTGTCGACAACGCCTCAATCCACACCGCCACTGGATCGGTGTTTGCTCGGCGCGGAAACTCGACCAACGATTGCACAATACGGCGAACATCTCGCTCGTCGATCGTGCTGACCTGCGCCTGGCCCTCAGGTCGGACAAATCCATCGGTTCCCTTAATTACCGCAAGCGCCAGTGCATTAAGCGTGCGAATACGCAGCTGTCGAAGATCGCTCAGTCGGTCGACCATTTCGAGCTGGGCTCGTTTGTTGAATGCCACCAAGGTGAGCGCTGAGGACGGCACTTTGACGTTGGTGATCAGATGGCGAGCTCGCTCGGTGAGCACGCGGGTTTTTCCCGAACCAGCCGGAGCAATGATTCGGGCTGCTCCCCCGGTGTGAGCCACTGCGGCAAGCTGATCCGGTGCCAAGTCGGCGTGCGGCGCGTTGCGACCAAGCGAAATTACTCGACCTGCTTCGAGATTGACCGCATGCACAATCGGCGCTTCGATCACAAAGGGATCGAGCGGGCCACCGTCGATCCATGCTTCGGAGCCATCGGCCAACACGACATCGGCGCGACCGCCCTCCGATGATCCGAGCGCCACTGCTCGACCAACCATCGACCACACCACTTCGTCATCGATGAGTTGTGCGCTGTTGCTATGGACCGCGTGGGCGAGCAAATCGTGACCAAGCACAAAGCCCGGGCCGCACTCATCCAACGGAATGTGAACCGAGGGCAACGCTGGCAACGGGACTTGTAGTTCGACCACAAACCCCTGGCGACGCCGCCAGCGATCAGCCAGGATCTGAGCCATATTTGCTGGATCGGCAACGACCGATGCGTCGACAACGAACCCCTGATGGTCGGCCCACTCGGGCGGAACTTGATCGCCGGAGCGAATTATCAGCGAACGTCCGAGTTCGAGAGGACCTACCCCAACGGGCAATTTGTGGTCAGCACCTTCGGACTGTTTTTGCGGCTCACTTGCCGAACTGGGCCCGTCGCTCTCGGCTGGCACGGATCCGACGTGGGCAACATCGTGATCGGAAAGTTCAAACAACGGGGCTCGGTCGCTTCCCTCGGCCATGGGTCGATCAGTGGAGCATGTGCGTACCTCAAGAACGGTGGCATGGGTGCCACCACAATGGCCACAATTAATACGGCCCATTGCTAATCGGTGTATCCCTGTGGGTTGCTTTGCTGCCAGCGCCAATGATCGGTAACCATGTCGTCGAGCGTGCGATGTGTGGTCCAGCCAAGCTCATCGTTGGCCCGCGAAGCATTCGCTACCGCCTCGGCGATATCGCCCGGGCGACGTGGACCTACATGGTGAGGAATGGGCTGACCAACAGCCCGCTCTGCGGCGTCGATGACCTGTTTGACACTCGACCCCACACCCGAACCCAGGTTCCAGGCCCGACACCCGGCATGGGTGTCTAGTGCCCCGAGAGCGGCAAGGTGACCCGCAGCAAGGTCAACAACATGAATGTAATCACGAACGCCCGTGCCATCGATGGTGGCGTAGTCGTCGCCATGAATGGTGACCTGTTCATGCAGACCAGCCGCGGTTTGCATAACAAAGGGAACCAAATTATTCGGCTTGCCAATGGGGTCTTCACCGATGCGACCCGACGCATGCGCTCCAACAGGATTGAAATACCGCAACAAGGCGATTCGCCACTGGCTACCCGATGCCGCGACATCGCGAAAGAGATACTCCTGAATTTCCTTGGTACGCCCATACGGATTCGCAGCACCCAGCACATCAGTTTCCACAAAGGGCGAGATGCCCTCGCCATACACCGTCGCCGACGACGAGAACACCAGCCGGAACACCCCGTACTCGGCCATAACACGAACGAGGTTCATCGACGCACCCAGATTGACCTCGTAGTAGCCAAGTGGGTCGGCGACCGAGTCCCCCACAGCCTTGAGACCGGCCAGATGAATGACAGTATCAATCTCGTGGGAAGCAAAGACCTTGGTCAATCCGACACGATCGAGCAGGGACATCTCATGAAAGGCCGCCTCTCGACCAGCCAACTGAGAAACTCGGCGTAGCGACTCCGGTGAACTATTGGAAAGATCATCGACAACGACCACTTCGTGACCGGCTTCGAGCAACGCCAACGCGACGTGAGACCCGATATAGCCGGTGCCGCCGGTAACAAGTGTTGTAGGCATTCCTCTATCCAATCATGGGGGTAGGACATTCTCGCAGCAGTAGCCGCAGCTTCACCCGGTTCTCCCTGGACAAAACTGGCCAGCTATGGTCAAAGTCATGGTAAGTAGTTTCATTCTCATTCAGGTCAACATGGGTAAGGCAGCGGATGTCGCCGGGGCGATCCGTGCCATCGAGGGCGTGCTTTTTGCTGAAATCGCAACCGGCCCCTACGACATCATTGCCAAGGCATCAGCCGAAACCATGGACGATTTGGGTCGCCTCGTGGTCAGTCAAATCGAGATGGTGAGCGGCATCACCCGCACGCTCACCTGTCCGGTCATCAACCTTTAAGTACAAGCACTACGCCTAAATCGCCCCAACCAACATGGCGCGGATTCCCAGGCCCGCGAGGAACAATCCCCCGCCGCCATACAACAAGAAACGTACGTGTTGCATCTGTGGCCTGTAGCTATAGATGATGCCAACCACAATGATTGCCACGAACCCGTAGAACAAATGAAACTGGGGTGGATCAATGTCTTGGCCGGCGACCAATCCGACGCCCATGGCCACCTGCACGAAGATAAACACCTGGGCAAAGCCCGTAAACCACCACAACGCACGCGTGCGGAGTCCTTCGATCCAATGTGCCCCTAGCGCCCATAGGCCAGCCAGTGCATTGGACAGGATGAATACCCAGGCTGAGGCGGCGTGGATGTCACGAAGAGCGGTTCCAAAGACGAACGAATTCACCCCACCATCATGGCGCGTGGGTCCGGCGATCGGGTACTCATTCGGCAATCGTCTGTTACCGGATAACGGTGATGCGTTCGTCGCCCATTTTAACGATCGTCAGTTGGCCGTCGGTCACGTCAAACTCGGTAACCGAGCAGTAGCCCGGCTGGGCAACCGTCACGTCGTCAGATTCCATAGCGAAGGAGGCCAGCGCATTAACAACCACATAGTGACTAACCCAGACCTGCGAGAACATCAAAGCTGTGGACGCAGCAATGATGTCGTACCGCCAATCCTGTACCTTCGCTGGCATCGCTGACCACGTACTGCCTAGCGCTTCCATCAGCCATGTGTGTCGCTCGCCGAGATCGTGAACGGGTGACGGAATCTCCCGAATCATTGGTGCAACCGCCACCGACACACCCCACTTTTCGGCCAAGGGTGCCGCGGTCTCACGAGCCCGGGCCAAAGGACTAGAGAAAATCGGTGCCCGGAGAGTCGTTGCCATAGCATCAGCTAGCCCCGACGCCTGGGCCTGCCCCATTTCACCTAGCGGAGGGTCGGCGGCCTCACCAAAAGGGGCCGCCGCCTCGCCATGACGGATAATCCGCAGCCGAGCCACTAGCTAAAAAGACCTTCGATGAAATCATCATCGCGGGTTTGGCCTGGCGCATGAAACCATTCGTCGCCGAATACCGCTTCAAAGATCGGCGGGGGAATCTGTAAGAAAAATGTGTCGTCAGTAATTTGACTGGCATGAGCCACCATGGCGGCGCGCTTGCGGTCAATATATGGTCGAGCATCAACACGGTGGGTGATGTCGGCTTCGGCCATTCCAAAACTCTGGGGATCGATACCTGGATCATCATCGGGCATGTTTGCTGTGGCGTCGCGCATCGTTTCCATCTGCTTGGCGATCAGATCGCGATTCATTGTCGACCAATACACGTTGGCGACACCGCGCATTTCCGCGAAACGAGTACCAACGCGATGAATAGCAATGTGATCAGGATGGTCATAGCCCCCATGGTCGTCATAGATCGTAAGAACGTCGATGTCTTCGTCTTCCAGCAGCGCTGCTAACCGGCCCGCCGCATCATCAACCTCGGCCTGCCAGAAGCAATCGGGATCATCGTTATCTGCCTCGCCTGCCATTCCGCTGTCGCCGTACTCCAACCACTCAAGACGATGAACACCGAGCAACTCGGCCGCACGCTCTTGTTCGGCTGTGCGTCGATCGCCAAGGGATTCTCCTACGGCGAGATCATCAGGAACGAGGCCACCTTCACCGCGGGTAGCGACAACGAGCACCACACGGTGACCAGCATCGACCGCACCCATCATCAACCCAGCTGTAGCGATCGCTTCATCGTCAGGATGGGCATGGAAACAAACAAGTGTCGACATCGCAACAGTCTGCCGTGTCCGAACTGTCGATCGGCCGAATTCGACGAACAGCTAGCCGCGACTTGTTCGTGTTTGGTTTGTTCCGTGTGGTGGTGGCCCAGGTGGTGGGCATCTTTCGTCGTCGGCGGTATTTGTTGCGTTCGGTGCCCCCGAGGTTGACGTTGCGGAGCCGGTTGTGGAATCCGCAGAGGACCCGGGCGTTGTCTGCGGTGGTGGTGCCGCCTTGTGACCAGGGTTGTTGGTGATCTATTTGGCATTGCCGTGCTGGTTGTAGGCAACCATTGTGTTCACAGTGGCCGTGGCCGCCTTGGCGGATGGCGTCGCCGAGGTGT
>CAXMUI010000101.1:0-4527 GCA_964196475.1 uncultured Acidimicrobiia bacterium
GTTTATCTTCGTGCAACGCCTTCGCGACCCGAGCAGCGAGAGATTTGGCGGAAACATGTCCGGACCCAACCGCCGCGTACAACGCGTCGCGCTCTACATAGTTCATCTCGGCGCCCACTTCGTCGAGAACTGAGGCACCAAACACCTGCTGTACCGGCAGACCTTCCTTGCGTAGCGCTAGCGTGAGGTCTTCGCGACCAGACACAATGGCATCGTCGCGCCGCTCCCGAATATGCCACTGGCGAACCTTCGAACGAGCTTTGCCGGTGACCACAAAGTCGAGCCAATCTCGGCTGGGGCCGTGGTTTTCTTTCTTCGCCGTAAAAATCTCGACATTGTCGCCCGAGTCCAGTTTGGTCTCTAATGTCACCAAACGCCCGTTGACCCGGGCCCCGATACAGGCATGACCAACTTCGGTGTGTACCGCATAGGCAAAGTCGACCGGCGTCGAATCAATCGGCAGAGTAACGACCTTGCCTTTCGGCGTGAACACAAAAACCTCGTCTTGTTCGAGGTCGGTCTTGAGCGAGTCCATGAACTCGCCCGGATCTTCGGTCTCGCCCTGCCAATCGACAATGCGTCCGAGCCAAGCTAGGTCTCCGTCTCCTGATCTGTCCTTGTAGTCCCAATGAGCGGCCACACCATTCTCGGCCCGGCTGTGCATTTCTTTCGTACGAATCTGCACTTCAAGTGCTTTGCCCTGAGGGCCGATCACCGTCGTATGCAATGACTGATACAGATTGAACTTGGGCATCGCGATGTAATCTTTGAAACGCCCTTGCACCGGACGCCAAGACGCGTGGATCGAACCCAAGGCGCCGTAGCAATCCTTCACATCGCCGACAACCACACGAATTCCGACCAGGTCATAGATGTCATCGAACTCGAGATCCTTGACGATCATCTTCTCGTAGATGCTCCACAGGTGTTTGGGCCGGCCCACCACATCGGCGTCGATGCCGAGTTCCAGTAGCCGGACTTGGACGTCTTGGACGACCTGTTCGATGTACATCTCGCGTTCGGGCGTGCGCATCGCCACCATGTGGTCGATCTCGGCATAACGCTTGGGGTGAAGTGATGCGAAGGCCAAGTCCTCGAGTTCGACCTTGACTTCTTGCATACCGAGGCGGTGCGCTAGCGCGGCATAGATTTCGCGAGTCTCGGTTGCAATACGGTGCTGTTTCGCTTCGGGCAACGCCGCCAACGTTTGCATGTTGTGCAATCGGTCAGCCAACTTGATGATGATGACTCGAAGGTCCTTGGCGATAGCCACGATCATCTTGCGAACCGATGCCGCCTGCTGATCTTCTTTGCTGTTGAAGTGAATCCGGTCGAGTTTGGTCACCCCGTCAACAATGTGAGCGACCTCGCTACCAAATGTTGCTTCGAGATCTTCGAGACTTATGGAGGTGTCTTCGACGGCATCGTGGAGCAGCGCAGCAGAAATAGTGACGTCGTCGAGTCCGATGCCAGCCACAATGTTGGCCACCGCGATTGGGTGTCCAATGTAGGGCTCACCGCTCTTACGCAGCTGGCCTGCGTGGGCATCGGCTGCCGTTCGGTGGGCCAATTCGATCATGGTCGGGTCCGAACCCGGATGATGGTGTTTGAACGTCTCGACAAGCGCTTCGAGTTGGGCAATAGCTGGTTCGCTGTGGCGTCGCCACGGAAGGACACGATCGACGGTAATTACCATGCGCTACTCATAGGACAATAGAGAATGGATGGGGGCTGTCGGGCCGATGGCGTTGTGTCCATCGAGAAATTTGAGTTCACACAAGAATCCGAATGCCACAACCTCGGCCCCAGATTGCGCCACAAGTTCGGCGGCTGCGGAAGCGGTACCCCCCGTGGCCAACACGTCATCGATGATGGCCACCCGAGCGCCGGCGGTTAGGGCATCGGTGTGCATTTCCAGTGTGGCATCGCCGTATTCGAGCGAATAGCTCGTGGTGTTTATCGGGGCAGGTAACTTTCCTGGTTTGCGAACCGGCACTAGCGAAATCCCCAGGCGATAGGCGACAGGAGCAGCAAACAAGAAGCCGCGCGCATCAATGCCAACAATGGCGTCTAAACCACGACCCGACAATTGATCAGCTAAGGCATCCACCGCGAACCGGAAGCAATCAACATGGCTGAGCACCGGAGTGATGTCCTTGAAGACAACGCCCGGTTTAGGGAAATCAGGGATATCGCGAATAAGATCGCGCAAGAAACATGGCCCAGTGACGGCGGGGGTATCGAGAGGCTTGCCGGTCGACGCTTCCATGTAGAGAAACTAGCGCCTAAGAGGACTGGACGCGCTACTTGCGACGCTTCTGTTTGCGAGGTCGGGCCGGAATCGCCGTCTGTTTGGCCGAACCCAGGGAAGTCTTCGTGTCGAGGCGCTTGACCTTGTTCTCGTCGCGCTTCTTGCGAGGACGGGTCGTTGTGGAGGCTGCCATCGCCGTGAGATCTCTGCGTGATACCCGTTCGGTCTGGCCAATCAGCGCGGCATAACGTGGTTCCCGACGCTTTAGCCAGTTGACAATAGGCCCGGCCACGAACATCGACGAGTAGGTACCCGCCAACATGCCAATGACAAGCGCAATAGCGAACTCTTTGAGCGTTACCGCACCGAAGCCAAAGGAACCGACCAGCAACACCATCAACACTGGTAGCACGGACGTAATCGTCGTGTTTACCGAACGCATGAAGACCTGGTTGAGCGACAGATTCATAATGTCGTCGTACCCAACCTTGCCGGCCAGTGAGGGACGAACCTCGTTCTCTTGGACGCGGTCAAATACCACCAAGGTGTCGTACAACGAATAACCAAGAATAGTCAGGAAGGCAATAACTGTCGCGGAGGTGACTTCAAACTGGAAAAGGGAGTACACGCCGACGGTAATTAAGATGTCGTGCACCAGCGCGGCCAACGCACCGACGGCCATACGCCATTCGGTACGGAACGACAGGTAAAACGAAATAGCAATCAGAAAGACAACCAGCGCTGTTTCGGCCTTATTGGTTACATCATCACCCCAAGAGGCAGATATGTCATTGAAGCTGACGTTGTCGGCAGACGTGCCCGCCAAATCGGCGAGCGTTCGGGCAACTTCAGCGCCGACGGTGGCGTCATCAGCTGCGACCTCGGCCCGAACCTGCACGGTTCCGTCGCCTGTCTGAATAATGGCGTCACCGAAGCCAATGTCGGCCATGGCGTCACGTACTTCACCAGCTCCTAGGTCCGCTTCGACTTCCCAAACCAAGCCACCTTCAAATTCGATGCCGAGGTTAAGTCCACGTACCAGCAGTGATGCGCCAAATATAAGCACCAAAGCCAGCGAGACCATGGCGCCACGTTTCCACCACTTGTGAAAATTGATGTCGAGTTCGTTGTTGTACGCCCGGTGGAACCACGAGCTTTGCGGGCTGATCGGGTCTTGGCTTAGTACGTTGCTCATGTCGTGGCCTCTCCCTTGCCCTTGGGTAAGCCCATCCAACGAGGGTTACGTTCAGCCTTGCTGGATCGGGACAAGATCTTGGCCAGTGGTCGCAAGAAGAAATAGGTGGCCACTAAGTCGAGAATCGATGCGAGGCCCAGCATGAACGCAAACTCACGAACCGAACTGACGGTCAGCACATACAAGATAAATGCGCCAATCAACGAAGCCAGGTTGGCCCAGAAGATGGTGCGGTACGCCACAGGGAACGACCGGTCGACGGCCGACATGAGGGTGCGTCCGTTGACGATGTCCTCTTTGATGTGCTCGAAGTAAACCACGTTGGAGTCGAGCGATACACCCATTGAGACAATGAGGCCGACCACACCCGCGATTGTGAGGGTGACCCCGCTAAAGAAGAATCCGGTCTCGCTGAAGAACGAAACCAGTATCCACAACATGGCACCGGATACGAACAAGCTGAGCAAGGCGGCGACACCGAGCATGCGGTAGTACCAAATCATGTAGGCAGCTACCAGAGTCAGTCCGATGATGCCAGAGATGATTCCGGCCCGAAGCGAATCGCTACCCAGACTGGACGACACTGTGCGCACTCGCTGTTGATCAAGCTGGATGGGAAGTGATCCGTAACGAAGCACTAATGCGGTGTCCTCGGCCTCGGCCTGGGTGAAGGCGCCTGAGATCTGAATGCCACTGCGTTCGAAGGCTGGGACACCGATGGTCGGGCTGGACTCCACGTTGCCATCGAGCACAATGGCCATACGACCGCGTGGCGAATTGCCCGAATCGACACCCGTAAACGGGCAAACCGCGGTGCCGGAGTAACACTCGCTCGACATGTCATTGAACAAGCCAATGCCCCCGTCGCCGGCGTGCATAGTGAGGTTGATCGTCCATTCGAAATTGGAGTTGAAGGCGTCAGCCGTTTCGACAGCCGAACCCAGAAGGTAGGCCGTTTCGCCGTCGACGGTCGCGCTTGGAACAGGACCCAGATAGTAGCGAGTAACGATTTCTCCCGAACTGTCACGTTGTTCGAGAAGCACTGGCTGGTCGCGATCGATGTCTTCGGTGCGAGTGGTGG
>CAXMUI010000102.1:0-5748 GCA_964196475.1 uncultured Acidimicrobiia bacterium
CACCCCAGCGACCGTCGCTCCAGTGCCAGAGATCGGTGCTAGTCCGGTGAGGGTGGTCGTCTGGGCGTGGTCGGCGAGGACCAAGAGGCCGGCGAGTAGGACCAGTCCGCCGCCGCCGGTGATGAGCAGCGCCCGTCGGGCAGCGGTTCGTACCGTGGAGTCGGTGTGCTTATGTCCCACGAGGAGAAACGATGTCACCGATGTCAATTCCCAGAAGATGAACAGAGTCCAGACAGAATCGGCCAACACCAGACCAAGCATCGAGGTCGAGAACGCCAGCAGCGAGGCAGGAAATCGCACACCGCCGCGAGCGGTTGGAGAGAAGTAACCGGTCGCGTAAATAAACACCAGGGCCCCGATGCCCGAGACGAGTAACGTCATCATCAACGCCAGCGAATCGGTCCGGAACCGGATTGCCAAGTCGAGGCCGTCGACCCAAACCAGCTCATGAACGACGGGTGGGTGATTGTCTATCAACCTTGACCCGGCCCAAACGGCCGTTGCAATGGGAGGGAGGGCTGCCATGAGGAGGCCAGAACGCATGGAGGTACGGCCAGCGACCGAGGCCGCTACCACCCCAACGAAATGTGCTCCGAGCATCCACCAAACCATGGTGTCCACTCTACAGGATGGATAGAATATATGCGATTTAATTGGTATATTTAAAAGTAGGTTATAAGGTGATGGTATGATGGCTGCACTGACGTTTCTGGGTGGACTCACCGGACTGCTGCTGTGCGGGCACCTCGTTGTGAATGGTGCATCCAAGCTCGGGGCTCAGTTCGGTCTGACCCCTATGGTCACCGGGCTAACCATCGTGGCCGCCGGCACAAGCGCTCCCGAACTGGCCGTCGTTCTGCAGGCGGTGGCGGCGGATGACACGCCGCTCGCCGTGGGCTCGGTCATCGGATCCAACATCGCCAACGTGCTCCTCGTGCTTGGGATTGCTGCCCTGTTTGGCACGATTCATGTCACAAACCGCGTCGTGCGTATCGACATCCCCATCATGATCGCCGCTTCGGTTGCGCTGTTGGTTATGTCCCTGGACAATCAACTCAGTCGCGTGGACGGAATCATCTTGTTCATCGGAGTCGTTGCCTTTGTCACCTGGACGCTTCGCTCCGCCCCTAGGGCCAATGTGAGGGACCAGAAAGAGCCTGATTCAACCGATGCCGATGCCGATGCCGGTGGCAACGGAATCGGTCGGCTGGTCGGTCTGCTTGTCATCGGCATCGTTGGCTTGGCAATTACTGCTCGATTTGTGGTCACTGGAGCAGAAGAGATCGCAACAGCGCTCGGCGTGCCGGAATTGATTGTGGGACTCACCATTGTTGCGTTAGGGACCTCAGCACCCGAGATGGTCACAACCGTGATTGCTGCCCTGGGCGGTCGCCGCGATCTGGCGGTGGGTAATGCCGTCGGGTCCAATATCTTCAACATCTTGCTGGTTCTCGGCGTGAGCAGTGTGATCGCCCCAGGTGGGATCGCCATCGGAACCGACGCCGTCAAACTTGATCTGCCGATCATGGTCGCGGCAGCGATCGCGTGCTTGCCTATCGTCTTCTGGGACAACAAACTCAACCGATGGGAAGGTGGAGTCTTCGTAGGCTACTACTTGGCCTATGTGACCTTCCTGGTTCTCGATGGCACTGGTCACCGTGCCTCTGACCCGTTTGCGCTCGTGCTCACCGCCTTTGTGATGCCGCTGACCATTCTGACCGTCGGAATAGCGGTGTCTCGGCAACGGCGACACAGGCATCCAACCAGTGAAGTCTACTCACTCAAAAATAACCATTGACAAAATACCGATATCAAATAACATGTATTTTAGGAGGTGTGATGATGAAAACAATGAACCGACAGACCGCATCAGTCAAGCCAACCCGAAATCAACCGGATGGGACAGCGCCATGATGTTCACAATCGCCGCCCGCGCCGCCAGAACGAGACAGAAAAAGAGGTCCCAGCAGGTCCCGCGTCCGCCACCCCGCCGGAGCTCAGCTTGAAGACCCGACCGCTCCAAGAACGCTCCTCGCGCCCCCGAGACCCCACCTTAGGAAAGGCATTCCACAATGATTTCACTCATGATCACGCTGGCATGGATGGCGCTAGGCGTCGTCTTAAGCATGTTCTGGCGCCAGCCGGGTGAATCCCGGTTCGCGTGGGCACCCATAGCAATTTTCCTTGGCCCAATGTGGGCACTGGTCGCCATCGAACGCCACGATGATCATGTCTTGCGCAGACCGGTCAAGTAGTTAGCTGAGGTTGAGTGTCCACGGAGCCCACGCCCGAGGGTCGACAGAACGAAGTCTCTGGTATCGGTGTTCGAATACAGGTAATTTGATGACTACTTCTAGTATGACTAATATGATGACTATGCTGACGGCACCCGAACCAGATCTTCCCTCCTGGACGTTTCTTACGAACCACGCTCATGTGTTGATTGCGATCAGTCGCAATCCTGATGCCAGGCAGATTGACATTGCCTTCGCAGTAGGTGTCACGGTTGGAGCGGTCCAGCGGATCATTGGCGAGCTAGAGACGGAAGGGTATATTGCCAGTGAGCGAGTTGGCCGTCGAAAACACTACCGGCTCATTGACACCAAGCCCCTCCGACACCCCCTTGAGAACCAGCACACCGTCGGCGATCTGATCAGCACGCTCGACCAATAACGAGGGACCGACATGGGCTTCTCTTAATGCTCGGTGTCTTGAGCAGCGCCCGTGTCGCCGGTTGCTAAGAGCGTTACTCGTTGGTGAATTGGAAATGTTCCTCATGGAACAGACGCACGCAAATATCCACGACATCCGCGTTGTACAGAGTGCCGCTATTCCTTGTGATCTCGTCCAAAGCTGCTTCGATTCCCAACGCCTCCCGATACGGGCGTCGTGCGGTCATTGCCTCCACTACATCGGCGACGCAGACGATCTGTGCTTCCAACACTATTCCGTTGCTTTCAGGCCGTTCGGGTATCCCGACCCGTCGAGGCGCTCATGGTGTTGGTGCACGATTTCGGCTATAGGCCAGGGGTGCTCAACACCGGCAACGATGTCATATCCCACCTCAGCACCGGACTGGCCAGCGTGGCAAAGATGCTCTGATAGACCGGAGCCTCGAAACCTGCGGGCAACCCGACGATCGCCAGCATCCGACTTGCCGACGCGGTGAGGTCTCCTTGCGGGCCGATCAACAAGACGATGATGAACCAAGCAGCAGCGACCGAGATTCCGATCGTGCTGCGATTAGCCCAGGTTCGACGGCTCGTCAGCAACGTGTGCTCACGATGGTCGATCGTCATATCCGAGACGATACTACGGTGTGCCAAATGCCGGTTTTGCTCAGAAGAAACGCCGGAAGTTTCACAGTGCCCAGAAGGCGTCGTTGAGTCCTGCGTCGTCAAGGATTCGTTGAAGTTCTGGTGCGGTCTTCGGCCGGTAAGTAAGGGCAAGACGATCGCCGTACCAAGGGTGAGAAAGATTCCACATGTCGTTCAGCGGCACACTTCGACCGGTGCTGGTCCCATTTTCCTTCGACCGAAGGAACGTGATGGTTCCTCAACTCTCAACGATGTCGTCCCACCAATGCCGAGCAGGAACCTGGAAATGGATGAATCCATCGGTTCTATCGAGTTGACGGTCGACGACGTTCATTTCGAGCACCTCGCCGGTGTCGCTCCAAGTCGAGGTGATGTGAGCGTTCTCATGGAGGGCCGCTGCAATAGCAAGCGTGTCCCAGGCGCAGTTCGCATACCAACCGCCCCGTTGGGTTTCAACTCGGAAATTCGTCGGTTCGGCGGAGAAGGGAAGCGCCATGCGGATCTCGCCGAGACGGTTTGACCGGTCGTCGAGAACGATCATGTGTGCATCGTGCAGGCGGCGTAACTGGTCGTCGAGGGCGTCAGGGTCATCGGTCGAAGTGCGAAGCTCGCTGCGGAGCGGAACCGTTCCAGTGTTCACGATCTGTTGATAGATCAAAGACCTGAGCTCGAGATCCCTCATGGGTGGAGCATACGGGCTTCGAGGTTTACGGCGCTCGGTGCGGGCGAACACCTTGTTCGGTTCCAGGAGCGGGGTGATGGCCGACATCTGATCGATTTCTCCCTCGATTGGGATGTAATTACATAACGAAAGCGCTTACATAACTTGAAATTTGCAAGTACAATTTGAAAACGGAGGATTTATGACAGCCAAACGCCACTACGACCTGCTCTGCCCGATTGCCCGGTCGCTTGACGCCGTTGGCGATCGATGGGCGCTGCTCATACTGCGCGATCTCCACGCCGGGCCGGCTCGATACCAGGAACTGCACGAAGGTCTCGGCATCGCCACCAACCTGCTCAGCACCCGTCTCTCCGAAATGGTCACCAGCGGCCTCATTTACAAGCCCAACGGAAGTACGGCCTACGAACTCACCGAACTCGGCCGCGGAACCGACCGGATCCTATGGGAACTCGCCCGCTTCGGCGGGACGCTCGACCGGACTCCGGATCCGCGAGAACCCGGCAACCTCCGCACCATGGTGCTCCCGCTGAAGGTTCTGCTCGGGGCCGTCGCCGATCGGCCCGACCTCACCGTTCGACTCCACATTGACGACGACGTCATGACAATCGTGTCCGCCAGCGACTCCCTCGAAATTCGATACGGCGATGCTTCCCTGCCCACCGATCTTGTGGTCCAGACCGGCTATGGGGCTTTCCTTGATGTCGCAGAAGGATTGCTGCCGCCCGAGGAGTTCATTGCCCGCCATGTGGAAATTATCGACGGGAAAAACAATGCCGGTGCCTTCTTTGCAATGATGGGCGCGGCGATCACGCAGCCGCGCTAATTACGCCCGGGGTAGGCATGCCTACCAATGGAACGACGACGAAGGATAAATCTTTATGGAAATGACCCACGCATTCGACTGGGCTCGGAGCCGGAAACCCGGCGTTCTCATCACGATTCGCGCCGATGGCAGACCCCAATCCTCCGACATCGTCTACGCGGTTAAGGACAACACGTTCGTAATCTCGATTACCGACGATCGAGCCAAGACCCGCAATATGCGCAACGACCCCCGAGTCGTCCTCCACCTGACCGACCCTTCGAGTTGGTCCTACCTATCCTTCGACGGGACCGTAGAACTGTCACCCACGACACAAACTCCCGATGACCAGACATCGGATGCGCTCGTCGCCTATTTCGAAGCGACTAGTGGGGCACCTCATTCCGACTGGGCTGAATATCGCAAGGCAATGATTGACGAAAAACGACTGATCGCCACCTTCACGCCCAAGACCGTCGTCGGCCAGATCAACTAGCCGCCCAGTTTCAGCTTGCGGCGAGGCGTTCGCTCTCTCGTTGCAGGTCCTCGGCGATATCGCCAAATTTGTCGAGCACTTCCCACACTTTCGCGGGCAGGGTTTTGCGTCAGCGAACCTCCACCGGGAGCGGTTCGGGGCGGAGATCGAGACGCCGGAGTAGTTGGGCGTTGGCGGCGACGATCATGGTCGAGGCGCTCATTGCCACCGCTGCGGCGGCAGGGGGAAGACTGAGTCCGACGAAGGCGAACGCTCCAGCGGCGATGGGGATGGCCAATAGGTTGTAGGAGGTTGCCCACACCAGGTTCTGAATCATCTTGGTGTAGGTCGCTACGGACAAATCGATGATGCCGGTAACCCCGCGTGGGTCGCTGGAGACCAACACCACACCCGCGGATTCAATGGCAACATCTGTGCCAGCGCCGATGGCGATACCGACATCGGCTCG
>CAXMUI010000103.1:0-15526 GCA_964196475.1 uncultured Acidimicrobiia bacterium
AACAGAAGCGCGCACGGCAGGATTCGAACCTGCGACCGTCGGATTAGAAGTCCGATGCTCTATCCAGCTGAGCTACGTGCGCAAGATGCCAAGCGTACGTCTGAAACGCAGGCGAGGCGACAAATATTCGGGTGGCTACTGGTATCGGTTGCTCTATGCTTGAGAATTCTTGGTGATCGTAGCTCAGTCCGGTTAGAGCATCGCGTTGTGGTCGCGAATGTCGCGGGTTCAAATCCCGTCGGTCACCCCAACTCATCCGACTAATCCTTGGTTAGTCTGGATGACACATATGCGCCTCTAGCTCAATTGGCAGAGCATCAGACTCTTAATCTGCAGGTTCTGGGTTCAAGTCCCAGGGGGCGTACACACAAGCGAGCGCTGGCCAGACATGACAAATGCCTGACCAGCGCTTTTGCTATTTTCCGGAGCGAGTAGTCCGGCAAAGCAGTCACTATGACGAAGTTCACCGTTGCAGCAGCCTGTTTTGCGCGTATCGTGGTGCGCTGGCGCGGACCTCCGTTCATGGCGGGATTGCGCGGTGCGATTATCTATCGCTCCCAATTCCCCCCACGTAAGTCTCTACATGAACTCTGCTCAACTCGTTTCCCCGGCCGCGCCCTCGCGCTTTACCGCACTGCGCGACGAGTGGTTTGCTAACCCTCGCGCCGACGTCCTATCGGGCCTCGTCGTAGCGCTTGCACTCATTCCTGAGGCGATTTCGTTCTCGATCATCGCCGGCGTCGACCCCAAAGTCGGACTCTACGCATCATTCTCTATTGCCATAATTATCGCATTTGCCGGTGGGCGATCCGGCATGATCTCGGCAGCCACCGGCGCCATGGCGCTCGTCATTGTGCCGCTGGTCGAAGAACACGGGGTGGCGTTTTTGTTTGCGGCCACCATTTTGGCCGGGGTTCTCCAAATGGGGTTTGGTTGGTTGGGAATTGGCGAACTCATGCGCTTCGTCCCCCGAACCGTCATGGTCGGATTTGTCAATGCGCTGGCCATCTTGATCTTCTTGGCCCAGATCCCGCACATCTTTCTTACCGATGACGGCGTCGACAGCGATCAACTGCCACTAAACCTGGCCTTCATCGCTATTGGTCTGTTTGTGATCTACGGCTTACCGCGCCTCACCAAGGCCATCCCCTCACCATTGGTTGCAATCGTGTTGCTGGCTGCCGCGGCAATGACCTGGAACCTTGCCCTTCCGACTGTCGGCGACATGGGCGAACTGCCGGACGCTCTTCCTGGTCTGAGTCTTCCTGATGTTCCGTTCACATTTGAAACGCTGAAGATCATCCTCCCGTATTCAATTACCTTGGCGTTGGTGGGCATTCTCGAATCGCTGCTCACTGCCCAGTTACTTGATGACCTCACTGACACTCGATCAGACAAGAACCTCGAATCACGCGGCCAAGGCGTCGCCAACATCGCCACAGGATTTTTTGGTGGTATGGCCGGGTGCGCCATGATTGGTCAGTCGATGATCAACTATCGCACCGGCGGCCGCGGTCGACTGTCGACGCTCGCCTCAGGAGTTTTCCTCCTAATCATGGTAATAGGTCTTGGCGACCTCGTTGCCCAGATCCCGATGGCTGCACTAGTCGCGGTCATGATCATGGTGGCGATCGGGACGTTCAACTGGCGCAGCGTCAAAATACCTACGCTCAAGCACACCCCCCGAACGGAGACTGCCGTAATGACTGCGACGGTTGGAATTGTGGTAATCACCCACAATCTTGCCTACGGCGTCGGCGCTGGAGTAGTGCTCTCCGCTATCTTCTTCGCCCGGCATGTGTCGGGAATTGTCAAGGTCACTAGCGTGGTCGACCCCGACAACACGGAGCGACTTTACGCGGTCACCGGGGAACTGTTCTTTGCCTCAACGAACCAACTGGTTGGGGCATTTCACTACGACTCTGTGAAGGTCAAGCGAGTCGAGATTGATCTAAGCGAAGCTCGAATCTGGGATACCTCAGCAGTAGCCGCTCTCGATGCTGTGGTTGCGAAGTTCGCCGACCGCGATATTGATGCTGTACTTATTGGTCTGAACCGTCATGCGGAACACCTTCACATGCGCACCACCGGACACGTCAGCGCGCACTAGCCCCAAGTCGATAGAACCTGGCAACCCGTAAACCTATTCGCCGGGTTCGGTACGATGCCCTAATGGTGGCCCATCCATGATTACGAAGACGAAGGGTTGGCTATTCGTCGCTGTACAGGCGGTTCTGCTGATCACGCTGGTCCTACTGCCCGGTGCAGACGCATGGCCAACGCCTCGGTGGGTGGAATACACAGGGTTGGCGCTCTTTGGTACCGGAGTAGTTATTGGGGTCTTGGCCGCGGTCAATCTCGGCCGCTCATTGACCCCCACGCCGGTCCCGATTGGCGACGGCCAACTATCGACTGGTGGCATGTACCGATTGGCCCGGCACCCGATCTACACCGGGGTGTTATTGATCGTGATGGGAATCACTATTCGCTCCGGCAGTTGGGTTACCCTCGCCCTGGCGGTCGCCACGTTTATTTTCTTCAATAGCAAGGCGGCTTGGGAAGAACAGCAACTGACCGAGGCATACCCGGACTATCGGACCTATATGGCCCGGACGGGGCGCTTCCTTCCCCACATTTTCTAGTTCTGGGTGTACTGGCAGTGCGTTCCGCACTGCCAGTACACCCAGAACGAAACAATGGTCCGGGAACGATCAATTTGCCAACAATCCGCAGCGTCCTGTTGACATGTGAAACATTCCACAATACCTTCATACCTATGCAGGTATCAACATCCAAGGCTTCCGACGCTGCACACCAGTCAAGGCGCATCCCAGACGAGCAGTGTGAAACGCCGCACGAATCCAACAAGCCGAACCCGAACCTCTCCCCTAGTGCCGTCTCGTTAGACGAGGCTGCCGATCTTGCGGGACTCTTCCGACTATTAGGAGACCCGACGCGAGTCCGCATCCTGTACGCGATTCTTGAGGCGGGCGAACTTTGCGTCTGCGATATCGCCTCGACAGTTACAACGACCGAGACGAAAGTCTCGCAAGCTCTGCGGCTCTTACGGTCCGCCGGCGTCGTCCGCAATCGCCGCGATGGCCGAAACATCTACTACCGACTCGATGACACCCACGTCCGCATGATGTTGGATCTGTGCCGGGAGCACCTCTCCCACGGAACCGACCAGAGCTAATGGGACACGACCATAGTGACGGGCATAGTCACGGACCATCGTTGGCCACCGCTGGCGCTCGACATGTTCGACCGCTCACGTACGCCTTCGTCCTAATCGGAACGTTCTTCGTCGTTGAGGCCGTCGCAGGTTTCGCTACCAATTCCCTGGCGTTGCTATCCGATGCTGGCCACATGCTCACCGACGTCATCGGCCTTGGTATGGCCCTGGCCGCAATCCAACTGGCTGCTCGCTTCGAAACCAAAGACGCCAACGCGTCCGGTCATACGTTTGGCCTCTACCGGCTCGAGATTTTAGCGGCCTTTGTCAACGCCTTGTTGTTGTTCGCGGTAGCGATTTGGGTGCTCTACGAGGCGACAACCCGAATTTTCGATGAACCGGAAGTTCTCGGTACACCGATGTTAATCGTGGCCACCTTAGGATTTCTGGTCAACATCATCGCCTTCCTTCTTTTGAGGGAAGGCGCCAAAGAATCACTCAATGTCGAGGGTGCCTATTTGGAAGTCCTGGCCGACACCGTGGGCTCGGCCGGGGTAATAATTGCTGGCCTCTTGCTCATTACGGTTGGGTGGACTTGGGTCGACCCACTCATTGCAACACTGATCGGCATTTGGATCTTGCCCCGCACATGGCGCCTTGGCCAGCGGGCCGTCCGGATTTTGCTGCAGGCTGCTCCCGCCCATATCGACCTGGGCGATCTCTTGATGCGCCTCGAATCAATAGAGGGTGTGGTCGACGTTCACGACTTGCATGTTTGGACATTGACTTCGGAAATGGACGCAGCATCCGCGCACCTCGTTACGACGTCATCGGCAGACACCCACGGCGTACTAGATCAGGCCCGAGCCTTGCTGGCTCAGCATTATCAGATCACTCACGGAACGTTCCAGATCGAACCCGATACCCACGAGGGCTGCCAAAACGTCACGTGGTAGTTCGTTCTCGGTGTGTCAGAGATGCGCTGCGCATCTCTGACACACCGAGAACGAGATTGAGAAGGGGTTGGGGGTTAGGGGTTGGGGCTAAGGGGTTGCTGGTGTGATCGCTGGTGTGACGGTAGGCACAGTCCCTTGTCCGCAGCCACTCCCCCGCTACACTCCTATCTGCTCCTTTCGGGTTTTCCGAATGGTGGGTTTGCAGACTGGCTTTAGATTCTTCGGCTGATGCGAACCATCCCCACAAGAATCCAAACCCTTTCTCACCGAAATGTGAGATGTCTCCCCCCTGAAACACCGCGCGCAACGCGCGCTAGGAAAACCCATTATGACTACCACCTTCGCCTCCCTTGGCGTCCCCTCCGACATCGTTGATGCACTCGCTGCGCGCGACATCACCGAACCATTCGAAATTCAAGTTGCCACTATCAAGGATTCCCTCGATGGTCGCGACGTTCTTGGCCGGGCCCCAACCGGCTCGGGCAAGACGCTCGCCTTCGGCATCCCCTTGGTTGCCAGTGTCGAGGTTGCTCACCCCAAAGCACCCAAAGCCCTCATCTTGGCCCCCACCCGAGAATTGGCAGATCAAATCAGTAAAGAACTCCGCACATTCGCTGGTCGAGTTCGCGTCAGCGTGGTCTATGGCGGCGTTGGCTACGGTCCGCAGCTAAAGGACCTCCGACGTGGCGTCGACATTCTCGTAGCCTGCCCCGGTCGCCTCGAAGACCTCATCGAACGCGGCGACGTCAGCCTTTCCGATGTCAACAAAGTCGTGCTCGACGAAGCCGACCGTATGGCCGACATGGGCTTCATGCCCGCCGTACGCCGCCTGCTCGACAAGTGCGACCGCAACCGCCAAACCCTACTTTTCTCGGCCACCCTAGACGGTGACGTGGCCAAGTTGACTCGCGACTATCAAAACAACCCGGTCAAACACGAAATCGGTGAAGCGACCCCGGACATTACCGTGGCCCACCACGCGTTCTGGAAGACAAGCCAAGACGAACGCACACAACTCACCGCCGACATCGTCAATGCCGCGTGGCCAACGATCGTTTTTTGCCGCACTCGGCATGGGTCAGATCGCCTGGCTAAGCGTCTCGTGAAACTTGGCGTAAAGGCCGTGGCTATTCACGGTGGTCGTAGTCAAGGACAACGCACCCGCGCCCTCGACGAGTTCACCGGCAACCAGGCGCAAGTCCTTGTCGCTACCGATGTGGCCGCCCGCGGTATCCACGTCGATGCCGTTGCCTCCGTTGTGCACTTCGACCCCCCTGCTGATCACAAGGACTACGTCCACCGCTCCGGACGAACCGCTCGCGCTGGCCTCGGCGGTGTCGTGGTTTCGTTCGTGCAAGGCGCCCAACTGAAAGATATGCGCAAACTCCAGAACAAGGCCGGTTTGGACGAACCATTTACCGAGCCCAACGTCAATGCACTGTTAGAACACACCCCCGGTAAGCCGCCTGAGCTGGTAGCGAAGAGCCCTGCTCAACGCCGCCAGGAGAAATACGGCGACAACGGTCAAGGCCGACAAGGTCGACAAGGTGGATCTGGACGCAATGGTCGCCGCGACGACCGTGGCAGCAACAACTACCGCGGCCCCAAGAACAAGAGTCACAGCCGCAACGATCGTGACGAGCGTTCCACCCGTGACGACCGTCCCTCTCGCGACGACCGCACCGCATCGAGCAACAGCGGGCGTTCCGAGCGATCCACTCGATATGAACGAAGTGACTCCCAAGCCAGCGGACGGCCGGAACGATCCAGCCGTTATGACCGCGACGGACAATCCGATAGTCGCGGCCGCTCAGAACAGCCACGACGCTACGGCCGAAACGAGTCGAGCAACGCCAGCAGACCTGAACGATCCGCGTCCGGGGGCCAGCGACCAGAAGGTCGTGAGCGTTCCGAACGTAGCGATCGCCCAACGCGTGGCGACCGCAACCGATCCGATCGCTACGACGGCGGCGAGCGTGGCAAACGTTCGACGGGATCCAGCAGTCGGCCTTCGAGCTCTGGTGGCGGTAAGAACAGCAACCGCACGGCCAACCAGTCCTCCGGCCCTGGTGGCCGGCCCAACCGTAAAGCGCGCCGCTCGCACATGCAAAGCAACGACTAACAGTAGGCGCTCCGGATGTTTCGTCCGGAGCGTTGCTTACTTCGTAGATATACCGCCGTCGATCGGAATGACTGTTCCGGTGATGTAAGCGCCGGCTCTACTGGCGAGATAAATCACCGTTCCGGCCACATCTTCGGGTGTACCGATGCGCTTGCGGGGCACTTCGTCCTCAATCGCGGCGCGCATTTCTTCGTCATTTAAGGCAAACGCCATCATGTTGGACTCAAATGGTCCTGGAGCAATGCAATTGACCGTGATGTGGTCGTCGACCATGGCATGGGCCATCTGGCGTCCCATGTGATGGAGTCCTGCCTTAGAAGCCGAGTAGGAGAACGTCGGCATCGGCGACGCACGCAGGCCGTCAATAGAGCCCACCATCACAACGCGGGCGGGATCGACCTTATCTCCCGCTGCTCGCAAGAGGGGCAAGAAGGCTTGGGTCACCATGAAAGGCGCCTTGACGTTGATATCGAGAATCTTGTCGAACCCAATTTTGGGAAATTCGTCGATAGGTGCTCCCCACGTCGCTCCAGCGTTGTTAACCAAGATGTGCAATGCATCGTGTTCCGCCGCAACGGCGCCACGCAACGTTTCGATACCGTTCGCGGTTGTAAGGTCCGCGGGGACTGACGTACATAATTCGCCCAACTCGAGCGCCGCGGCATCGCATGCCTCGGCCTTGCGCGAGGTTATGAATACCTTTACGCCGTTGGCCACCAGACCATTCGCGATCATGTAACCAATGCCACGCGAGCCGCCCGTAACCACAGCGACCTTGCCATCGAGGTTGAACAGGTCGGCGATCCGAAGGTTCATCAGGCAGCCCAACCTTTGACCTTGTCGAGCATCTCGACACGATTTTCACCGACTGGGTGCACCTGCAACCAGGTGACGCCCGCTGCCCGGTACGACTCGATGCGATCACGGACGAATCCCTCGTCACCAACCAACTGCGTCGCGGCTAAGAAGTCGTCAGGAATGAGTGCTTCGGCTTCCTCGCGCCGACCGGAAAGATACAACTCCTGAATCTTGGTGGCCTGTTCTTCGTAGCCATAGCGGCAGAAGATGTCGTTGTAGAAATTCTTGCCCTTGGCCCCCATGCCACCGACATAGAGCGCAGTGATTCCGCGTTGCTGGTCGCGCAGTCGTTGTGCGGTGTCCGCATCACAGATCGAAAGCGTGCCACCAGCAATCATCTCGAGAGGCCCGAGTGAGGCATCGCGCTTCGCCATGCCCTTTTCGAGGGAGTCGCCCCAAATGTCCATGGCCTTATCAGGGTGGAAGAAGATAGGAAGCCAGCCGGTGGCCGCCTCAGCGGTAAGTTCCACATTCTTCGGGCCCAGACTGGCCAGATAAATCGGGATATCGGGGCGGACCATGTGGTTGATCATCTTGAGCGGTTTGCCGAGGCCGGTGCCTTGGTCCGCGGGGAGCGGCAACGTGTAGTACTTGCCGTCGATGGTTACCTTCTCACGACGCCAGACCTGTCGGCAGATGTCCATAATCTCGCGGGTGCGTCCGATGGGTGCATCGAACTTCACTCCATGCCAACCTTCGATTACCTGCGGCCCCGAGACACCGAGGCCCAAATTAAAACGTCCCTCGGACAAAGCATCGAGTCCGGCGGCGGTCATCGCCGTAAGCGTTGGGGTGCGCGAGTAGATCGGCAAGATGCCCGACATGAGTTGCATCGTGCTGGTCTTTGCGGCAAGAAACCCCAAGGCACTAATGGCATCGAAGCCATACAACTCGGGGACCCAGATCAGGTCAACTCCGGCCGCCTCGAGATCTTGGGCTTCCTGCGCGGCATCGCGCGGGTTGCCGTTGTAGCTCATAGCCATGGCTAACTTCATTGGATCTCCATCTGGGGCTCTTGGTACACCCCTAGGGTTGCCGACCAGGTCGGCCTAGGGCAAACCAAACTGCGCTATTCAGCAGCTTCGGCCAAGACTTCTGCCAGCGAAGGATGCACCATGAGCGTCTCGTGGATGTGATTGACCGTCAGGCCAGCGGTCACAGCCAGCGCCAGAACGGAGATTAGTTCAGCAGCATGACGGCCCACGATTGATCCACCCAGCACAACCCCCGTTGCGGGATCGGAAACAATTTTCACAAAGCCGCGCGGATCATCATTAATAAGCGCTTTGGCTGAAATGGAGAACGGCACCTTCGTTACTCGGATCTTGCGACCCTCCGCGAAAGCATCTGCTTCGGCCAAACCAACATCGGCGATTTCGGGTTCGGTGAAAATCGCCGACGCGGCCTTGTCGTAGTCGATATGGGTATGGGAGCGCTCGCGGTGCAAGCCGAGAGCGTGTTCCGCAATCTTGCGGCCTTGCATGGTCGCCACCGAGGACAAAGGCAGCTTGCCGGACACATCGCCGGCCGCATAAACCCAATCGACTTCGCTTTTGCAGTTGTGATCGTTGGGAATGTAACCCCACTTTGTTTCTAGCCCGATTGTCTCGAGACCCAGTGTCTCGCTATTCGGAATCGATCCAATGGCAAGCAGCACATGGCTTCCTTCGACAATGCGCCCATCGTCGCACATGACCTGAACGCCTTCGGTAGTCCGCTCGATAGCTGTGGCACGCGCCCCTTTGTACAGCCGGACATTTCGGCGTACGAAATCGGCTTCGAGAGCAGCGGCAACCTCGGGATCTTTTTGAGGCAAAACATGTTGACGACTCACGACCAACGACACCTCGGCACCGAAGGACTTAAACATGTGCACGAACTCCACGCCCGTAACACCTGAACCAACAACCACAAGGTGTGTCGGCATTTCACGCGGCGGATAGGCGTCTCGGGTTGTAAGCACCCTGTCGCCGTCGGGATCAACCCAATCAGGGATACGGGGGCGACTTCCGGTACAGATCACGACAAAGTCGGCTTCAAAAATCAATTCGCCTTCAGCGGTATCGGCGATGACGCGATGCGGACCATCAATGCGTCCACTGCCGGTAACCAAGTGGACTCCCTGGCTTTCGAGGAGGTTTTCCATTTGATTGCGCAGCCGGTCCTTGATGTGGTCAAGCCGTTCCTTTAGGGCGACAAGATCGACCGCTGGAATGACATCGGCAAGACCCATGCCCTGGGTTCGCGACAAGAACGATATTGCGCCGCCCGTAGCGATCATTGACTTCGATGGGATGCAATCCCACAGATGCGCCGCCCCGCCAACAACGTCGCGTTCGATCATGGTTACCTGCGCGCCTAAGCGAGCCGCCGTAGTGGCACAAGCATTTCCGCCAGGGCCACCACCGATAATTACTACTTTGATTGCATCCATCGCCGCGAGACTACCGCCCCGGGGTGCAGCGAACATGCCAACTTGTCGGGCATTATGGATACTTGATGCAAGCCTCATCTCTTGACCGCGCTAGTGGGCGACTCGCGCCTCGCCACCTCGACATTGTTGTAAGCGCGTTCATCGTTGCGTTGGCACTTTGGACGGCGTTGTTCCACATCGCTGTTGCATTTGGCCTTCACCGCAACGTCACCTTCTTCCTGTGGGTAGCCGTTTGTGGGGCAACTGCGGGGATTACGTCTCGTCTTCGCAAGGGGTCTACCAATCCTGCCGTGCAACAATCCGTCGGATTTGACCGTCGCTTTCTAGCACTCGCGGGTGTTGTTGTTGTTGGCTGTGCTCTGGTCGCTGCGCTGACCATTTCGGGAAGTTGGTGGTGGCTTACGTGGTCCCTACTCTTTCTTCCTTTAGCGACGGCGGTCACTCTTTTACGGCGCGAATCAGATGCACCACCTCACCAGGTTTCTGCTGAGCGGCATTCAGCCCCATCGAATCCAGCGCGAACTGTTTGGCTAGTGGTACTTGTTGCCTTGGCTATGGCGCTGCTCTCGATGGTGCTGCAGCGCCCCGATGAGGATGATGCCCTCCTCGTCAATCGGTCAACCCACGTCGAACACGACAACGGCGAATTTCCGACTCGCGACACAATCTTTAGCGACGAGGTATTTCGTTTTCAACGGCCACCTGGCCCCCAGTCAAGCATCGAGGCCATGATCGGCACAGTTGCCGCCATGTTGCCGGTGTCCGCGGCAACCACCACCTATTTACTGTTTGCCCCACTCGTAAGCGCTCTTGCTGTGCTTGCGCTATGGCGGTTTCTACGCACGGTTGGTGCACGGGCCCCATTGGGCGCTTTGGTAGCAGCCATGGTGTTTATCGTTCTTGATGGAGCGTCTCACGCCTCGTTCGGCAATTTTCATTTTGGCCGAGCCTGGCAAGGCAAAGCCGTGTTCTTGATGGTCATCGTGCCGTCGTTGTGGCACTTCGGCGTTCGATGGGGGCGCCATGGGCATCGCCGCGACCTTGCCTTGCTATTTGCTTGTTCGACGGCGGCTATCGGACTGACAAGTTCGTCGATGTTCGTGGCGCCTGTGGTCGTAATCGTGGCGACGCTGGCATCAGCTTCATATGCTCAGAAATTGCAACGAGTACCCATGGTCTTGCTGGCGCTAATGCCTTTGTTTGTCGCGGCCATTGCAACACTGCGAGCCGCTACACAGCCCGCGCTCAACACGGCTCCACTTGCCCTAATCTCGCTCGGACGAATCGGGTCACCGCGCATCGACCCAGCCGAACAGGTCTACTTCGTTTTTGGCACCGGAATAGCCCTCTTCATCGCCCTTGCCGCGGTCATGTTGGCCTGGGTCGTGTTGGACAACGCCGAGATGCGTCTCTTGTTCTTGTTGGCCCCGCTTGCCGTTCTTGTCGCTTGGATTCCCGGGGTTCTTGACACGCTTGACGATCTCACCAACGTCGACTCAGTCTCGTGGCGTATGGCGTGGATCTTGCCTGTGCCAGCCGCTGTGGGTTTGCTTGCTACCCAGTGGCCCGTCGCTTTCGGCGCACTCAGCGACCGCTTTACCTCCTGGCACCTCGGCGGGGTAGCCATCGCCGCATCGGCCATCATGTTAATCACGGGTACCCCGGTGCTATCCCAGGACAATCAAGACGCCCAACTTGTTTGGCCCCCCGGGCTCGATATTCCAACCGAAAGCAATTCTGCGCAACGTCTTATGGACTTGGCCCCCGGCGGCGGCACGGTCGCAGCCCCACAGGCGTTGGGTTACCCCATTGCGGTACTCAGTCACAATGTGTACCCCATCAATGCTCGATGGCAATACGTCACCGGCAAGACCTTTGATGATGCCTTCTATGCGCCAACACGAGATCAACTTACGCGTATCTTGTCTGGCGGTTTAGGTGACACACCTCCAGGCGTCGTCGATCAGGCCTTGGCCGATCTTCAGGTAGTTGCCATCTGTCAAAGTGCCAAGAACGACGACGCACTCGCCAACACGATTGCCGCAGCCGGGTATCAACTAGTGGATACCGATGAGACCTGCAAATACTGGGTGCTACGTTAGCGATTCCGAAGTCTTCGAACCGCTGCCCGGGCCGCTCCCGCTCCGGGGATTTTGCTCAATTTCTGGAAAACCGTGAGCACTCGGACAAGTTCGGCAGAACGTGATTTCTCGGCTGCCAGACGCCGCTCAAGGTCGCTAATGTGAGCCGCCGCGTCGGTAATAGATAGGCCAGGAAGGTCTTGGTGATGGGCTCGACTTACCGAGCCAACCTTGACCAACGTCTCGGCGACATCGTCGGCGCTGTCGCCGGTAACAAGCGAAGCGAACGCAGCCTCGGCGAGGCGCCACCGTCCCAGATCGTCGGCGCTTATGGCAAATCCAGCTACCGATGCCAGACGTACGGTGAGCTCATCAATCGTCTCCGAGATTTCCCAGGGGTGCGCAACATTAGACCGAACAATCACTTCGGCCAGGTTCCAAAGGGAACGAGTTGCTGCGAGGTCGGTGTCCACGCCGCCGGTGGCACGCCACTCGGTATCTACCTGGACGATCGCTCCCTCGATAGCAACGAAGTTGCCAAATCCAGCATCGATAAACTGCTCAGGTAGACACGGACGCCCCGCCCGCAGGTAGGGGTGCAGTCCGTCGGTGGCCGGCGAAATTTCGGAATTGCGAATATGTTGCGCCCATTGTTTGACGATCTCATGCAACTGTTCAAGGTCGCCTCGCCGAAGTGACGCAAGAACCTGTTGTTCGAGATTAGTCCCCACGATGTAAGCCTCGGAGGCTTCGACCCGCTGGCTGAGCCAGTCGGTCTCAATGTCCGCGGCCGCAGCGTATTGACGAACCCGATCGATATGACGCTTATCGCCATCGTCGCGCACGGCGGCAGCCACCATCCAGCGTTGCGACCGGCGCTGGTTGAACCGCCACGCCACCACCTCGGTGTCGACAACGCTGTGTACCGCTGCGCCATCTCGACTAGCCACAACCCAGAAAGAGTTTGCCATGTCCGCCCCCAAGTTGCCCTCGGTAACGACACGAGAAACAGCTCGCTGATCGGCGATTAGCGACTGGCCAGCATGAGCCGGATCGGTTGGTACGCCGATAAGTTGATCGGCTAACTCGACACTGTCGGCCTCCGCAAAGGTGGCATCGGTCAAAATGGCGACCGGCATTTTGTAATCGGGGTACGGGTACATCCAATGATGGGCCACCATTCCAGCACTGCTCAGCATTTCGAGTAACGTCGCACGGGTGTAGGTACGGATGCCATCGTCGGCGTAGCCACTTATTCCGACAAAGGGTCGCCCAAGATGGTCCTCGGGGTAGCCCATCCAATACTTGAGGCCCAGTTGGTTCTCGATGGCTAGTGCCAGCGAGCCGGTCGGCTTGAGCAAAGCACTAAGGGTGTCGAGAAATGCCGCTGCACCGCCTGCTCCGCCCATCGAATCATTGGCGTATTCGAGCACTCCAACGCACACCACAAGATCAAACGTGCCAACCTCCTCGAGATCGGCCACATCGCCAACCTTAAGCGTGACATTTGTGAGGTCGCGACATCGTTCCGCTGCCACCTCGGCCCGTTCGTAGGATCCCTCGATCGAAACGATCTCGGCACCTTGCTCGGCTAGCCATCGAGTGTTGACTCCCGTGCCCGCCCCTACATCGAGGACCCGCATGCCTGGCTTTACGTTTAGTGGCCAAAGCAGATTCGTGCGTTGCCGAGCGAGGTGGTAGCGAGTCGGCCAATCCGTGGCCTGAGCGGCCAGGTCGTCCGATGCTGCTGCCGTGCTCTGTGCTGACTGCAGCATGGCGAGCAAAGACTGTTCGGCACCGTCGGCATAGGGCAATGCCGTGCCTATGATTTCGATAGGAAGACTCATGGCAGTTGTTCGCTCCACGATTCCGGCGTTCGATCCATCCAGGTTCCGCCCAGTGCAACAAGACCATGCTCGGTCACCGCGCTACTTGCTCGGACCTGAAAACTGGCCGCTTTATCGGCGCGATAGTGCACCTCGACCATCGTGTGATCGTGAAGAGCGACCGAGACATCGTACTTTCCGGCCTGCAACGGCCAGTTCTCGACTTGATAGTCGACAGTGACGACGTTCTTGGCAACAACGTCGATCGAACCAAGCGTATTGAAGGACGCAACATGCACGCCGTCGTGGCGGTACACGCCAAGCGCAACAATGCTCGACGCTGGAAGATCCGTGGCATCAAAACGGACTCGAATTGTTCCGCTGCCTCGATAGTCAACAACGTCGGTAGGTACATGACTAGCGTCTAGAACCTCGACCGATACGTCGGCCTTGCGTCGAGCATCGATAAGTTCAGCCCGAGCCGAGTCGCGCCCACCTGATTGGGCATCAAGAAGGTACGCATCGATGACATCGATGGGGTTACCTTGCTCTCGGAGCACCCCACGGTCGAGCCAAATTGCCTCGTCGCACATCTCGCGCAGTCGATTCATTCCGTGACTAACGATCACAATCGTTCGGCCATCGCTATTGAGTTCGGCAATCTTTTCGGTACAGCGCTGCTGAAAGCTCTGATCGCCAACCGAAAGAACTTCGTCAATCAACAAAATCTCAGGTTCGACGTTAATAGCCACCGCAAAACCAAGTCGGACATACATACCCGAGGAATAGTTCTTCACCGGTTGATCAATAAATTGCTCTAGTTCCGCAAAACCAACAATGGCGTCGAAACGGGCGTCGATGTCGGCGCGGGTTAGCCCGAGGATGGCACCGTTGAGATAGACGTTGTCCCGTCCGGAAAGCTCCGGGTGGAACCCGGCCCCCAATTCGAGCAAAGCAGACAACGACCCGTTGATCGCTATGGAACCCTTATCAGGACGCAAAATACTCGCCATGACCTTCAGAATCGTTGACTTGCCACTGCCGTTTGAGCCAATAATGCCGAACGTCGACCCCTCGGGAACTTCGAAAGACACATCGCTCAACGCCCAAAACTCTTCATAATGGTGCCGGCCACCGCGTAACAAGGCGGCCTTGAGACTCTGATTTCGCTCGTGAGTCAACCGGAACCGCTTGCTCAGATGATCAACGCTGATGGCGGACGAACTCATACTTCCTCCGCAAAACGTGGTTCTAGACGCCGGAACACTGCCGCCCCGACGGCCAGCATGAGAAAGGATCCGACGAACAACGCACCCCAACGCTCAGGTGAAGGAAACCGCAGGTCATAGAGAATGTTTCGATAGGCCTTGATCCAAGAAACCATAGGGTTTAGTTGGTAAAGGGTGCGATACGAGATGCCAAAAAGATACCGGTCATTTGGTACCAAGGTGAGGGGGTAGAGAATCGGCGTGAGGTACATCCACGGTTGCATCGCTATACCCAAAAAATGCTCGACGTCGCGGAGATAAAGGTTGATCGACGACACCAGTAAGCCAAACCCGACCACGAACACAAGTTGCAGCAAAATCAACGGAATCAATACAGGTATCCATAAAAGGGCAAAATGACCTTTGATCAGTGCCATCGCAACCAACAACACGCCCATTTCGATCAAAAAGGTAAAGAAAAGAGCCAGAACCGTCGATGTAGGCAGCACCCAGCGCGGGAAATATACTTTTCCGATTAGCGCACTATTGCCCGACAATGAGCGGGCAGCAGCGGTCACCCCTACCTGATGAAATCCCCATGGCAACAAACCCACCAACAGAAAAAACCCGTAAGACTCCATGCCACTGGGGTCACCAATACTTGGTTCGATCTTCAGAAAGACCGAAAAGACTGCCATGAACACCACGAGTTGGAGCAGTGGCCGCAATACCGACCAGGCCCAACCCAAACTGGAATTCTTGTACTGCCCCCGCAGTTCGCGCAAGGTGAGGTTCCACAACAGCTCCAACGGGAGTTTGCTCGCCACGCTCGATCGGATGCTCAGCACTCGTTGATTGTAGGTCCG
>CAXMUI010000104.1:0-38195 GCA_964196475.1 uncultured Acidimicrobiia bacterium
ATTCCAGAAGTGTGCCGTCGAGGTACTTTCCGTTGAGACCGCCCAGGTCACGATGGAAGCCAGCTTTGCTGACGACCTCGACGCCGACAGTCTCGACCTTGTCGAACTTGTCATGGCACTCGAAGAAGAATTCGACGTAACTGTCGAAGAAGACGAACTCGAAGGTATCGAAACCATCGGTCAGGCCTACAAGATGGTCGCGGCCAAGATCACATGAGCACCCGCCGAGTAGCGATCACCGGTGTCGGTGTCGTTGCTCCGTGTGGCATCGGCAAGGACGCCTACTTTGCTGGGCTGTGCGGATCACAGACGCCGGGTCAGCGAATCGTCCACGATTTCGACCCACTGCAATACTTCGATAGTCCTAAGACCGCTCGGCGTGCCGATCGTTTTCAGCAGTTTGCAATCGCAGCAGCCGACGAAGCAATCAAGCAGGCGGGCGACCTCACGGCCGATCCAACGCGCATTGGTTCGCTAATCGCTACCGGAATCGGTGGTCTGCGGACCATGAACGAACAAGGCGAGGTACTTGCCAACAAGGGCGCCCGTCGAGTTTCGCCGTTCTTGGTTCCCATGATGATGGGCAATGCCGGGGCCGCTGCAGTATCTATGAAGTACGGCTTTCAGGGCCCATGCGAGACCACAGTCACCGCATGTGCCTCATCCACCCACGCCATTGGCAACGCAGCCGACCTCATTAAATGGGGCCGAGCCGACGCAGTCGTCGCGGGCGGTTCAGAAGCCTCGATTACCGAACTTGCGACCGCCGGTTTTGCGAACATGACGGCGTTATCGAACGAGGGAATTTCCAAACCGTTCGATGTCGACCGCAATGGCTTCGTGCAGTCCGAGGCGGCGGGTGTCCTCATGCTCGAAGAGTGGGAGATGGCCGTCGCTCGCGGCGCCAACATCCTCGGAGAACTCATGGGTTCTGCTAATACCGCAGACGCCCACCACATTACTGCCCCAGCGCCGGGCGGTTCAGGCGCTATTCGTTGCATGACTTTGGCCATGGAAGATGCGGGCATTTCGGCATCTGACGTCGTTCATATCAATGCTCACGGTACGTCCACACCGCTTAACGATGCAGCCGAGGCACACGCTATGGCCGAAATCTTCGGCACTCCGGGTCCGCTGGTCACCAGCACGAAGGGCATCACCGGTCACGCCTTAGGTGCGGCAGGCGCTATCGAGGCCGCAGCGGTTGTGTTGGCAATGGAACACAAGTTGATTCCACCAACCGATGGCTTCCAGAACGCCGATCCCGATCTGCCTCCCGTCAACCTAGTGCATGGCAACCCACGCGCATGGATTCCTGGACCGTCGTTATCCAACTCGTTTGGCTTCGGTGGGCACAACGGCACGATCGTGATCGGACCAGGTATCTAATCTCTAAGCGCGTGAGCGTTTAGAGATCTACGAGGACGAACATCAGCTCACACGATGCAGCTAGTTGTTCCCCTACAAACGCCTTACCTGAGGCTTTACCGGCGCGGGCCGACATCCGGCCAACCTCAATCCGCATGTCAAGACGATCACCAGGAAGGACCTGACGGCGAAACCTTGCTTTGTCAATTCCGCCGAACAAAGCCAACTTCCCGTCCAAGGTGCCTCCGGCTAACAGCGAATAGGCACCCAACTGGGCCATGGCTTCGCATTGCAGTACGCCGGGAAGCGTGGGTCGGCCGGGAAAGTGTCCGCCAAAAAAGGCTTCGTCGCCCGTGAGTTGCCAATAGCCCTCAGCGCTGACACCTGGATCGAGCGATTCGACCGCAGTCAGAAAGAGGAACGGGTCGCGATGCGGCAACACCTCGGCGGGCATGAGTAACTCAGACATCTATTTCTCGTTTTCGTTGAGCGCTTGGAGCAGCTTTTCGGGGGTTGCTTTCGGACTGATCTTGTACCACGCGTGCTCAATCTTGCCGCGTGGGTTAATGAGGAACGCGCTGCGGATGATGCCTTCGTACTCACGTCCGTAGAGTTTCTTGGGTCCCCATGCACCATATTTTTCGGCTGCGATGTGGTCTGGGTCCGAAAGCAGCGGAAATCCAAGTTGGTGCTTTTCTTCAAATTGCTGCTGTTTTTCCGGTAGGTCCGGACTTATCCCCAGGATGATCGTTTCGCCGATCTGGTCGGCAATATCGCGTAATCCGCACGCCTGTGTGGTGCATCCACCGGTGAGGGCCTTGGGGTAGAAGAACACCAACACCCTTTGGCCGATGTAGCCCGACAACCGAAGTTTGGTGCCCGTCTGATCGGCAAGGTAGAACGCTGGAGCCCGATCACCGGTCGACAAACGGGCTGGATTTGATCCTGGAGACATAGGCGCACCTTACCCGATCTTGTTCGGTCAAAACGGAAACGGAGAGCCACCTCTGGATGACTCCCCGTTACCAAAATTATTGCGTTTCGATGAATCAAACATGCACCGAAACTTGGGCAAATCCTTGCAATAGCAGTGATTTGCCCGGAAATTATGCTTGCTTGGCAGCCTTCTTAAGACGGGCGCCAGCGCTCATCTTGATGCCCTTGCTGGCAGCAATCTGAATTGTCTCGCCGGTCTGTGGGTTGCGTCCGGTGCGGGCGGCACGGTCGGTGCGCTCGACCGAGAAGTAACCAGAAACGCTGATCTTTTCGCCGTCCTTGGCGACAGTGTCCATAAGCACGTCGCAGAATGCGGAGATAGCCGCATCGGCATCGCCTTTAGAAATGTCGGCACGCTCGGCAATTGCTGCTGCGAGTTCACTCTTGTTCATGATGTCCTCCTAGATTGCATCGAGTACTAGAACTGGAAGTCCTTAGGAATACCCGGGCAAATTACATACATGTAATGCACTTGAATTTAGCGTAAAAGTCAAGGGATTCAAGGCTTTTCTAGAAAATATTCAAATCCTACGAAACCGGAATCGTTGACCGATCGCCGCCGACGGCTTCAGGAAAGTGATTGATCATCTGTGTAGCTGCCATCGAAAAGTAGTCAGTCATTGCCTCGGCAACCAACTCGGGCGGCGCCATCGTCTCAAGCGCTGCCAACATATGTTTGAGCCACGCATCACGTTCGGGTACCCCGATCCGGAACGGCACATGGCGCATTCGTAGCCTCGGGTGACCTCGCTCATCGTTGTAGAGCGGCGGGCCGCCCCAGTATTGGGCCAAGAACATTGCCAGGGTGCGGCGTGACTCGACCAAATCATCGGGGTACATAGGTAAAAGCAACTCGTCAGATGCAACGCCGGTATAGAACTGATCGACCAGTTCATCGAACCATGGCTGCCCACCGACAAGCTCAAAAATAGAGGTGTCATCCATGACCTGAGGGTACCCGTGGTAGGTCTCCTTGCTAACCGCATCCAGCACTCACTCCGAGGTCCCGATGCTCGCAACGGTCCCACGCCACTACGCTTAACGATCCGTGCCCTCCTCCCTATCTCCGTCGCCCTTCGAGGAATATGTCGTACCCGAACTCGAGGTTCTCTCTCGGGTCGCGTACTCGATTACCCGCAACCGCGCCGATGCCGAAGATCTCGTCCAGGACACGCTCCTGCGCGCCTACAAAGCCATCGACCGCTTCGATGGCCGTTACCCGCGCGCTTGGCTGCTTACGATCATGCGCAACGCCCAAATCAACCGGGTGCGACGCAAACGACCCGAGTTGCTGCGCGACCCAGATACGGCGATGGAACGCCTCGCTGATACTTCGAGTGACGCCGGCACTCCCGAAGATGCCGTGGTCGACCTGATGTTCGACGCCGCGGTCGAGACCGCCTACAACCGCTTACCCCCCAAGTTTCGTGAAGTCGTCGAGTTGGTCGACCTTGGTAGCCTTGCCTATCAGGAAGCATCAGAGATTCTTGGTGTACCAATCGGCACGGTCATGAGTCGGCTTCACCGTGCTCGCGGTCGCCTCAAGAAGGACATTGAGGCGGCAGGAATCACTTCCCGGCGGCGGGCGTAATTCACCTAAGGCTTAGTGCGGTATTTTTTACCGTCGACATCTACGTAGAACATGGATGCGGCCTTACGAATGACAATCGACCAAGTGGGATACGCATGAACTAACTGCGCCATGCGACCCGGAAACATATTGTTGGCGATAATCAATGCAGGTTCATGAATCATTTCACCCGCTCGTTCGTGCACAATCGTTGCCCCGATTAACTTGCCGCCGCCCGTCCAGCCCAGGACACGACGCGGTCCCGCAATCAACTTTACGAAGCCCGTTCGCTCACTGGCTGCCAAGCCCCGGTCGGAGTCCGCAAATGTGCTCAGCGCAATCCTGGAGCCCGTAGGCGCCTGTTCCTCGGTCAGTCCGACTTGGGCCACCTCAGGAGTCGTGAAGGTCCCGTAGGGCACCTGGGCAGCATCAAAGTTCCGCCGACGCAGTCGTTTGGTGGAATTCTCGGCAGCAATACGGCCCATTTCGTCCGCCGAGTGGCTAAAGAGGTGCTCGCCGGTTACATCCCCTGCGCCCCAAATGCCCTTGACCGAAGTTGCCATTGTCGGACGTACGTCAATACATCCATTCGGCTGTAGCGCAACGCCCAGTGCTTCCAGTCCAAACCCAGAGGTATTGGCCTTTCGCCCCGCGGCTACCAGCACATGACTGCAAAAAATTTCTTCGTCATTAACCACGGCGACAATGCCCTCAACTTCGGCCCGAAACGCGGTTATTTCTGCACCTGTATGAATTGTCACGCCGAGATCGACGAGCGAGGAATTCACCAATGCAGCAGCATCAGCATCGTCGCGATTCATGATTCTTGGCGCCATCTCCACGACGGTCACCGTCACACCTAAGCGAGCAAAAGCGGTCGCCATCTCGCACCCAATCGGGCCACCACCGACGATCAGCAGGTGGGTGGGCTTCTCATCCAACTGAAACAGCGTTTCGTTGGTTAGAAACCCAACATCGTCAAGGCCTGGAATTGGCGGAGCCACTGGACGTGCACCCGTGGCAACCACGATGTTGTTGGCCACTACCGTGTCATCACCGACCTGCAACGTGGAGGAGTCGACGAAGGTGGCACGTTGCGCAATAACGGTCACCCCTTCTGAAGTAAGCACGTCGGCATTCTCTAGGGCGGCAACTTCACGGATTACCGATTGCACATGTTGCATCGCCAGGTCAAAACTGGCGCCTTTAGCACTAGCCGCCAACAGCGCTTTCGAGGGAACGCACCCGGTAAATGTGCAATCACCGCCAAGAGGACCGTCGGTAATGAGCGCGGCAGACCGCCCCTCTGTCGCCGCCGTGCGTGCTGCGGCCAGGCCGGCAGAACCTCCGCCAATAGCCACCAAATCAAAGCGTCTTTCAACCATTTAGTGCACCATCCGAGCACAGAACCAAGCAATATTGATGACAACGAGACCCAGAACAAACTGCCGAATGTCTTTGACTTGTCTCCGAACTAGCCACAGTCCTAACAGCCAGATAGGCGTCATTATCATCCACTGCTGGCCGACGCCCTTGTCAGTTTTGGGTAACAAGAAATCGAGAAGAAATTCAGGCACGAAGTCAGAACCCGTGTTTCGTCACGAAGATTCCCTACAACTCGTCCAGCGCAGCACGAATTTCTCCGACGAACTGACCAACGCCTTCGGGCCCTTCGCCATCGAGAAGCCGTTGCACCACTGCAGAACCAACGACCACCCCATCGGCGACAGCGCACACCTGGGCCGCCTGTTCGGGGGTTCCGATGCCTACGCCAACCAGCACCGGCTTGTCGGTTAGGTTCTTCAGGCGACTCGCGATTTGCAGTGAACTTTCCGCCAGCTTCTCGCGGACGCCAGTAACGCCAAGAAGTCCGACCGCATACACAAACCCACGAGCGCGTTCGCAGACCTGCGCCAAACGTTCATCGGAACCCGTTGGAGCAGCCAACATGACCGTCTCGATGCCAACTGCATCGGCAACCGCCGCCCACTCGCCCGTCTCTTCCAACGGCATATCGGGCAAGATTGCTGCACTCACACCGCTTTCAAGCAACGACGAAGCGAACCGCTCCAGGCCCATCGAATGGGCAATGTTGTAGTAAGTCATGACCGCAAGTGGCACGCCAATGTCGGCGCCTCGCAGTTGTTGCAACACTGATACCGGCGATGCGCCTGATCGCAGAGCCTGTTCGGAAGCCAACTGGATCGTTGGACCATCCATCACGGGATCAGAGAACGGGATCCCGATCTCGATTGCCGTCGCGCCGTTTGCAGCCGAAGCACGAAGGGACTCGACCCAGTCGTCGCCCAAGCCGCCGGTGATGTAAGGAACCAACGCCTTCTTACCGGCGTCCCGGTTAGACCGCAGGGTAGATTCGAGCACACCGGTCATGGGAGTATGTCCATCATTTGAGCGACATCTTTGTCGCCGCGTCCCGAGAGGTTGATCAGGACGGTTTGGCCTCGCAGCGACGATCGCTGTTGGGCTACCCAGGCAATTGCGTGGGCGGATTCGAGGGCCGGAATGATGCCTTCTGTGCCACTCAGCAACTGAAATGCCTCGACCACCTCGGCATCGGTAACCGGGTAGTACTCGGCACGACCAATGTCGGCAAGGTGGGAATGTTCGGGGCCGACACCGGGATAGTCGAGTCCCGCCGAAATCGATTCGGCTTCAAGTACTTGGCCGAATTCGCTCTGCATGAGATATGAGCGGGAGCCATGAACAACGCCGGGCACGCCGCGTCCTACTGCGGCTCCGCCGGCGGGCTCGACCCCAATGAGGCGAGCCTGTGTGTCGACGAATCCCGAGAAAATGCCGGCTGCATTCGAACCGCCACCGACACAAGCCACAACCACGTCGGGCTCGCCGTGCGTCATTGTTTGACACTGGTCGTAGGCCTCCGTGCCAATCACTCGGTGAAACTCGCGAACCATCCATGGGTAAGGATGCGGACCCATAACCGAACCCAGGCAATAGAAGGTGTCTTCGACCACAGCAACCCAATGACGCATGGCCTCATTTACTGCGTCCTTTAGGGTGCGACTGCCGCTCACCGCGGAAACCACGGTCGCCCCGAGCAATTGCATCCGAAACACATTGAGCTTTTGTCGTTCGATGTCGACCTCGCCCATGTAGACAATGCACTCCATGCCCAACAGTGCTGCGGCTGTGGCAGAGGCGACACCATGTTGGCCGGCGCCCGTCTCGGCCACCATCTTGGTCTTGCCCATGCGCTTCGCCAGCAAAGCTTGGCCCAGCACATTGTTTATCTTGTGGCTACCGGTGTGGTTTAAATCCTCGCGCTTGAGCAAGACGCGAATGCCGCCCAGTTCCTCGCCTAGTCGGCTGCATTCGTAGAGCGGCGACGGCCGGCCTGCGTAATTAGCTAGTAGTTGATCGAGTTCGGCTCGAAAGGATGGATCGGCCCATGCGTCGCGGAATGCATCTTCGAGTTCGAGCAAGGCTGGCATCAGTGTTTCGGGCACAAATCGTCCGCCAAATTGACCAAAACGGCCGGACTCGTCCGGCTCACCCATCAAGGATTGATCAGTCATCTTCTTGCCAGTCGTATGGACTCTGATCGTCGTGTTCGGGTGGCGCTGTGTCGTAGTCGACTTCGGCGAACGCTTTGTGCGCGTTCGCGATGAAAGCTCGAATTAGTCGAGGATCCTTATTGCCTGGGGAAGATTCAACGCCACTGGCAACATCGACTCCCCACGGACGGACCGTCGCTATCGCTTCGGCCACATTGTCGGGATTTAACCCACCCGCGAGAATCATGCGCTGCGACCGATAAGCGGCCTGCTGAGCCAACGACCAATCAAAGGTTTCGCCCGAGCCTGGTTTGGGCGAGTCAACGAGAACCGCATCACACCAATAATCGTCCAACTTTTTCAGCTGACTCGACCCGGCGGGGAAGGCCTTTATGACGTGCGGAATTGAGGCGCGAACTTCGTGCACTTGATCAACCGTTTCGGCCCCGTGAAGCTGAGCGGCTTTCAGGCCAGCTTTATGGGTCATATCGATCACGCGCGCTGGTGCGGCATCGCGGAAAACGCCAACAGTAAGCACTTCCGGCGGCAACCGCTTCGCTATGTCGCCAGCTCGCACAGCGGCAATCTGGCGGCTCGACGGAGCAAAAATGAACCCGACGGCGTCGGCTCCCATTGCCACGGCCAACAACGCGTCTTCTTCGCTGGTGATTCCACAGATCTTGACGAACATGCACCCGATAATAGTCGGCGACCGACCAGGGCCAGTGCCTATTACGAAGTGGTTGTTCGTTCGCGACGCATCGCCGTAACTGCTGCGGCAATGTCTGGAGCGGTGACCAGGCTCTCGCCGACCAAAATGGCGTCAAACCCAGCGTCGACCAGGGCCTGCGCATCGTCGGGGCCGCGCACTCCAGATTCAGCAACTTTGACGACCGTGTCGGGCATCAGCGCACCTACTCGTACCGCGCGATTTTGGTCGACTTCGAACGTGACGAGATCACGCTGATTGACACCCACAAGTGTGGCCCCGACCGCCAAGGCACGGTCGAGTTCGGCCTCGTCGTGAACTTCGACTAAAGCGTCAAGCCCGAGGCTAAGTGCTAGTGCATGAAACGAACGTAGCTCCTCATCGTCGAGCGCCGCGACGATGAGCAAGACTGCGTCGGCCCCCATAAGTCTGGCGTCACAAACGTCGGCCATGCAGACCGTAAAATCCTTGCGAATGACGGGAAGGTTAACTGCGCTCCGGGCTTCGTGGAGATCAGTAACGCTGCCGCCGAAGTGGGGTTCGTCAGTGAGTACCGACATGCACGACGCCCCACCGAGTTCGTACGCCATGGCAACATCGGTGGGAGACAAGTCCGTGAAGAGGTCACCTTTGCTCGGCGATCGGCGCTTGACCTCGGCAATCACGGCCAGACCATCCGACCTTTGCAACGCCGCGGCGAAACCTCGGGCGGGTTCGGTATTTATCGCTTGCTCGATCAGGGTGTCAAGATTGCGCACGTCGGCCCCAGCTCGGGCACGGTGGTGGGCCAAAATTGCGTCAAGGTAGGTAGTTGCCACGACCGAAACGGTAGTGCCAGATTGGCGCCATCAGTGGTAATTTCTGTCGCGTCTCGCTTTGGGCATAGCGAACATGGATGCGGTAATGAACGCGAGCCCTGCGGCAAATACGATGACCAGGGCCCCCATCAGAAGCGGGCGCTGCTCAAACATGAACCCCGCTCCGAGCATCACAATACCCGCTACGAGAAGCCCCACCGGCACCCTCACGAGCTGGGGTGCTACACGCTGGGTTTCGGAAATTTCGGAACTCTTTGGCGCATCAGAACCCGGAGCCTCCGTTTCGGCTTCGGGCGGAGGAACCGAACCGATATGTTTAGGGCCAAATAGGTCATAGTGTCGGCGACGATCGGGATCACGCAACGTATACCAGGCTCCATTAACCACTTGCATTTTGAACTCTGCGGCAAGCTGTTTTTCTGGTGTTGCTGCGGCGTAATAGTCGGGGTGATATATCCGCGCCAGACGGAGATAGGCGCGTCGAATTTCGGCCGTTGAAAGCTGTCGATCGCAGCCGAGAATCTCATAAGGGGTCCGCATCATCACGACCAAAACATTCGTTCGCGGTACCCAACGCTAGCTGCTTTCACGCCCATCTATCGGCGGGTTTGCGGCCACCTTGAGCCTAGAGTGCCCGAATGGCCAGTATTTTTTCAATGATTGTTAACGGTGCTATTCCCAGTCACAAAGTGTGGGAAGACGAAAATCACTATGCATTTCTCGACATTAATCCGTGGGTCATTGGGCACACGCTCGTGATTCCAAAAAACGAGGTCGACTACCTCTTCGACATTGACGACGACGCCTACCTGGCACTGAATCTAGCCGCCAAACGGGTAGCCGAACTTCTGCAAGACAAGCTCGGTTGCGCCCGCGTTTGCACCATGGTTATCGGTTACGAAGTTCCCCATGCTCACATTCATTTGCTGCCCACGAACACCATGGGCGACATTATCGTGCCCGGCTCGATGCCGTCGGTCGCGGTTCCGGACCTGGCAGGGTTAGCGGAACGATTCCGCTCCTGACGACGCAATATCTGACCTGCGTAACAGGGCTCGTTCGGGCGGGAGTTCTCTGGGGATTAGGCGCCGTGGCGACCGGCTCCATCAGCAAATCTTGCGGCCCCTGCTTGGGTTTCGCCGCTTCGGATGGTGGCTAATCCCAACTCCGCTTCCATCGACAACGCCTCACCCAGTTTCATAGACCATTGTTGATAGGTCGCCATGCGATCCGAACGCAGGCAATTTTGCGGGAGAGTCGCCAAATGTTCAGCCAACGTCAAAGCATCGTTTAGCGCTTGCCCTGGCTCCGCCAGTCGGTTCACGAGACCAATTCGTTCGGCTTCGACCGCCGAGACCTCTCGACCGGTCAGGATCATATCCATAGCCCGAGAATGGCCAATGAGGCGCGGCAAACGGATGTTTCCACCGTCGATCAGTGGAACACCCCAGCGACGACAAAACACGCCGAAGCTAGCGTCACGTGCTGCCACGCGTAGGTCGCACCAAGCCGCTAGCTCTAGGCCCCCTGCGACTGCATACCCTTCGACGGCCGCAATCACCGGTTTAGACAACAACATTCGGGTCGGCCCCATTGGCGCCAACGAATGGACGATTGCCTCGGGTGTGCCCGGGTTCACCTTGTTGCCGTCGCTCGTCGCAATCGCCTTGAGGTCCGCTCCCGCGCAAAATGTGTCGCCGGCACCCGTCAAGATCGCAACAGACAGGTCAGGTTTGGTTTCAAAGTCTCGAAAAGTCTCGAAAAGTGCCTCAGCAGTCGGGCCGTCGACTGCATTGCGGGCATTCGGTCGATTAATCGTCACCACCCGAATTGGCCCGTGGTCAGCAACAGCGAGCGGTTTGGTCATGTTGGGCGATCGATCTCGAACATTTCTGTGGTTTTGCTGTAGCCCCCACCCGCGTGTCGTCCTACCGCCTTGAGCGCCCGTTGGTCGATGCGAGTTCCATCGAGAAGGTCGTTCGCAACATGGAAGGCCACAGCTTCGCCGATCACTAAAGCGTTGCCAAGCTCTGCGTCGCCCACCGGTAGAATCTGTCTTACAACACACTCGATATTGGCCTTGCACTCGCCCACCATGGGCGGCCTGATCAGCCGGGACGAAACTGCGGTGAGGCCTGCCAAGACGAACTCATCGACGTCATCGGCAACGGTTGCGGCCGAGGCGTTCATGGCCTCGACGGTTTCCTCCGAAACGATATTGATGGTAAATTCACCCACTTCGCGCACATTGTTGAGGGTGTCTTTGCGGGAGGAGACTTCGGGCGAGAACACGAACGTCGGCGGGTTTCCGGACACACAGTTGAAAAACGAGTACGGGGCCAGATTGGGAATATTTGCCGCTGATACCGAACCGATCCACCCAATCGGCCGAGGAACAATCAAGCCACTCGCAAGCTTGTACGGATCGTTACCCGAGAGTTCGGACATGGGAAGATACGACTTAGTGGTCACCCCACGACTCTAGATGATCAAGCCTTTCTTATCTGCACCATTCACAAGCCATCAGTCCCCAAACTCATCGTTCTCGGAGTGGCAGGAGTGCGTTCCGCACTCCTGCCACTCCGAGAAAACAGTTTTGGGGACTGAGCAGAACCTCTGTACGTCAGATATTTGTCTTCGTTCTCGGGACTTTGGAATCAGGTCCGTTCTAGGGACTTTGGACTCTGTGCCACTCTGCAATTGCCTGGCAAGCTAGCGAGGATGGACACCTCGCGTACTTCCCCCAAAGCTGACTCAACCACTGGCCACGATTGGATGACGGTCGATGGCAACGAAGCCGCGGCCCACATAGCGCATCGAGTTAGTGAGGTTGTCGCTATTTACCCGATTACCCCCGCGTCACCGATGGGTGAGCTAATCGACGCGTGGGCGCAGGCTGGAATCCCCAACATATGGGGCACAGTCCCCGATGTCATAGAAATGCAAAGCGAAGGCGGGGCCGCAGGAACCCTGCATGGATCGTTGCAGGCCGGGGCCATGACGACCACATTCACCGCATCGCAGGGTCTGCTGTTGATGATCCCGAACCTGTACAAGATCGCCGGCGAACTTACGCCGGCTGTTATCCATGTGGCCGCCCGTTCGCTCGCGACTCACGCACTAAGCATCTTTGGTGACCACAGCGACGTTATGGCAGCACGCCAAACGGGCATGGCCATGCTGGCCTCAGGGTCGGTCCAAGAAGCCCACGACCTGGCGCTCATCGCCCACTCCGCCACCCTGAAAACCCGGGTTCCCTTTCTTCACTTCTTCGACGGATTCCGCACCTCCCATGAGGTGTCCAAAATCGCTGTCATCCCAGAATCGACAATTACCTCGATGATCGACGATGATCTTGTTGCCCAGCACCGCGAGCGGGGCCTCAACCCAAATCGACCGGTTCTCCGTGGTACAGCCCAAAACCCTGACGTCTTTTTCCAAGCCCGGGAAGCCTGTAACCCGTTCCACCTCGCCACCCCTAAAGCCGTGCAAGATGAGATGAATCACTTCGCGCAACTCACCGGACGTTCCTACAACCTGTTCGACTATTACGGGGCACCTGATGCCGAAAAAGTCATCATCCTTATGGGATCAGGAGTCGGAACTGCCGTCGAGGCAATCGAGCGCGAAGTAGCCGCAGGAGAAAAGGTCGGAGTACTAGCAGTCCGTCTCTACCGACCCTTCGACGTTGTTGCGTTCAACTCGGCCCTACCGGCCACCGCCACATCGGTCGCGGTCCTCGATCGCACGAAAGAACCCGGGTCAGTCGGCGAACCCCTCTACACCGATGTCATCGCCGCATTAGTCGAGCAACGACTGGAGTCCATGCCTCGGGTCATTGGTGGCCGTTACGGCCTTTCATCCAAAGAATTCACTCCAGCGATGGTCCTCACGGTGCTGGACGAACTCGCCAAGCCCGAACCGAAGAACCACTTCACCCTGGGTATTTTCGACGACGTGACGCACACCAGTCTCGCCGTAGACGAATCACGTTGGGCCGAACCCGACACCATGATTCGGGCAGTTTTCTACGGCCTTGGGAGCGATGGCACCGTAGGAGCCAACAAAAACTCGATCAAAATTATCGGCAACGAGACAACGCAACATGCCCAGGGGTATTTCGTCTACGACTCGAAGAAATCGGGCTCCATGACGGTTTCGCATCTCCGGTTCGGACCCGAACCCATACGTTCGGCCTATCTCATTCAGCAAGCGGGGTTTGTTGCCTGTCACCACCCCGACTTTCTTGACCGAGTCGATGTTCTCGGGGTCGCCAGCGAAGGTGCGACGTTCCTCCTGAATACGCCCCATAGGTCCGACACGGTTTGGAGAACACTTCCCATTGAGGTCCAAGAACAAATCATCGCCAAGAAAATTGATTTCTGGGTGGTCAATGGTTCACGCGTTGCCGCCGAGGCCAAACTTGCCGGGCGAATCAACACGGTCCTTCAAACATGTTTCTTTCACCTAGCTGGGGTGCTTCCAGCCGCCGAAGCTACCACCGCCATCAAGACCGCCATCAAGAAGAGTTATGGGCAGCGCGGCCAAGTCGTACTGGATCGGAACTATGCCGCTGTGGACGGCGCAATCGCTGCTCTAGCCCAAGTGACTGTCCCAGCGGAAACCGTTGGCAACCGTCACATGCTCGACACTGTTCCTCCGGAAGCACCCGACTTCGTGCAGCGGGTGACCGCAATGATGATGAACCGCAAAGGAGACCTCCTTCCGGTCAGCGCTTTGCCGGTTGATGGCACTTTCTCCATGGCCACCTCCCAGTGGGAAAAGCGCAGCATCGCCAGCGAGATACCGATCTGGGACCCCGAAATTTGTATCGACTGCGCTCGATGCGCTCTCGTCTGCCCCCATGCGGCCATTCGGATGAAGGTGCTCAGTCCCGAGTCGCTCACGGATTCGCCGGCCAGCTTTCAACACAAGGAATGGACCGGTGATCGCGGCAGCAAGGTCGAAAAACGTATGGTCATTCAGGTTGCCCCTGATGACTGCACCGGCTGTGGCGTGTGCGTGAGTATTTGCCCCGCCAAAAGCAAAGAAATGGTCAAACATAAAGCCATCGACATGGAACCCAAGACGGTTCACCTCGAATCGGAGCGCATCAACTTCGCTCACTTCTTATCGCTACCCGAAGCCGACCGGACCTCACTGGACCTGCTCACCATTAAAGGTACCCAGCAAGCCCAGCCGCTTTTCGAGTTCTCCGGAGCGTGCTCTGGCTGTGGTGAAACGCCGTATCTCAAGTTGCTCAGCCAACAATTCGGTGACCGCATCTTGATCTCCAACGCAACCGGCTGCTCATCTATTTACGGGGCAAATCTGCCAACCACGCCTTGGGCAACAAACACCGAAGGCCGCGGCCCCGCATGGGCCAACTCCCTGTTCGAGGACAATGCCGAGTTTGGGCTCGGCATGCGTATGGCCCTCGATCATCATGAGACAAGGGCAGACCAACTCCTGGCCGATCTGCAACCGACGTTAGGTTCGCTCGCGACAGAAATTCTTGCCGCTAACCAATCCACGGAACAAGGCATTGCCGACCAACGAACCCGGGTCGGGCTTCTGAAGGAACAGCTGGCAGAAATTTCCGATGTGTCCTCCGGTGCCGCCAAACTTCTGCCACTCGCCGATTACCTCGTGCACACCGGCGTTTGGATCGTCGGCGGCGATGGATGGGCCTATGACATTGGATTCGGCGGTCTCGACCATGTGCTGGCGAGCGGCCGAAATGTAAACGTGTTGGTCCTCGACACTGAGGTGTACTCCAACACCGGCGGCCAAAAATCCAAAGCGACCCCGAGAGCTGCGATCGCCAAGTTCGCGGCAGGTGGCAAGCGCAACGCCAAGAAGGACCTAGGCATGATTGCCATGGCCTACGGCGATGTCTACGTCGCACAAGTTGCCATGGGGGCCAACATGACTCAGGTCGTAAAGGCCTTTGCTGAGGCCGAGGCGCACCCGGGTCCCTCGCTAATCATCGCCTACAGCCCTTGCATTGCTCATGGCATCGACATGACCGACATGATGGGTCATCAAAAGATGGCAGCGGACAGCGGCTACTGGCCGATGTATCGCTTTGACCCCAACCGCGAAGCTGACGGCGAACATGCTCTTCGGCTCGACAGTCGAAAGCCCAAGATTTCGTTCCGTGACTTCGCTATGACCGAAAGTCGCTTTGCCATGTTGGCACGGTCGAGTCCAGATGTGGCGAGCGAGCTATTTGACCAAGCGCAACATGACATCGACAACCGGTGGCATCTATACGAGCAAATGGTGGATATTGAGCACATCGCCGACTTTGGAGAGGAAGATCAATGAACAACGCCAAGACAACCGATCTAAGTACCACGTACCTCGGACTACAACTGAGTAACCCACTCGTGGCATCTGCCTCGCCGTTGACAGGGCATTTGGACACCCTGCTCGAACTGGAAGCAGCAGGTATTGGCGCAATAGTCCTCCCCTCGCTATTTGAGGAAGAAATCGAACACGAAGCCATGACTATGCACCACGACATGGAACACGGTGTCGGACACCATGGCGAGGTCTTCAGTGGCTACTTTCCCGAACTCGGGTTGTACAAGACCGGCCCCGAGCGTTACTTGGATTTACTCATCGAGGCCAAAGACAGCCTCGCGGTTCCCGTGATCGCGAGCCTCAACGGCACGACCAGTGGAGGCTGGATTGAGTACGCCAAAATTCTTGAGGATGCAGGAGCTGATGCTCTCGAACTCAATATCTACGCTGTTGCGGCGGACGCCGCGACATCGGGCGGGCAAGTCGAAGCTCAGTATCTCCAACTCGTTTCTGCGGTCCGAAAAGCCGTCGAACTGCCACTGGCTATCAAGGTGGGTCCGTACTTCAGTTCAATGGCGAATATGGCGCAACGGTTCATGGCAGCGGGTGCGGACGGCTTAGTGTTGTTCAACCGGTTCTATCAACCCGACTTTGACCTGGACACACTCACGACGGTGCCCAACTTGCTACTAAGCACACCAGCCGAGATGCGACTCGTCCTCCGGTGGATGGCGATCCTTAGTGGTCAGATCGACGGCTGTTTGGCCGCAAGTTCAGGGGTCCATGACGCCGATTCCGTGGTGAAGCTACTTCTCGCTGGCGCTGATGTGACAATGATGGCCTCTGCTTTACTTCAAGAAGGCACAGCACACGTGGCAACGGTTCTGCGGGGCGTCCAGGAATGGTTTAGTCAACGTGACTATGACTCGGTTGCCCAGGCCAGAGGCAGCCTGAATCAGGCATCGTCCCCGGATCCGTCCGCGTTTGAGCGGACCAACTACATGAAGACACTCACTTCCTATACCTCACATTCGTGAGATAGCCGTCGCCATCGTAAGCTAAGCAGACGGCTGCATCCATGCTTGGGCACGGCTCTCGTAAGTGTTGTTCCTAGAGCGCTGCACCCACCGGCCCGAGGCCCTAGTCGGCGAGTACAGCCTGTGCCGCAGCCAGACGAGCGACAGGTACCCGCGGCGGCGAGCAACTCACGTAATCCACACCAATCGAGCGGCAGAACGCTATCGATTCGGGATCGCCACCATGTTCTCCGCACACGCCGATATCGAGATCGGGGCGACTACTGCGACCCCGTTTAATAGCTATGCGCATCAAATCACCCACGCCCTCTTGATCGAGCGTTGCAAAGGGATTGTGCGAGAGGAGACCCTGCTCTACATAGGCGTGCAGGAATGCTCCTTCGGCATCGTCGCGACTAATGCCGTAAGTCATCTGGGTGAGGTCATTTGTGCCGAAAGAGATGAACTCCGCGTTTTCCGCCAGGGTGTCGGCGATCAGCGCCGCCCGCGGGACCTCAATCATCGTGCCGAACGCGTAGGGAATCTGCATTCCCCGTTCCGCCATCACGGCCTTCGCTTCGGCTTCCAGGACGGAGCGTTGGCGAGTGAGTTCATTTACGTGACTCACGAGCGGAATCATGATCTTGGGATGCACGTCAATGCCGTCGGCAGCCACATCACACGCGGCCTCAAAGATGGCACGAACCTGCATGCGGGTCAGTTCGGGTCGCATAATGCCTAACCGAACTCCACGCAACCCCAACATAGGGTTCGCTTCGCTTAGGGCTTCGACACGCAGCAGCATTTTTTCACGGGACGCGATCTCGACAATCAGTTCGTCGACGTCGGCCAATGAGCCTGCCGCTAGCAGTCGAATCTTCAGATCTGCGAGAGCGCTGGTGAGTTCGTCACGGCCGGGAAGAAACTCGTGCAAGGGCGGATCAATTAGACGAATGGTCACCGAAATTCCGTGCATGGCTCGAAACAAGCCGTCGAAGTCCGCTTTTTGAAGCGGTAGAAGTTGGTCGAGCGCCTCGCGTTGCTCGGAGTTCAACTCGGCGGTGATCATGCGTTGAACGATGGGCAGGCGATCCGGTTCGAAAAACATGTGCTCGGTGCGCACCAGGCCTACGCCCTCGGCCCCGTAATTGCGAGCCAATAGAGCGTCTGCCGGGTTGTCGGCATTACACCAAACTTCGATATCGCGAATCTCGTCGGCCCAGCTAAGCAGTTTCTTCAACCAGGGGTTATCCAGATCAGGAGTCACAACATCAATTTGGCCAGCAAAGACTTCGCCACTATTGCCGTCGATGGAGATCCACTCGCCTTCATGGACAACGCGTTCGCCCACCCGCAATTCTCGCCGATCCGGATCGATTTCTAGCGCGGTGGTTCCGACAACTGCAGGCTTGCCAAACTGGCGGGCAACAAGAGCAGCGTGACTTGTTCGGCCACCTCGACTAGTGACAATCCCCTCGGCCGCCAACATTCCATGGACATCATCGGGTTTGGTCTCTGGGCGGGCCATGACCACGCGGCGACCTTCCTCGGTTGCCCATCGCTGAGCAAGGTCAGCGTCGAATGCAACCACGCCGACAGCGGCGCCGGGCGACACATTAAGTCCGACACCCAGGAGAGATCCGTTGTCCATCGCCTCTTGCTTGGCGGCTACTTGAAACTGAGGGTGAAGGAAGGATTCGATCTGTGTAGGGGTCACCCGCATGAGCGCTTGCTCACGCGTAATGAGGCCCTCCTCGGCCTGGTCTACGGCGATTCGCACGGCGGCTTGCGCGGTGCGTTTCCCGTCGCGCGTTTGCAGCATCCAGAGTTTGCCATGCTCAATAGTGAACTCCATGTCTTGCATGTCGTGATAATGCGCTTCGAGTTTGGCGGAGTAGTCAGCGAACTCGGCGTATTGCTCCGGCATTGCCTGCGCAAGTTCGCTCATTGGACGAGTAATTCGAATTCCGGCCACGACGTCCTCGCCCTGCGCGTTGACCAGGAAATCTCCTTCGATCTTCGGTTCGCCCGATGTGGCGTTGCGAGACATCGCGACGCCTGTTGCGGAGTCGTCGCCCGTATTGCCAAACACCATTACCTGGATGTTGACGGCCGTACCAAGGTCGTGGTCGATGCCTGCCGCGTTGCGGTAGTCAATGGCCCGCTTGCCATTCCATGAACGAAACACTGCTTCGATCGAATCGCGCAGCTGATCAAGCGGTTCAGCGGGAAACGGGCGCCCAGCTTGACGCTCGACGATGGTCGCGAAGTCTTCGGCCGCACTGTGAAGGGCTTCTGGGCTGAGCTCGGCATCGGTTGCCGCATGCCCCTCCGTGCGAGACTTCGCTAACAATCCTTCAAACAGCGCGTCATCGACACCGAGAACGACTGATCCAAACATCTGAACAAGACGCCGATGGGCGTCGTACACGAAATGCGGATCGCCCGTTTGGTCGATCATGCCCGCGATCACGGTGTCGTTTAGTCCTAAATTGAGCACAGTGTCCATCATTCCCGGCATCGAGAACTTGGCGCCACTTCTACACGACAACAACAACGTTTGTGAGGCATCACCAAACCGCTTATCCATCGCCGATTCGATATTTCCAAGTGCCGTTGTGACCTGCTCCCACAGCCCATCCGGGAAGCGGCCACCGAGGTTGAGGTAGGCAAGGCAGGCCTCGGTGGTGATCGTGAAACCGGGCGGTACCGGTACTCCCAGACGCGTCATTTCTCCGAGATTGGCACCCTTGCCACCCAACAGAGAACGAACATCATCCCATTCGCCGCCCACATCAGCCTGCGCCCGTGCTATTTCGTCGAATCCATATACCCAGGTCTTATCTACAGACATTCGTGGCTCCTAAGTTCAACAGTTGTGGAGCCAGCCTGACAAATGGAACGCGCCATGACTAGGGACCTATGACCATTTGCCCTTTCTCGTTCTCGGAGTGCTGGGCGTGCGTGCCGCACGCCCAGCACTCCGAGAACGAGAAAGGGTGGGGTTAGCGGCGGCCGAAGCCGATTTTGCTGGTGATGCCCTGCGTGGGCGCAGGCTCGAGAAGCGTGTCCCTTTCGATGGGCAAAAGCCGGCCTTGAGCTACACCAACGGTGACGTTGACGGGTACTTCGGTGCCTCGCTTGACGTACGCCAAGGCGTGACGGCCAACAATGGACGTAATAACACCAACTGGTGCGCCTTCAATCACTATCTCGTCGCCTTCGACTGCTTCGCCCATCACTACGACCTTCACCAAGAACTTGGGGGTGTTATTGCCCCGAGAGTCAATCCGAGCAACAAGTTCTTGGCCGGTGTAGCAACCCTTGGTGAAGCTGGCGGCCACGTTTACAATTCCTGCCGCGGCGGGGATAGTCGATGCGTCCATCTCCTTGCCCATTGCCGGCCACCCCGATTGGATTCGCAGCGACTCGAGGGTCTCGGCGGTGGCCGCTCCGTCGGGTACCACAACCTCGGGTCCCAATACATCAAGTGATTGGATACCAAACCATCCCGCGTCAGCGGCGATGATGGCTCCTGCAGTGTCGATGTCGGCCGCGCCATCGCCGCGCCGGGCGACACCAGTCACCGTGGTCAGCGTAAGTTCACATTTTAACCGTAATTTGAAGCGGGTAAGTCGGGCGAGGGCCGCCTCACCAAAGCCAAGATCCGTGTCGAGTAAGAAATGTTCGTCCGATACGCGCGTGACTCGAAGCAACGCGGTGATCTTTCCCTGTGGCTCGAGCAAAAGTGACCAAGCCGATTGGCCATCGACCAATGCGTCGAGATCCTGACTCATTTGCCCTTGCAGATACGCGAGCGTCTCGGGCCCAATGGCATCAATGACATCTCGGGACAGCGGGGCTGAAAGAAGCTCAGGCATCGTATTCGGCCCTGGCCTTGGTCATACGCCGGGCCGAGGCCACGGCGGACAACAGCGCTTTGGCTTTGTTGTGACATTCGATGTCTTCGTCTTCGGGGACACTGTCGGCGACGACCCCGGCTCCGGCCTGGATAGAGGCATGGTTCCCGCGTACCACCATCGTTCGAATAGCGATGGCGGTATCGATGTTGCCAGAGAAATCCAAATAGCCAACGACGCCGCCATAGGGGCCACGCTTGACCGGTTCGAGATCATCGATAATCTCCATGGCTCGCACCTTGGGTGCTCCCGATAGTGTTCCAGCGGGCAACGTTGCCCGCAGAACGTCGATGGGGTTTTTGTCGTCGCGTAGCTGGCCGGAAACTTGCGACGTGAGATGCATCACGTGACTGTAACGCTCGAGCGTAAGCATTTCGTCCATCTCGACGGTGCCGTATTCGGCCACTCGACCAACGTCGTTGCGGGCGAGGTCTACCAACATGATGTGCTCGGCCACTTCTTTCGGATGCTCGCGTAATTCGCCAGCTAGACGGCGGTCTTCGTCTTCGGTCTTGCCTCGTGGTCGGGTTCCCGCGATGGGGCGCGACGTGACCTTGCCCTCAAGCAATTGCACCATTGGCTCGGGTGAGCATCCAACTAACGTGACACTCTCGGTGCGGTGGAAGTACATGTACGGGCTGGGGTTGACCTGGCGCAGTACCCGGTAAAGGTCGAATGGGTCGGCGTCGAGTTCGAAGTCGAACCGCTGCGAAAGGACAACCTGGAAAATGTCGCCCGCCCGGATGTACTCCTTGGCAACCCGAACCGACTCTTGGTAGAGCGCCGATGTTGTCGGTGAAGTAAACTCAGGTAGAGGGTCGTCGGGCAAGGGTGGTTCGAGGAAAGGTTCGGGTGTGGCTTGTGCCCCGTCGCTGGCCATTTGATCGACACGAGCGCAGGCCTCGTCGTACAAGGTGTCAACCATCGCCGGGTGGGCATCGGAGGCAATGACCACATTATCGAGGAGTATTACGCGCTGGCGCCAATGGTCGAACACAGCCAACTGTCCAATAATTGACAGACTAGCCTCGGGTAGGTCTTGGTCATCATGGGGAACATTGGGAAGGTGTTCGACCTCGCGCACGACGTCGTACCCCAAGTAGCCCATGAGCCCGCCATGCAGCGGAGGCAGACCGTCGATGCTGGGCGAGGTGTATACGTCGAGGAGCACTTCAAGAGCGGCCAACATGCCCTGATCGAGGGGTGGCTGCACAAGGAGATCGCCATCAACCTCTATCTTGCCGTGCTGCGAGGTTAGCGTCGCTATGGGATTGCGACCAATGAAAGAAAAACGACTCCAGCGTTCGCCACCTTCGACGGATTCAAGCAAGAACCCCGGCTCGCCTGGCTGTACCAGTCGATTGAATGTGGCAACGGGAGTGGTGAGATCGGCTACCAATTCGCGCCATACGGGCACGACGTTGTAATCGGCTGCAAGGGCACGGAAGTCCTCACGAGAGGGAAGCATTAGCGGCTCATGGGCACTAGAGGTACAGGCCCGTGCTGGCATCTTCGTGGCGCTCGGCGGCAACAGCGTGAATATCGCGTTCGCGCAAGATAATGAAGTCGGTGCCACGCACCTCGACCTCGTACCTATCGTCGGGGTTAAAAAGTACCTTGTCATCAATTTCGAGGTTGCGGACATTGGCGCCCTTGGCCATGACTTTGGCCCAGACGAGGCGTTTACTTACCTCGGCAGTTGCGGGAATCAAAATGCCTCCGCTTGAAAGGCGTTCGCCTTCGGCGTCGCCGAGGCGAACCAGAATTCGATCGTGCAACATCTTGATGGGAAGCTTCTCGTCGCTCACAGTCATGACGGTATCTAGTCCGCTGGACGAACGGTGATGCCGTTGTCGGCCATGCGTTCTTTAGCTTCGGCCACCGTAAATTCGCCGAAGTGAAAGATGGAGGCGGCGAGTACCGCGTCGGCGCCGCCCTCGGTCACTCCTTCGACCAGATGATCGAGGTTTCCGACCCCGCCGCTGGCGATTACCGGAATGTTGACCGCGTCGGTGATGGCCTGAGTAAGTGGAATGTCGAAGCCATCGCGGGTGCCGTCGCGGTCCATTGAGGTGAGCATGATCTCGCCTGCCCCTAATGCTTCGACTCGTTGGGCCCATTCGACCGCGTCAATTCCGGTTGGGGTTCGACCGCCGTGAATGAATACCTCGAAGGTGCCGTCGTCACGACCTCGTGCGTCGATAGAAACCACCGCGCATTGGCTTCCAAATTCGTTGGCGATCTCCGCAACCAGTTCGGGGCGATCGACTGCTGCGGTGTTCACTGATACTTTGTCCGCACCAGCGCGCAGGAGCTTTCGTGCATCTTCGACCGTTCGGATACCTCCACCAATGGTGAAGGGAATGAACACCTGTTCAGCAGTGCGACGCACCACATCAATGATGGTGTCCCGTGAATCGGAGGAAGCCGTGATGTCGAGGAAGATAAGTTCGTCGGCCCCTTCGGTGTCATAACGTGCCGCTAACTCGACCGGATCGCCCGCATCAACCAGGTCCACAAAGTTGATGCCTTTGACGACTCGCCCTGCATCGACGTCGAGGCATGGAATCACACGCACCGACTTGAGAGTCCGAGGGCGGGTGGCTTGGGCCACAGTAAATCGACCTTCGTAGATGGCTTTGCCGGCAATCACGCCACCGAGAGTTTTGCCGTCGACTTTGACCGACCTAAGTGCATCAATGTCGGCAAGGTTCCCGACCCCACCACTGGCGATGACTTCGATGTCAGTTGCCGCGAGCAGAGCGGACAATCCAGCGATATCAGGGCCCTCTAGGGTGCCATCGCGCTCGATCTCGGTGACGATAAACGCGTCGGCGCCGGAATCGGCAAAGTCGCCGGCCACGTCGATTACCTGACGACCGCTGCCCTGCTGCCAACCATGAACCGCTACTTCGCCGTTGCGTCCATCCAGCCCAACAGCGACGCGATGCCCTTTCGCGGTGAGTTGCGCTACTAATCCCGGATTCTCGATCGCCGCCGTACCGATCACGACTCGGGTTACACCCACGGCAAACAGCGCTTCGGCCGCTTCGACAGATCGCACTCCCCCGCCGACTTGCAGGGGAACATCAACACCGGCAGCTATAGCCGCGATGACCTCACGATTTACCGGATCGCCCGTACGAGCGGCATCGAGGTCGACAATATGGATCCAAGCAGCACCTTCACGCGCAAATTGTTGTGCCTGTGCCACTGGGTCGGTTCCGTAGACCGTTTCTTCGCCGTAGTCGCCCTTGTAGAGCCGAACGCAGTTGCCGCCACGTAGGTCAATGGCGGGATAAAGATCAAAGGTCATGACGAACCCAAGCTGTCAACAAAATTGCCCAGCAGTCGGATGCCGTTGGCGGCGGACTTTTCGGGATGAAACTGGGTGGCCCACACATTTTCTCGCACTGCCGCCGCGGCGATTTCGCCTCCGTAGCTGCAGGTTGCCACCGTGTCTTCGGTTATTTCGGCGGCGTAGGAGTGCACAAAGTACACCCAGGCGTCGTCGAGTCCATCCAGCATCGTTGTGGGTCGAACAACGTGGAGTTGGTTCCATTGCATTTGTGGACGTTTTACATCGTCCGCCAACAAGCGAACTCGGCCTTTGAGAATGCCAAGTCCGGGTTCGTTGGCCTCATCGGACCCTTCGTACAACAACTGCATGCCGACGCATATGCCGATAAATGGGCGACCGGCAGCGGCAACCTCGATAGCTAGCTGACCGAGACCGGAGGTATGAAGCGCTTCCATACAGCGACCAAAATTGCCGACGCCAGGCAGCACAACGCCGTCGGCTTTGGCAATGAGACCGCGATCGGCGGTTAGGTGGGCATCAGCGCCCGCTTTTTGTAAGCCCTTCTCAGCGGATCGAAGGTTGCCAATTCCGTAGTCAAGGACGGCAACAAGTGGTTTGGCCACGATCGCTACAACGTGCCCTTGGTGGAAGGTATTTCACCGTCGGGGTTGTCGACCCGTACCGCTTCGCGAAACGCACGTGCGGCTGCCTTAAAGGAAGCTTCGATGATGTGGTGGGTGTTTTTGCCCCGGATGAGATCGATGTGCAACGTGATTCCAGAACTCATGGCAACCGCTCGCCAAAACTCTTCCATCATTTGCGGATCGAACGGCGGGTCACTGAAAATCTGTTCACCTGGGTAGTTGACTTCATAGTGCATAAATGGACGCCCGGAGAGATCCAAAATGCACTCGACCGCTGCTTCGTCCAGCGGCACTCGGATTGAGGCAAACCGGCGGATTCCGCGCTTGTCTCCCAGCGCTTGGCCGATGGCCGAACCCAACAAGATGCCCACATCCTCGACCGTGTGGTGCGCGTCTACCTCAAGATCGCCGTCGGCAAAAACCTTGAGGTCGAAACCAGCGTGCTTGCCGAAGTTCTCGATCATGTGATCGAAGAACGGAAGGCCTGTTGTACACGATGCCTGGCCTGATCCGTCGAGATCAAGCTTGATGCGAATGGTGGTTTCTTTGGTCTCGCGACCTTTGCTTGCTGTTCTGCTCATGACAGAACCTCCTGGAGAGCGGTAAGAAAGCGGGCATTTTCGGTTTCGGTTCCGATAGTGACTCGCAGACAGTTGGTCAAGCGCGGCCATGATGAACAGTTTCGCACCAAGACCGAGCGATCGAGTAGACCCTGCCAAACGACGTCACCGTCATGATTTCGGGGGCGGATAAGGATGAAGTTCGCTCCGGACGAAAAGACATCAACGTCGAGGTCAGCCATAGCCCGACTGAGTCGCTCCCGTTCGGCGATTAGCAAGCCGACCCGTTCATCCATAGCTTCGACATAACGCAGGGCAACCTCACCCGCTCGTTGGGTCATTGAGTCGAGGTGGTACGGAAGTACAACCTTTTCGAGTTCACTAACCAACCAGGTAGGCCCGATGAGGTAGCCCAGTCGGACCGCCGCCATGGCCCAAGTCTTGGAGTAGGTGCGGGTGACTACCAGTGAGCGCTCTTCGTCTAACAAGTCCAGTGCGGAGTGAGTCGCAAATTGTCCATACGCTTCATCGACCAGAACCAATCCATCGTGCGCATTAGCGGCATCAAGGGCAGTTTCAACTAAGCCCAACGGATCGACGGTTCCGGTCGGATTGTTGGGCGAGCAGAGAAAGGTGATAGCCGGCTTATGTTCTTGACTAAGACGACGCAGTTCAGAAACGTCGACGGAGAAGTCGTCCGCTCGTTCGCCTTCAACTACTTCGGCGCCTACAGTGCGCGCTATTTGTCCATGCATGGCGTAGGTAGGTTCGAACGTGAGCACCTTGCGGCCTGCCCCGGAAAAGGCCAACATAACCGTCTGTAGGACCTCGTTAGATCCGTTGGCGGCGAACACCATTGCCGGGTCTACACCGTGGTGGCGGGCAATACCTTGGCGGAGCTTGGTGGCGGCTCGATCGGGGTAACGGTTCCAAGAGATGCGCGAGATTTCGGCGGCCAACGCGTCGGCGTAGCCCTGTGGCGGTGCAAACGGTGATTCGTTGGTGTTCAGCCGCACGTCGACATCGATCTGCGGTGAGTGATAGCCGGGTGATAGCGCGAAATCGTCGCGGACACGAGCGCGGGCCATCAGTTGGTTCCCTTCCCCTTGAGGGCGACGCGTCGGATGCGGATTGATTCGGCGTGGGCTTCAAACCCCTCGGCGGTTGCCAAGCGTTCGACATCGGCGGCCACGTTGGCAAACCCTTGTGCACTCACAGTGACAATATGAATTTCTTTGGTGAAGTCGGTGACGGCGAGTGCTCCACCGAAGCGCGCTGTGCCGTTGGTGGGGAGAACATGAGATGGGCCCGCCATGTAGTCGCCGATGGATGCGGGCGACAAGGCGCCGATGAACACGGCTCCAGCGTGACGAACATCGCGAAGCACATCATCGGGGCTTGCAATCATAAGTTGGAGGTGTTCGGGGGCAATTGCGTTGGAGACCACGGCCGCTTGTTGGGCGTCATCAACGACTGCGACGTAACCATTGTTCCCCAGCGATGAGCGGATGTCGTCGGCGCGGGCCGCGACAGCCAGCAGTTTTTTGATACTGGCATTTACCGCGTCGATGACGGCTTGGTCCCAGGCAATAAGCCATGACAGACCATCGGGGCCATGTTCAGCCTGGACCATCAAATCGATGGCGACGAAGTCGGGGTCGACGGTGTCGTCGGCCACAACCACAATCTCAGAGGGGCCGGCGAACGCTGACGGGATTCCTACCAAACCGGCGACTTCTTGTTTGGCGATGGCCACATAGCGATTGCCCGGGCCGACGATTACGTCGACTGGGGCCAGCGATTCGGTCCCATAGGCCATGGCTGCGACTGCTTGAGCACCGCCCAACGCATACACCTCGTCGACACCGGCAATGACCGCGGCGGCAAGAGTGACATCGGGAACTTTGCCTTCGGGACCCGGTGGGACACAAAGCACCACACTGGCGACACCAGCCACCCGCGCTGGCACGGCGGTCATGAGCACGGTCGATGGGTAAGTACCGCGACCACCTGGGACATAACACCCTGCCCGGTCGACGGGTTGGTGCACCCCACGAACGTCGATGCCGTTGTAGGAATGCTCGATCGTTTCGCCGACCTGACACTGGTAGTAGGCCGCGATGGCATCGGCTGATGCTTTAAGTGAATCCCGTAGATCGGTGGGAATACGCTCGCTGGCCGCAATCATCTCTTCGCGGGAAACCAAGAATTGGTCTGGTGCACCACCATCGAAGCGATCAGCAAATTCGCGCAACGCGTCGTCGCCACGAGCTTTGACGACGGCGAGTATTTCGCGTACCGCCGCAACTGGCCCTTCGTCGGCCATAGCCGGGCGAGGCAGGACCGCTCCAACGTCCGCAACTCCTCGCAGATCTATCCGAGTCAACATGGCCCACAAGATACCGCAAGGTCTACCCACTACCGGCGGGTTTACCGCGACAGCTTCGCCACAACCGCCTGACCACACCCAGACGGTGCTAGACACAACTTGTGCATGCCGAATCTGACACCGCCGAATTGTCTTCTCTTGCCTCGGGACTTGACGATCTTGTTACCCGAGTAGAGGCCATAGCTAATCGACGCGCCGCTCTCGATCCTGACGATGTTTTGGCTACCGAACTCTTCGAAGTTGACCGTTTGTTGACAGGCGCGTCGCGACGAATGACTCGAATATTACGCAATCGGTAACTCCAGATTGTCCCATCTGAGCTCGACTCAATGGCGAGAGCCACGGGTCAACGGTTCTGGAATTACGCCAGAAAAGAAACCAGCGCCCTCGAGGGGCGCTGGTTCGGCGACACAGGGCGGCGGATCCCTATAGCGTGTCGCCTTACCAGGTGGCGGGAACCTGGTAGCAGAGACCATAACTGGTTCAGATGCTAGTTGCAGCAACGTTGATGAAAGTTTCCGCAAATTGTCTAGACCGTTATCCGGTGCCTGCTACGGGGCAAAAATCGGCCAGAACACAGCTCGCGCAATCGGGCTTGCGGGCGTAGCAACACCGGCGGCCATGGAGAATAAGTCGCAGACTAAATTCGCCCCGCTCCATCTCCGGAACCATGGGGTTAAGTTCGAATTCGATCTTTACCGGGTCGGTTTCGGTGGTGATCGCTAGCCGCCGCGTTAGCCGACTGACATGGGTGTCAACCGGTAATCCGGGAAGGTCAAGCACGACGCTACGTACCACGTTGGCGGTTTTTCTCCCCACCCCAGGCAAGGCCGTCAATTCCTTGTAACCGCCGGGCACTTCCCCGTCGTGTTCCTCCAGCAGCATCCGCGCCGTTCCGACGATGTTCTTTGCTTTCCCACGGAACAGCCCAATTGTATTTATGAGCGGTTCGACGTCACGTTCTGGATCAGCGCTCGCTAGCGCTGAAGCGGTCGGGTATTTCGCAAAGAGACCGGGCGTGGCTTTATTCACACCGACGTCGGTTGCTTGGGCGGACATGATCGTGGCAACAAGGAGCTGAAATGGACTTTCGTAGTCCAGTTCGCAAATCGCTTCGGGGTATTCGTGTGACAGACGCTCGTGCGTGACGCGGGCCCGTCCCTTTGGTGATCGTGGCTTTCCCATGCAGGTAACGTACTCCGCGTGTTTACGGGCTCGGCCACAATGGCCCGTCAATGACCGATATTGTTGATTTCTATGGATCTTGTCATCAAGGGACCAAACCCAGCCGACTACCGCTGGCAACTCCGAGCGGAACCACCGCTGCAGGCTGCCGAGGAATTCGCCGACGAACTTGTCGCGGCAATTGCATTCATGCGGAAGCAAACCCCGTCCGACGACATCAACGTCCAGGCCCAGCTCTGGCTCCCAGAGGTTTCCGACTCGGCCCACAAAACCGTGACGAACTTGGGGTTCAGCGCCTACCGAGATCTCTGGCAACTTCGGGCCGCCCTGCCTCTCAACTCACCGGCTGGATCGTCACCCAACACCACACCATTTGTTATCGAAACTGATCTCGACGATTTCGTCGCAGTAAATGCCCGAGCGTTCGCGTGGCACCCCGAGCAAGGTCAGCTAACGGCCGATGATGTCCGACGCACCCTGGAGGAGGCTTGGTTCGATCCTGTTGGTTTTCGCATGTTGCGAATCGAGGGAAAGCTGGCGGGTTTCTGTTGGACAAAGATCCATCGAGATGTAGCACCTGCGCTTGGTGAGATTTATGTCATTGCCATCGATCCCGAATTTCATGGTCAGGGTCTGGGTGGGCCGATGACGCAGGCGGGACTCGATTACCTGGAGGCGTCTGGCCTCACTACGGCGATGCTATATGTCGAGTCCGACAACGATGTGGCCAACCGCGTGTATTCGCATCTTGGCTTCACCCGCCACCACACTGATCGCGCCTACGCTCTAACTCTCTCATGACGACACCTGACACCTCCATGCTGCCGCAGCCCAAGCCCAAAGAGGTTTCGCTGTACGACCATACGCGCGAGTCGCTTGAGACATTGCTCGATGGTGAGCCCCGCTATCGCATTGATCAACTGTGGAAGGGCTTGTACGAACAATTCCAGGACCCAGCCGACATCAGCAACCTTCCCAAATCTCTTCGGGCCAAGCTGGCTGCCATCCCCACCGCACTTCGTACCGTGACCGAGAGCGTCAGCGACAACGGCGACACCATCAAGTGGTTGTGGGAACTCCTCGACGGCACGCGGGTCGAGACCGTGCTCATGCACTACAAGGATCGTTCAACGGTTTGCATTAGTTCGCAGGCGGGTTGTGCCATGGACTGTAGTTTTTGTGCCACCGGCCAGGCCGGCTTCGACCGGCAACTAACAACCGGCGAAATTGTCGAACAAGTCATCCGCGCCGCCCGACGTTCGGCACCCACGCGGGTGTCCAACATTGTGTTTATGGGCATGGGCGAACCGATGGCCAATTACGATCGCACATGGGAGGCCATCGATCGCTTGCACAATGACTTCGGCATTTCTGCCCGCCACATCACCGTGTCGACGGTCGGCATTATTCCCGGTATCAACCGTATGGCCGACGAAGATCTCCCCGTCAATCTGGCCGTTTCGTTGCATGCGGCCAATGACATACTCCGCGATCAGCTTGTTCCAATCAACAAGCGCTACCCGCTCGATGATCTTGTCGATGCTTGCGTTGATTATTTCAACAAGAAGGGCCGTCGCATCTCATTCGAGTGGGCCCTAATTAACGAGGTAAATGATCGGCCAAGCGACGCCTACGATCTAGCTCGCATCGCCCGCGAGTGCCGAGCTCACATCAATTTGATCCCGCTTAACCCCACACCGGGCTACCTCGTGATGGGGTCACCCAAGTCGAGAGTCAACGACTTTGTGCGCGAACTAGAGCACCATGGGGCCAATGTCACCGTCCGCCGAACTCGGGGCACCGAAATAGATGCCGCATGTGGCCAGTTGCGTGCCGGTCACGAGATCGCCTCCCCCGGCACGGCCGTGCAAGTAGCCGCGCCGATACGACGGGCAAAGACGCCACAATAGCAAAGTGAACAACCTTCGCTGGATTAACCAGAACCATCCCGACACGATGCGCATCGCCATTATGTTGATGTATTTCAACGCTGGCTCGATGCTGATTTTCCGCAATAGTCCTAGTGCACTGGTAACCGCCGTCGTGGTGATAGGTGCCCCTGCGGCTGGCTTGGCCATGTCGAATAACAAAAATGTCGGCTATTGGTCCGGCATCTTGGTGATGAGCTTCGAGATGCTCTATTTCCTCGCCAGAGCAGGCCTCGGCGTCATAGGGATCGATTTCGTTTTACACTTTGTGTTTGACATCGCCGCGGTTGGCTTACTGCTGCACGACCACAGCCGAAACTACAAACGTATTTGGTTCGGGTGACCCCTCGCAATCGGAGCCTAATAGCATTCAGTGTTGCCCTGCTTTTGGTAGCTGGATCCTGTAGCGCCTCCGGTGATGGCGAGTCCACAACACAATCGCCGGCCAACACGGCCGAACCGGCCGAACCGGCCGCTCCTGAGACCCAATCGATAACGGACGAGGAAATTCTTGGCCTGGACTGGTCATCGTGCGGCAGCGCCGAGTGCGCTGAACTCGTGGTGCCAATGAATCACAATAACCCGGACGGCGCCGTGCTCACCTTGGCGCTCATCCGCCGTCGCGCTCCCGACGCTGACTCCGCCGGGGTATTGGTCATGAATCCTGGTGGGCCAGGAGCTTCGGGAATTGCCATGCTCCGTGACGGCGACGCAGTGCCCTCCGTGATAGCTGAGCAGTTTGACCAAATCAGTTGGGATGTGCGCGGAACCGCCCAACTGGGATGCCAGAGTCGTCTCGTTACGTTCTATGCACTCGATCTTGGTCCCGATACCAACCAGGAAGCAGTCGCCGTCGACACCTCGGCAGCCGAAACAGCCAACCGCTGCGCCAGCACTGCGGGCGCACTTCTTGCCAACGTGTCAACCGAACAAACAGTGGGTGACATCGAAGCCATTCGCGTTGCACTTGGGGTTGAGCAAATCAACTACATCGGTTTCTCCTACGGAACGTTTTTGGGGCTGCGGTACCTCGATCGATTCCCGGACCGACTCCGGACGCTTGTGCTCGACAGCGTGGTGGATCCAACGCTCTCGCTAGAGCAATTCCTCACCGATCAGGCTGTCGCGTTCGAAACGGTGCTGGACCAGTTGCTGGCGGATTGTGGTGGGCAGCAACCCTGTTCGGTCGCGAGCCCAGCTGACACACTCGCTGAGGTCGAACGACGAACCGAGGCGGGAGATTTTGCCTCGCTGGGGCCGACCGAACTCAATCGAGCATTGAGCATCGCTGGGTATATTCCATCGATTCATGCCCGCCTGGTTGACGATCTTGGTGATGCAGTCGACGGGGACGTTCGCGGGTTGATGCAATTGGCGGCTGCTTTTAGTTCCTTCGCAAATTGGGATGTCTATACCGCGGTCACGTGCGTGGACTCAGTTGCCCCCGTGGACTGGGATACGTTCCTGGACAATATTGCGGTTGCCGCACCTCGGTTTGGATTGCACTTTGCCAATGAGCTTCGCCCATGCGAAACTTGGCAGGCACCGAACGAAGCCATTTCTACACCCGTTACTGGTGCTGATGGCATCCCCGTTCTCCTGGTAAACGGCGAACACGACCCCGCAACTCCTCTGGAGTGGGCCATAGCGGTCGACGCCGCGCTCGACGACAGCATTTTGGTTTCGCACAGCGCTGGTGGTCATATTGCAATGGATCAGAGCGCTTGTATCGCCGATCTGGTGACGGAATATTTGATCAGCGCAGTCCTGCCGCCAGTCGGCACCGCCTGCCCGTAGCGGGCGTTCAAATGCAGCATCGGGCAACTATCCTGACCTCGTGCCAATTGATCATGGAGAACTCCCGCAGGGTGACGAAAAAGTAGCCGCAGTTCGGTCGATGTTCGATTCCATCGCGCCGCGTTACGACCTCGTCAACCGCATCATGACCTTCGGACTCGACATTCGGTGGCGCAAACGGGCAGTACGAGAGCTCAACCTTCCCGCCCACGCAACAGTTATCGATCTGGCATGCGGTACGGGCGACTTTTGCCGAGATTTGCAGAAAACTTCCTACCGCCCGCTCGGCTTCGACCTTTCTTATGGCATGTTGGCCGCTGCTCGCACCGACGCACCGCTCGTGCACGCCGACATCTTGCACCTTCCCATCCCTGGCATGTCGGTCGACGGCGCTACCTGCGGGTATGCCTTACGCAATGTGGTCGACCTCGATGCATTCTTTGCTGAACTCGCCCGAACCGTCCGGGCTGGCGGACGTATTTCCCTACTCGATGTTTCCGAGCCACCCAACCGGATTATTCGCTTTGGTCACAAGATCTACTTCGGCAAAGTCGTCCCCTTCATCGGGGGACTATTGTCAGACCGTAAGGCTTATGCGTACCTTCCCCGGTCGGTTGCGTACCTACCCCAGCCCTCGGAGATGGTCCGCATGCTTACCGCTCAAGGCTTTGAAAATGTTAAACATGCCCAACTCACCGGCGGCCTCTCCCAACTTCTTACAGCCACCCGATCAAAGTAGGTTTCCATGGAAATTTCTGGAGTACATCACATTTCGCTCAACGTCGACGATGTTGACATGGCCAAAGACTTTTATGTTGATGTGCTTGGCATGACCGTCGACCCTCGTCCCGACCTCGGTTTTCCGGGCTATTGGCTGGGGTTTGCTGATGGCCGTCAGGTGCACCTGATTGGCAAGGGCGAAGTTCCCCCGGCTTATGGTCAGCATTTCGCCGTTACTGTGCCCGATCTCGAAGTCGCGGTTGCCGAACTTCGGGACAGGGGCATCGAAGTTAGCGATCCAAAATTCCAACCCACGGGAGCATCACAGAGTTTCTGCTCCGACCCAAGTGGCAACCTCGTCGAGTTTCACCAACCTGTCTGAGCTAGTCCGACGATGTGCGCAGGCGTTCGGTGACCACCCAAGAACCAACGACTCCGGGCAGCGACACCAGTGCAATGGCCTGACCAACACTTAGGCTCGTCCCGGCCAGTCCGCCAACAACTACCGGAACCATCAACATGGCGCCGCGTATGCCCGCTGAAAGGGCGCCAATTCCTTGCCCGGGGCGTCCTTTTTTCTGAGCCGCCTGGTCATATAAGGTCGGAAGAAGTGTGGCGGCACCGAGCCCAGTCACAAAGAAGCCGGCGAGCGTCGCATAGCGGTTGTCGATGAGCGTCGCCCCAAGGATGCCGACCCCGGTAAGGGCCAGCGCTAGACGCATGAGCCAAACGGGCCCCAATGTGACGGCGGCCCAATCCCCTCCAAGTCGCCCGATCGTCATACCTATAGCGCCAACCAAGTAGCCGAGGGCGGCAAACCCGGCAGTTGATCCAAGGTCGTCAGTAAAGCGAAATGCAGCCCATTCCAGGGTTACCGACTCAATGGCGATGGCAAAGATGCCCGCCATGACAAAGAGTGCGAGCAAACCGTTCCGCGACGTCGCTGCACTCCTCGTGGTAGCGGGTTGGGGTGTCGGGTGCTCATCTATCACAAGCAGATGGCGACTCCCCGCCGCGAGCACCAGCGACAAGGTGGCAGCGGCAATGAGGAGATGGCGCGTGAGCGAAATGCCCGCCGCGGCAATTTGAGCGGACGCCAGCCCACCAATAACTGCCCCAAGACTCCACAAACCGTGGAGTCGGTTTATTACTGGGGTGTGGCGGCGCTTACTCAACCAGGAACCCTGCAGATTCATAGCGACGTCCATAAGCACATCGAAGAACTGCATGAGCACAAACGCCACCAGCAAAAGCCAAGCGGTGTCAGCCACGCCTATGAGCGGTAGGGCCAGCGTGGATATTGCCCCAGACACGAGCAGCACTACTTTGGTTCCGAACCGGTCGATTATCCGCCCGACCAAGGCACTGGCAATGAGCCCGGCAATTCCGGCCAACGACATCAACAGTCCCACGGCCCCAAGGGTCAAATCCACCTGATCGCGAACTTCGGGAAGACGCGGAACGAACGAAGCTACGACCGCACCGTTAACGAAAAACTGCGCACCGATCGCTTTTAGTGCGTTCGTGTCCGTTTTCGTAAAGCTCGTCGATGGCGGTGTTTGTATTGGGCCGTTCACTTGGCCAGCATGCTATGCGGTGATCCATAGCGCGACGCTAAAGGAAATACCGAGCAAGAGTTGCGCTCGGCCTGTTCGCACCAGAACGGGCACAAGATCAAGACCCTTGACGCCAGATTGAACTTCGCGTACCGCCGAAATGGCTCCGGGCGCTGCCGCCAAGACCAGCAGGATCCAGAACCCTCTATCCCAGGAAAAGGCGACAGCTGTTGCCAACATTGCGACCATGAGAACGATGTACAGCACCCGGGTGCGGGCATCACCGATGCGCACCGCAACCGTCCGCTTACCTGATTGGGTGTCGCCCGGGATATCCCGGAGATTGTTTATGACCAAAATGGCCACAGCTACGAGGCCGACAGGGACAGCGACACCAACGTGAAACCAGCGGAGCTTTTCGACTTGCACGTAGGCCGAGCCAGCGGTGGCGACAATGCCAAAGAATACGAATACGAATGCTTCGCCTAACCCCAGGTAGCCATAGGGATTTTTACCCCCCGTGTAGAACCAGGCAGCAAGCATTGACGCCAGGCCAACGGCGAGCAGTTCCCAGCCCACCTGACTAGCCAGAACGAGTCCCAGCGTGGCGGCCACGCCAAGACACGCGAACCCCGCACGCTTTACTTTGGGCGCAGCGACGAGACCTGAACCGACCAAACGTAAGGGGCCGACGCGACGCTGATCATCAGTGCCGCGTACACCGTCGGAGTAATCGTTGAAGTAGTTCACCGCAATTTGCAGCGACAGCGACACAACCAGTGTGGCGAGAAATCGCCACACGATGATGCCTTGAGCCCAACCGTCAACGGTCGACGTTGCGGCCGCAGCCGTACCAACCAGGACTGGGGCCACAGCCACCGGCAGGGTGCGGGGCCGGGCGCCAGCAAGCCAGAGCTTCCATCCAGTGGGGTGAGGGCGTAGGGATGACATCCCAGTGAGTGTAGGAGTCCGCGGAGCGCGGACTACCAGCCACCTCTATGCACGACCTGATCGAGATCAACCCGACCACGTTTCGTCGACTTGCTGGGCCGGTCTTGTTGCGCCGGATGTCCCACAGTGACGGCGCCAATGGGCCGAACACCGTCGGGAACACCTAAATCGGCAAGCAGTTCGGCTTCGCCGCGAAAGATGGCGAAGAACAGGGCACCAAGTCCGGCGTCCACAACCGCATTGAGCAGATTCATGGTGGCCATCGCGGTGTCGATCTGCCAATATGGCACGGCCCAATCGCCGTCGCCAAGCCCAGTATGGACCTTATCTGGTTCGGCGTAACGGGCCCGATACGCATGCTCGTCGGCCATAGGCAAAATGATCACTGGAGCATCCAACAACCCTGGCCAAGGGAAGCTAGCCCGTTGCTCATGGGGCAACGTACATGACCAAAATCGTTGCGTCTGATCGCCTTCGAGAACAACAAAGGATGTGCCTTGGCTGAATCCGGCCGATGGTGCTCGTCGAGCGACGTCAAGCAAGCTGTCAACGAGGTGTGGTTCAACCGGTTGGCCATCGTAACTGCGCACCATTCGCCGTTGCGACAATACGTCGACAAATGGTTTCGATGTTTCTGGCCAACTCATGATGTTGATTCGCTGTTAATGGAAATCAGCCGTGGGTGGCTGATGATCAACGCAACTTTTCGAGGTCTTCAGCCATAGCCCAGGCAAACATGATGAGGGCATCGCCTGCTTGGGGGTCGAGCCCTACGAATTGTTCCCGCACATCGGCCGCAGCGAATTCGGGCTTGAGCGGCGTGTGGTCGACTATCAACGCAAGGTCGCCTGTGCCGTTTACCCGGAATGCTCGATGTTCGTAGCGAGAGTCGGGGATGCCGAAGCGCTTAGCGAGGCGACGGCCCCACTGACGATCTTCGCCATTGGCGTCGTAATCGGGACGAGGAATGATGGGCCCCACAGAGCGGAACGCAGCCATCGCTCCAGCCTCCGCGAACTGGCCGCCGACTACCACGTCTTCGTCGGGGAACGCCATGAGTGCTTTGTAAAGAACTTCGCCCATAAGCGCCCGCAGTACGGTGTCGCGGCGAGAGTTCCGCTCGACGCCACCCAGGGCTAGTAGCACCGCTGGCGTGCCACCCACACGTTCAAGCGTGCTGAACACGAACCCTTTGAGTTTGCCGTTCAAGCGCGCTGTGGTGACGAGCACCCATGCTTCAGCTTGCTTCGAAAACAAGCCAACCTCGTACGGCATTGGACCTTCGGCGCAAATGTCTGCCATCTCGGCGATCTCACCATCGGTGAGTGCGGTGCAGTCCTTTGTTTCGACCTCGACAGCCATAACGCGATACTCCCCCTCGTGTTCCATCCCGTACCTGCCGGGATGAGTATCTCTCTATTGCACCCGCGATTCGGATTTCGTGCAACCCCGTTTGGGTGGAATGTGTAGGCCGATCTGTGGTAAGAGGCTAATTAGCTACAGTCTGATCGCATCGGGGCCCAAGAGCACCCGCAGTTCACCTACCAGGCCGCTGCGAGAGTCGACCCGCATGTCGCCGGGCAGTTTGTATTGCGCTTCACCGAGGTAGATAAACACTTCGCTTTTACCCGGATATTCAGCCAGAAGATCGCGTAATGCCGTGAATTTGCCGTCAGGTAGACCGCGTTCGGGTAATTGAATGTTCACGGGGTCAGCGGTATCTGATACCTGGGCGTCGAAGAGATCTAGCTCCATGATGATCAATTTGGGAAGGTCATCTCGCTTGTCAACGCGAACCTTGCATACAACAATGGCGTCGTCGTTGAGCAGGTGATTGATTTCCGACATCGTGCGGGGGAACACCATGGCTTCCATAGATCCGCCCAGATCTTCGAGTTCGAAGACGGCCATGAGGTCGCCCTTCTTGGTCCATTTGCGTTGCAGTGCCGTGACAACACCACCCACCATTTTGAAATCGCCGTCTTCGAGTTCTGCGATATCCAGGATCCTGGCGTCGCATTTGCGGGCGAGTTGCCGTTCCAGACCCTTGAGTGGATGATCCGATATATAGAGCCCGAGCATCTCTTTTTCGAAAGCGAGTTTGTGTTTCTTTTCGAACTCCATGTCGGGAATCACAATGGTCTCGTCAAAAACATCGGCACCGTCGCCGGCATCGCCGAACAGTGTCATGACGCCCATGTCGTGCTCGCGACGGCGGGCTATGACCTGATCGATGATCTGTTCGAAAACACTGAGCAAGCCTTGGCGCGGGTGACCTAGCGAGTCGAATCCACCGGCCTTGATCAGCGATTCGATGGTTCGTTTGTGCAGTACCTGGGTGTCGACGCGTTCGCAGAATTCGTAGAAGTCGGTGAAGGGTCCGTTGGCTTCGCGTTCTTCGACCAGGATGGCAACGAGTGCCCCGCCGACGTTGCGCACGGCCGAAAGACCGAACGGAATCTCGCCCAGTTTGTCGGAGGCATCGGCGGCATCGGGCAGGATGGCCGTAAAGTCGATCGCCGAACGGTTGACATCAGGAACCAGCACCTCAATTTCCATGAGGCGACACTCATTGAGGTAGACCGCGGCCTTGTCGAGACTGCCTTTGACACTGGTGAGTAGCGCGGCCAGGTACTCGACGGGATAGTTGGCCTTGAGGTAGGCGATCTGGAATGCCACGTAGCCGTACCCGTAGGAGTGGCTCTTGTTGAAGGCATAGTCGGCGAATTTGGCAATGGTGTCGAACATCTCCTTGCCCAGAGATTCTTCGTACCCGTTGTTGGCGATACCCGCCATGAACTTTTCGCGCTCTTTTTCCATGGCGGCGCGAATCTTCTTACCCATGGCTTTGCGAAGCGAGTCGGCCTCGGCCAGGGAGAACCCGGCAAATTTCTGCGCCATTCGCATGACGCTTTCCTGATA
>CAXMUI010000105.1:0-1878 GCA_964196475.1 uncultured Acidimicrobiia bacterium
CTCGGCCTGCTCGAAACCCCAGTCGGCCAGTACTTCGTTGGTGTGCTCACCCGGTACCGCCGGTGGCCGTTGAATGGTGGTTGGCGTTCGACTAAAGCGCGGGGCCGGAGCGGCCTGCATTGCACCGTTGGACTGAACGAATGTGCCGCGTTCACGGTTATGTGGGTGATGGGGTGCCTCGGTCATGGACAAGACCGGAGCAAAACACACATCGGTGTGTTCCATAATTTCGCACCACTGATCGCGCGTCTTCGTCTTGAAAACCACAGCGAGACGTTCGCTGAGATGCAGCCACATCGATCGGTCGTGCTGGTGATTAAGAAATTCATCATCAGCATCGAGGCCCGTCAGCGACAACAACTCGGCGTAGAACTGGGGCTCGATCGATCCAATCGAAACGAATTTGCCATCGGACGTTTCGTACGTGTCGTAGTAATGCGCCCCCGTGTCAAGCATGTTGACACCACGTTCGTCTTCCCATAACCCGCTGGCCAACAGCGAATGCGTCATCGTGTTGAGGATGGCCGAGCCATCGACCATGGCTGTGTCGACGACCTGACCCTGACCAGATCCTTTTGCCTCAAGCATGGCCGCTACGACACCTAAGGCCAAGAGCATGCCACCGCCCCCAAAGTCCCCAACCAGGTTTATCGGGGGTGTGGGTTTCTCGCCCGCACGACCAATGGCATGCAACGTCCCCGAAAGTGCCAGATAATTGATGTCGTGCCCGGCGGCCGACGCGTAAGGCCCGTCTTGCCCCCACCCTGTCATGCGGCCATACACCAGACGCGGGTTCCGCTCGGCGCAAACATCGGGTCCGATGCCTAGTCGTTCGGCCACACCTGGACGAAAACCTTCGATCAGCGCATCAGCAGATTCGACCAACCGCAGAACTGTCTCGACCCCATCGAGATTCTTAAGGTCGACGGCAACCGACTTGCGCCCACGGTTCAAAATATCGCCGGAGGGTCCCGATCGTCCTGAGCGTTGCGCCGCCGCCGCTCGGTCCACACGGATGACCTCAGCGCCCAAATCGGACAGCATCATCGCACAAAATGGTCCAGGCCCAATTCCGGCAATCTCGATGATCTTGTAACCAGTTAGTGGACCCATGGGTGTTTCCCCCTGTTATCCCAACAATCGGTTATGCCGAAGCCCGAACCACGTGTTGGGTGATGTTTTCAATGATGGTGGCCCAGTAGGCCGTAGGCAGATCGTGGCCCATTCCTTCGAGCCAGACCAACTCGGCGTGGGGAATGAGTTCCGCCAATCGCTCGCTGCCAGATGGCTGCACAAGTTTGTCGGCCGTGCCATGCAACAGCAACGTAGGCATGGTCAGGTCACGAAGACCGGGTTCGCGGTCGTACGCCGAAAAGATTGCCCCATAATGACGGCTCCCACTTACAGAGTCGTCGCTTCGGTCGAGGCAAGCGTTGAAATGCGCTACAGCTTCGACGTCGTCAAGGTGATCGGGGCTTCCCCAGGTTGCCCGTTGGCGCAACTGATATGCGATGACATCGGCTCGATCCGATGAAACGGGATTTCCCAGCAACATGGCCAACGATTCTTCCGTTGGCTGCCCGTATCCGGGGTTCCCCGTGGTGGACATCACCGCTGTGAGTGACCGCAATCGATCGGGCGACTCGAGCGCAAGAACCTGCGCAATCATTCCCCCGAGAGACAACCCAACGACATGAGCGGATTCGATACCCAAGCCATCCAGGAGTCCCACAGCGTCAGCCGCCATCTCGCTAAACCCATAGGGGGCCTCAATAGTCTCGCCGGACCCCAACTTCGCCACCATGTCGTCGAACGAGAACGGCAAGTGGTTCAACTTGGTCGAGAGACCGACATCGCGGTTGTCGAAACGAACGACAT
>CAXMUI010000106.1:0-27856 GCA_964196475.1 uncultured Acidimicrobiia bacterium
GACGACGCGCTTAGCGAATGGGGCAGAAAGGTTCAGCAACTCTTGCTGGTCGGACACAGTTTCTCCGTGGTCGGTGGACCGGATGATCGATCGAAATGGGGGCAGTGCGAATACACAAGTCGGTAAGTCGAACTCCGCCGCAACTTACTGTCTTGAAGTTAGTACGAGGGTGTGACACTGCAGCGGCAATCCGTGTATATCCGGCCAATATTAATGATCTGCCCGGAACTAGTGGCTGCCCGGTTTAGTTCTGCAGAACGGTCCCCGAGGTGAGGTGGGACGCTAAATATCGCGACGACTGGTTTGGGATTTGAGCATTTCGTTTAAGTAAGCCGCAAGACCACGCACAAAAAGGGGATGGATTCCGACCGTTGGTATCCGAATGAAAGGCACACCGCACGCCTCCGCTTGTTGGGCCGCAAGCGTGTCGAGATCATAAAGCACTTCGATGTGATCGCTCATGAAGCCAATGGGGATGACGACCGCGGTCGTTCCATCTGGTAGAGCCTCGATAGCATCGCCAACGTCGGGTTCGAGCCATGGTGTCTGGGGTGCTCCACTTCGACTTTGAAACACCACCGAAAAAGGTCCGTCGAAATCGATCGCTCGGACCACAGCAGTGGCCGTCTCGTTGAGTTGCTCTTGGTAGGCGCAATCGTCCGCCATTGTTTGGGGCAAACTGTGGGCGGTGAACAACAATGTGACGTCGGCGATCTGCTCTGCTGGCAAGGCGCTGAGTTCATCAGTAATTTGAACCGCCGTTGCCTCAACAAACTCGGCGACGTTTCGAAGCGGAGCAATTTTGTGGATGGCGGGGGCATTGGGTCCCACTTTTTGACAAGCTGCGTCGATGTCTTCCTGGTATTGCCCATCGCCAGAGTAGGAGTCAAACAGCGAGGTTGCGAACGCAAGTGCGTTGGTAACGCCATCGGCTGCCATCTCGGCAACGGTGTCAGCTAGAAATGGTTGCCAGTTGCGATTGCCGAAATAAATAGGCAAGTCGACATCAAGCTCGGCCAGCGCAGTTTGGAGCGCATCGATGAGATCGAGATTCTGACCATTGATCGGGCTTATGCCACCGAACTGGGCGTATTGCTCGGCCACAACGGCGAGGCGGTTGTCGGGGATATTGCGCCCGGCGGTGACATTGCGAAGGAACGGCATTACATCAGCGGGCCCCTCGGGTCCACCGAAGGATACGAGCAAGAGAGCGTCGAAATCGGTCACGATCAGTTGTCCGTGGAAACGAATGCCAGCATCGAGGAAGGTTCGACCTCGACCCCACATTCGTTCTTCAGTGTCTTAGCTACGACCTCAGCGGCCGTTTCTGCTTCGTCGGTGAGGCGGCCTCGGACTGAGCCACTTCCGGTAATGGCCGCGGCAACATCGCGATTGAACGCACCCAACATCGTGAAAGAACGTTGTGTTGTCTCGGGGGCAAATGCAGCGGCCGACTCAACCGAATTGGCGAAGTCTGTGAGGCTTTCCGAAATGAGGACTAAACGGTCAAGATCCGACGACTCATCGGGGTCGATCGCTGGTGGTGGGGGTGGAACCGAACCAGCAATTGAACTTGCCCAGTCGCAGAATCCAGGCAACGCCCCAGCAGTCCCCACTTGGTTGGACCCCTGCCCGCTACAGGCCGCTACGGTCGCGAGAAGTCCAAAAAAGGTGAGCATTAAACGCAGGCGCATTACTCCCAGTAAACCGTGTTCAGACGCGACGGCAACGCGCCTCTACAATCGTTTCTGTCATGACGTTATTTACCGCGCTGTTCCTTCTTCTCTGCATAGTTGTTGGTTACGGCATAACAGGGTTTGCTTCTCTCGGACTTCGCGTCGAGGAACGACTTCCCATCGCGGTCATCGTTGGCTCAATGGCCGTCACATTGACTTCACTTGCCACCATTGCTCTCGTGGGATTCAGCGGTGGGGCGGTGGTGATCGGTTCGCTGGTTGCGCTCGCGTTAAGCGTCTTCGGGTGGCGCCGCTTGCCGAACACTCTTTGGGTCGACGGTGCTGACTTCGTTCACAGGCTCCGGCAAAGTGGCTCCGCCAATGACAACCCTTGGCCACTTCTCGTTCTCGTCAGCCTTTGTTGGCCCCTCACGATCCGGATCATGTCGCTGGCTTATCAGACCGGTCCAAACGGAGCGGTCCAAGCCGGCCACCTGTCGGTGTATGGCGACTGGCAGGCGCATCTGGCGTACGGAAGCGCCTTTGCTCAACGCGACGGGCTAGATCTCACGACACCGTTGGCGTCCGGCGAGGACTTTGCCTACCACTTCGGTGTCGACCTATTTGCCGCTCTTACGGTTCCTACGGGAATTGATATGCCCGCCGGGCTGACCATAACCACCGGGTTCCTCGCACTGGCGATTCCGCCGATCCTGTACATGTTTGGTGCCCGTCTCTTTGAGCGGCGCAGTATCGCGGCGCTCGGCCCGCTAATTTTCCTTGGGGCTGGCGGATTAGGGTTCTTCCGGTTCTTTGACGATGTAAGAGCCGGTGGCTGGGGTGTTCTGTGGAGTCAACCACAGGATTACACACGCGACTTCGACACTCTGTGGATGGACAATCCGGTCTTGGGTCATCTCTACGCTCAGCGTCCGACCATGATTGGTTTCCCGGCGTTACTCGTCGTCCTCACGTTGGTTTGGCGGGCAGTTGATCGTCGGACGATCCTTGCGGCCGGCGTACTCACAGGGTTATTGCCGCTCTTTCATACCTTCAGTTGGGGGACAGCGTTGCTCCTAGGCAGCTTCTGGGTCGTTCTTCGGCGGCGTGAAGATGCGTTGTGGTTTGTTGTGCCGGCTGTCGTGTTGGCAGCCCCAGTCGTTGCTTGGCTTATTCCGCCCAGTCCAAGTGGCACATTCAGATGGCACTGGGCGTGGGTCTCTGACGGGGCTCCCTGGGACATTGCTTGGTTCTGGCTGTGGAACACCGGCTTGTTCCCCTTCCTGTTTGTGATGGGGCTAACTTGGCGAGCCGCAGTCCGCCGCGAATTGGCAATAGCTATAGCTCCCATCTGGTTGTGGTGGGTCGGTGTGCACCTAGCTTTGCCTCACCCATGGCCAGGAAATAACGCGAAGTATGCGATTTTCTGGTGGATGCTCGGGGCATTCGTTGTCGCCGCGGTGCTTGTTGAGTTGGTGCGTGAAGCAACACAGAACAAGTCGGCGACATCGTCGATCACCCTAGGCTTCGTTGCCATCATTTTTGCTTCCCTAATCGCTTCAGGGAGCCTCGACATTTTGGCCGCGGTCGACGGCTCAGGTGGGGCCTATCCGGCAACCACGATGTCGGGGGGCGAAGTGCTCGTAGGCGAGTGGGCGCAGTCCACCGCGGACGACGCGGTTTTCGTGAGCACGCCCGACTCGACCAGCCAACCGGTCTCGGCGTTGGGTGGGCGACAAGTGGTTTCTGCTTCTTCGGGCTGGGTATATGACCTTGGTCTCAACTGGCTAGAACGGGCCGAGGACAGTAAGGCAATGTTGCGTGGTGACCCTGGAACCGAAGACCTGGTCGTCAAGTATGGTGTTGACTTCATCGTGATCGGTCCAGGCGAACTTCGAGCGGGAGCAAACGTGACCTACTGGGACGCAGCGGCCACGCTGGTGTACGACCTGAGTGGGGTAAGAGTCTACGAAGTGGACCAGGAGCGATCATGAGGACCCTTGCTGTCCTGATTCCCCTCGACACACCGCAACAACGCCAACGCGCCATGGGATGGGCCGTCATCGCGCTGGTCGCGTTCGGCTTTGTTCTTCGTCTTTATGAGCTGGGAGATCGAGCCCTACACCACGACGAAAGCCTTGATGCTTGGTTCTCACAGCGCTATGCCGAGGGCAGCTATGAGGGGTACGACCCCGTCTATCACGGGCCACTGCGCTTCTATATCACTGCGGCCCTTTATTGGTTGTTTGGTACTGGTGTGGGTAGTGCTCGGCTGATTTCGGTGGTGTCGGGCACGTTGTTGATTGGGATGCCGTGGTTCCTTCGTAAGCGTCTGGGCAACGCGGGCGTGTTAGTGGTGGCGCTCATTTTGGCTATTTCGCCTTCGTTCTTGTACTTCAGTCGCTTCGCACGAGAAGATGCATTCTTTGTCTCGCTCACCATGGTGTTCGTCGTTGTGCTCTTTGCCCATATCGATCACCCTCGAGAGGCCACGCTCATTGGTCTCTTTTTGGCACTAGTTGCGATGTGGTCGGTGAAGGAATCCGTCTTCATCGTCGTGCTCGTTGTTGGCTCTTTCTTGTTGGTCGAGTTCGCCAGCCAGTTGTGGGAACAAGCTGGACGTCGCCCTATGGACAGCTACGCGGTGGTGAGTTGGGGACTTCTTGGTGTTGCCGCTTTCCTATTCGCTCTGCGGGGCACCATTACCGACTCGATGGTTTTCCATATGGCGTGGTGGGGCGGTTCGATGCTGGCCTTTGTGGGCTACGCCTGGTACCTGACCACCAAGGCCAGAAATTCTCCTGGCAAGACTCGTCTCGGGAGATCGGTGATCAAACCCGGTTTTGATGGCTGGTCATCAGCGGTCGCCATCGCGATCTTCTCTTTCATGGCAATATTCACGCTGTTCTTCACCGAATGGCAAGGCACCAACACCCCCTCTACCGAATCAAATTCGGTGATTGACGGTTTGGTTGGGGGATGGAAATACTGGCAGAGCCAGCAAGAGGTCAATCGAGGCGGGCAGCCCGCTAGCTATTACCTATTCATTATTCCTGCCTACGAGTACCTAACAGTTGGTCTAGCTCTATTCGGTGCCCGCCGAGCCTGGGTGCACTCGACTCTTTTCGGGCGATTTGCGTTGTACACGAGCATCATTTCGGTTGCCGCGTATTCCTATGCAGGCGAACGCATGCCGTGGCTGATTGTGCATCCGATGTTGCCACTATTGTTGTTGGCGGGGATAGGAGCTCAGGACCTCTGGGATCATCGTCACCGGGCGTTGGCAAAGGGATCAGCGTTGGTGCTTGTTGCCGCATTAGTGCTCACACTGACCGCTTCATTTCAGGTCAATTACCTCGATCCCGAGAACCCACGTGAGATGCTCACCCAGGCTGGGCAAGCTACCGATGACCTCGCCGACACGGTAGACCGGTTATACGTGATCGATCGGCTCTTTCAAGGCGAGATGGGTCGTTCTCCCAAGATCGTTATCGACTCGTCACTGTCGTGGCCCTACGTGTTTTACGTGCGCAACCTCGACAACGTATTATGGCAAAGCCTCGATACCGCGGTTCCGGCCGACGCCGACATCGTCATTGTGGCCAGCGAGAACCGCCAAGGTGTCGCCGAAGGCGTGCCACTGTTCAAGGCAGTCGAGCAGAACCATCGCGAATGGTGGGTGGCAGGTGGTGGAGGCACAGCCGACTATTTCGGTGGGGGCATCGGCGGCTGGTGGAATTGGATGGTGAATCGGGAGACCTGGGCCAACGACGGTGGCTATGACGGTGTAGGCGCCGTTAGCGAAACCGTCTTCGTGAGTCCCCAGGTTGCCGAGATGGAACTACGCGCTAACGATTTAGGTGTAGGCGGGTGAGTCATCATCTTGCTCAGGTGAATGTGGCCACGTTGCATTACGCGCTCGACTCTGAAGAGACCGCCGAGTTCGTCCGAGCGTTGGATCCCATGAACGCGCTAGCGGAAGTTAGTCCCGGCTTCATCTGGCGACCCACGAATGACGAAGGTCTCTCGGCCAGTTACATGGTGGTCGAAGGCAAAGATGACGACCTCGAAATTGTCAACTTCAGTATCTGGGCTGATCTCGAGTCGTTACACCACTATGTGTACCGAAGCGGCCACGCGATGTATCTGCGTCGCCGTCGTGAATGGTTTGCAGCCAGCGACAACCCATCCACGGCCTTGTGGTGGCTACCCGAAGGTGAACGGCCCGACCTTAGCGAGACCTATCGGCGTTACCGAAAACTCTGCACCGAGGGCCCCACCGCAGAAGCCTGGCTATTCAACGAACCGTGGCCTCAGCCGTAGCTTCCGGTAGATCGCTCTTACTTGGTTACCGGCTGTTATGAACCCGACAACAGGTGAGCCGTGTTATTCGCCGACGGCACGAAGGTGAGCAACCTCTTCGGTGTGCTCGTCTTCTTCGCCGTCGTCAGGAACCTCGGCCCAGAAATCGCGGTCGGCATGACCGTCGAGCCAGAACTCGTGATGTTCGATAAACGTCCCCGACTTAAGATCATCGGATTCTTGGAGGTGGAGAGCGTGAATCCATGCATCTCGACCGAACAACTGTCGACCCGCGCCCGATGAGCGCAGCAAGATAATTGACAGCGCATACACCGCAAAGGTGGCACCGAGAAGAAGAGAGATGAACATAAGCAAAACGACCCTATTCGCGATTGCCGGAAGAGGCAACCGGGATGGGAATTGATTATGGTCAGGCCGTCTTGGAGATTTCGAGATCGTGCAGGCGGCGGATGGCGGCAAGGAGAATTTTCTTGGCCATTCGGGGTTGCTCATCAAGCAAAGTCATGAGCTCGCGGCGGTTCAACACTTCGATAACCAACGGTGACGTGGCCGTCACTGTGGCCATGCGTGGGGCGTCGGACAGTACGCCGACCTCGCCGGTCATGTCGCCAGGACCAATGTCGGCGAGCTTGCGTCCATTGCGGCGGACAACGGCTGTGCCGGTCAAGAGGATCATGAACTCGCGTCCGATTTCGTCCTGCGTGATGATGTCGGTGCCCTCAGCAACGTCGACGGCGGTCATTAGGCGAGAAACCGAACGGAGTTCCTTCTTCGAGAGATCGCTAAACATCGGGATGGACTTGAGACGTTCGTCGGTTTTGGCTTTGGACACGGGTCCTCCAGTGGATTCGTGCTTGTCATCTTAGTTTGCCGTCGGTGGAGGGTCCAGCCATGGGGCAAGAGTCACAGCTCGATTTCGAAGATCAACAAGATGAGGGCGGCCCCCATGGCGATGCCGATGATCCAAATCGGAATCCCCAAAGCAACCAACAGCGCAGAAATTGCCAAAAGGGGCACGGCCCAAAGTGCAAATCGTTTGGCCATAAAGGCCAGGGCCTCGCCCTGATCAATCTTGTCAAGGTCCACCTCCGGAGCGGTGTCTAGTGGGGCGATGGGCATCTGCCGTGTGTGGTCGAACTCGGCGGTGTCATCGTCATCGAATTGTCCGGTCGGATCATCGCTCATAGAACCAGTATGGTCGCCGCACCCCCCACGGTGGAGTGCATCGGTGCGGGGAGCCTCAGATGCGAGTCGAATCCGTCGGTCCGTCTATGGTTTGCGGTATGACAGTTTTGGGGTTGAATCTGGCGGGAATCGGACAAGTTGTCGTGGGTCGAGACCGCGAGATTGAACTCGTCGCCGCGGCACTAGGCGCGGCCCGCAACGTCTTACTGGAGGGGCCACCCGGCACAGGAAAGTCAACCCTCCTTCGTGCGGTCGCCGCCGAACTGAACACCGGCTTTGTTTTTGTCGAGGGCAACGCCGAACTGACTCCCGCGCGTCTTATTGGTTCCCATGATCCGGCGCGGGTGCTCAACGAGGGCTACAGCGCCGAGACGTTTGTTGATGGTCCGCTGGTTCAAGCCTTGCGCGATGGATCACTCCTCTATGTCGAAGAGATCAACAGAGTGCCCGAAGAGACGCTCAATGTGTTGGTAACCGTGATGTCCGAGCGCGAACTCAATGTTCCTCGGATCGGGCTCGTTGCAGCTGCACCCGCCTTCCGCATCGTGGCAGCAATGAACCCGTTCGACGCAGTAGGCACAGGGCGTATCTCGGCGGCTATTTATGACCGAACTTGTCGCGTCGCTATGGACTACCAAAGTGCCGCCGACGAAGGCGCAATCGTGAGCCGTGCGGTGACAACCGCCGGTGGCGACGAAATCGAGGCCGACCGCCTCGCCAACACCGTGCAACTCGTCCGCAGTACCCGCTCACATAGTGAGATTCGTATTGGTTCGTCGGTGCGGGGAGCAATCGACATGGAGTTGCTTACTCAGCAACTGGCTGCGATCCGTGGCGTTGGTGTCGAGGACACGGTTGTGTCACTTGATGCGGCAACAACGGCGCTTTCGGGACGGATTCGTATATTTGAGGGGTCAGGTCGCACCTCGGACGAAATCATCGAAGAGTTATGGACCACAGCGTTTGCTCCGAAGGTGAAACAGTCCTCCCCACCTGATGGGGGAGATGGGTCGGGAAAAGCCCCGGCCCGCTGAACCCACCCCAACACGGTCAACAGCGGGCCGATCAAGGCGGCTCAATTAAGGAAGGTCCCGACGTAAAGGAAGCTGTCGACGAGGCCCGGTCGCAAACGACGGCCCGCTCACAACTTGCCAAGAACCCGGCATTTCAGAACATATCTCCCGAACTTGGCGTGATCGACGAAATTGCATTCGACGCAGCCATGGCCGAAGATGCCGATGAAGCCCTGTCGACATTGGCAATGGCGCATGGGTCATCGGACCGTAAGCTCCGCGAGTTGGCCAAACGTATGGCGGGTCGCATCATTGTTGACCTAGCCCGCGGAGATCACGAACCCCAACGAGGCGTCGATACCTTACGACGGGGCAAGTGGACCGAGGGGGCCGACGTCGATCTTGATGCCTCCCTTGGGCTCATCGCAGAGTCTCAAGCCTTCGGGCAAACTGTCGACCTCAGAGAACTCGTAGCAGCTTCGTGGTCTCGCCGTGAACACGCCCTCTCGCTGATCATTGATCGCAGCGGATCTATGAACGGCGACCGCCTCGTCGCAGCTGCGTTGGGTGCTGCAGTGATGGCATGCCGCGCGCCGACGGACTACAGCGTTATTGGCTTTTCTCGTGATGCATTAGTCATCAAGGCCCAGGATCAGCACCGGCCCATTGAAGACGTCCTTGACGATATTTTGTCCCTGCGGGGTCACGGATCCACCAACATCGAACTCGGCCTTCATGCGGCAGCCGAACAACTAGGACGCTCGCAGTCCTCTCGGCACATCGGCATTTTGCTCTCCGATGGCAAGATAACAGCCGGTGGAGATCCCCAGGACCTGGCCGGACGATTCGACGAACTTCACGTGGTTGCCCCTCCAGATTCACCCGAGGCGGAGGCGATTGCCCGCATGGGCGCCGGTCGCTACGCCGAGGTCGAATCGCCCACCGATGTGCCGAGAGCTCTCATTGCTTTGTTGCGCTAGTCGAACATGATGACGCCACGGATGTTCTTCCCGTCGCGCATATCGGCGTAGCCCTGGTTGACCTCGTCGAGGGTGTAGGTCTGGGTGATCATTTCGTCGAGCTTGAGCACACCCTGGGCATAAAGATCGGCCAAATGCGGAATGTCGGCCCGGGGGTTTCCTGAACCAAATAGCGAACCTTTGATCTCCTTGTTGGACAAGGTGAGGTCGAAGAGGGAGAACGGCGTGTTCATGTCGTCAACCGCACCCAGACCGGTGACAACGCAGGTGCCGCCTTTGCGCACCAGGGCCATGGCAGGGGCCAACAGGGTGCCTTCCATAAGGCCGGGCGTAAGGATTACTTGGTCGGCTCCTTGGCCATTGCTGAGCGGCATGACGACTTCCATCGCCTCTTCCATTGATGCAGCGGTGTGGGTAGCGCCAAACTCCATGGCCAGCTCGAGCTTGCTCTCAATGGGGTCGACCGCGATGATACGCGTCGCTCCGGCTGTCCGGGCTCCCTGCACAGCAGCCGAGCCAAGACCGCCGATGCCGACGACAATAGTGATGTCGCCAGCGCCAACTTCGGCCCGATGAACTGCCGAACCCCAGCCGGTGGCTACCCCGCAACTGAGCAGCGAGAGGGCCGCGAGATCGAGGTCAGGACTGACTTTCACTAGACTGTCTTCGCTGGCAACAATGTGATCGGCGAATGTGCCGAGCTTGAGCATCGGGCTCACGTCGCCGTCGTGCGCGTGGGTGCGGAACGACATGTCGGGCATCATGCCGGGTTCGAGGAGATGGGCACCGAGGTCGCAAAGGTTTTGCTGACCGCTGGCGCACCACTTGCAGCGACCACATGAGGGGATGAAGCTGGTTACGACGTGGTCGCCTACCGCGAGGGAGCTAACCCCCGGGCCAAGCTCCACCACGATGCCGGCGCCCTCGTGGCCACCGATGAGTGGAAAAGGTGCCGGCAGCGCGCCGGTGACGGTGTGTTCGTCGGAGTGGCACATGCCAGCGGCAACCATCTTGACGAGAACTTCGCGTTCGCGTGGCGGGTCGAGTTCGATTTCTTCGACGCTCCAGCTGGTGTTGATTTCGCGTAATACTGCGGCTTGTACCTTCACAGAGTCCCCCTGTGGACGTGAGTTGTTTCCCTAGTGAACCTCATATTTACGGTTTAGGTCGACTCGCGGGAGCGATTCTCGTTGATTGCGCTATGAATCTACCGGACTTGCCCCTACCAGTGAGTGGCGAGTTACTCGGCAAATTCAGCAATAGCACGTTGATAAATGGCATCGAGACCGTCCACCGTTTTCTCGACAGAACCTATTGCGGTTACGTGGGAGCGAAATGCCTTTCCCAATTCGTTACGTAACTGTCCATCATCGAGTAGGCGGCGGGCCGCTGCCGCCAGTGCGACTACGTTGCCAACGGGCACGCTAAGGCCCGTTATTTCTGGTAGGACGATGTCGGTGAGACCATCGACCGGGGTGGCGACAAGGGGCACTCCAGCGAACGCGGCTTCCATCGACACCAGCGGCAGTCCCTCGTTCTTAGACGGCATCAAAATGGCATGACACGATGCGATGTAGTCGCCAACTTTGTCTGGATCGACGCTCCCCACGCAATGGACGACGTTCTCGAGACCAAGTTCGACAACGCGTTGCTTTAGGGCTGGCATCAACACTCCATCACCAACGACAAGAAGCTCAGCCTGAGGGTGTGTTGCGTGAAGCAATGCCATGGCCTCGATGGCATCGAGCGGATTCTTCTGTGGCGTAACACGACCGATTAAGCCAAGTCGTAGTGGGTGAGGCCGTTCGACTGAAACGGCGGGTATCTCCACCGCGTTGTAGACGACGGAGGACCGGTCCGCCATCTCGGGCAAAGCGGTGTGCAATTCGGTGAGCGAATACTTTGACACAGCGATTGTCCACGCCGCTCCCCGTATTAAGGCACCGACAACCGACTGGTCGTTGGACGCTATCGGTCCGTGGTTCTCGATGCTGTTGTGGATCGTCACTACAGTAGGGCAGGGCCAAGCAGCAAGCGTTTGCAGGTGAAACCATGACTCTGGGCCCGAGAAGTGTATGTGAATTAGATCGGGTCGAACCTCGGCCTTAAGTGTGGCCAACTGGCGGCGGACCTGCATTATCTGAAGCGGAGATTGGCCCTGAACCGCTTCCCGAAAGGGGAGCCGGTGAATATCGATGCCGCGGTGGCTCCTCAGCGGATCGGTGCAGTCGGGGCCGATTGAGGCCAGGACAGTGTTTTGATAACCGCGGTCCCTTAATAATGGGACCACAGTTAATAACTGATTTTCAATGCCTCCCACGGTGGGGGCATAAAATGGGGGCCAGTGCAGAATTTTCACGATGCTTGGGCAGTATAAATTTGAGTGTACAGATCGGCCCAATTCCCGATGTTCGGTTTAGCCGTCGCATCGGCCAAGGCTTGTTTTCCAAGGTGTGCCGCTCGCTGTGGCGTGGTGAGTAAGTCCACCATGGCATCGGCTAACGCATTGTGGTCACCGGGGTCGACCACAATGCCGGTCCGATTATGGACGACCACCTCGGGCAGTCCGCCGACCCGGGTGGCGATTACTGGACGACCTGTGGCGGCCGCTTCGAGGGCGGTCATCGAAAGTGCTTCGACCCGGGATGGAACGAGCACGACAAGCGAATCAAGCATGAGTTGGTCGGCGACAGAGCGCGATTGTGGGCCAAGAAATTGCACGGCATCGTCGAGCCCATTGTCGTGGACGAGAGTGAGAAGATCGTTGCCCTGCTCGCCGCCTCCCGCAATTACCAAGGTCGCATCGGGACACTGAGTCTTCACGTTAGCGAAGGCCAAGATGGCCTGGTCAATACCCTTTCCATGCGTGAGTCGACTCACAATGGCTACTTGGTTAGGATTGGCAGGCTCGGTCCACTTTTTTACTGCGGTCGGGGTCACGCCGTGCACAACGGTGACCGTGCGGTCTCGCAGAATACCTGACGGATCGGTTGTCGAATCGCGCGAGGTGGCATAGCGCGCAACATGGTCCGAAACGGCGACGAGATTGGCTCGACGGGCGATGTCGCCTGCGGGTGGGCTAGAGGTTTGCAGGCTGTCGACAGCGTCGTCGGAGTGGAAAGTGAGTACCGAAGAGTGGCATTGCGGATGTACCAATCGGTGCGCTATGAGTTCGGCGCCAGTGTGGTGAAAGTGACAGACGGACTGGTCATTGAACAACGGGCGAAGCGTATGCAGCATTGCTTGGAACTTCGGAAGGTCGGCGGCGATAAGGGCTTCGTTGATTGACATGCGGTGTACAGCCACGCCATCGATCAGTTCCGAATCGCTGGAATTGTTGCCGCCAAAGACGCAGATAACGGAGACTTCGTGGCCGTTCCGAGCTTGTTCGGACGCCAACAATCCAACCGTCGTCTCGACCCCACCGGCATGGGGCAAGTAATACCGAACCCAATGAACGATCTGGAGTGACATCACAGCACCTCGTCGATGACTGCTTGGATCTTCGCGGTGAAATTGGTTACAGAAAACTGCTCGGCGTGCTGAGTTAGCACATCGTGGGACCATGATTGTGAGCGCAATGATCTGATTCCGGCCACAATTGCTTCGGGGGTTGGTGTGGAAAAAAACACTCCTGTTTCGCCAGGGATGATGGTGTCAAGGTGGCCGCCAAATTGCAGTGCCGCGGTGGGCTTTCCAAACGCGGCTGCCTCGATTGGCGTGAGGCCGAAGTCCTCGTAGGAGGCCGAGACCAGTCCGGAGCAGTGCGCATAGAGCCAGCGAAGTTCGGCTTCGGCTATATCGTGTAGCACGGTGACGTTGACGGGTACGGGTTGCCCTGGGCGTATGCCACCAACAACGACAAGGCGCTCGTTAGGAAGCGAGGAAAAGGACTCGACTATCGCATCGACGTTCTTATAAGGCAGAGCGGCCGCAACACACAGCAAGAAGCCATCGTCGAGAGACGACACCGATTCTTGAATGCCATCAACATCGAGGCTCATCGGGGAATGCACGACCGTTGCTTCGATCCGGTACAGATCGCGTATTTCGCGAGCCTTGGAGTTGCTTACTGCTACGTAGCGGTCAGCACTATGAGCGGCTCTGTGATCCCAGCGGCGCAGCGGCTTGCCGCCCAGCGCGAGTGCGACCTTGGCTGCTAACGGTGCCCGTGCGCCGAGGTGGCGACCGCTTTGGTAGAGCCAGCGGGCGGGGGAGTGGCAAAAGACAATTTTCTTGCCGGTTGTCTTGGCCCCGTGCGCCCAACCGCTCGAGCTAATCAGGGTCAGATCGGCATCAATTGAACAGCGCGAAAAAGCGGGTGCCAAAAGCGGAAATGCCCACCGATGGTGTTTGCGGAGCACGGGCAAACGGTTAAGCGGCAACGCGTGTATATCACGGTCTCGAAAGGTATCGAAAGTCTTTTCAGGGTTATACAGCGAGGTGTAGATCGGAGCATCCGGGAACATATTTGCAAAGGTGGCCACCACACGTTCGGCGCCGCGTCGTTGCGTCAGATAGTCGTGCGCGATGGCGATGGACGTCATGCGCTGAGCTCGCGATAGATCTCTGCCCATTTCTCAGCGAGTTGTTCGGCCCGGTAATGCTCGGCCACTTCGAGAGCTGCGGTTGAAAGTCGGGTGCGCAGGTGTGGGTCGCTCAACCTTTCGAGCGCGAGGGCGAGTGCCTCGCTGTCGCCAGGTGGGACCAATAATCCATTGTGGTCATCGACAATTATGTCCGCTGGCCCGCCACCATTGGCGGCCACTATCGCCACGCCGCTCGTCATTGCCTCAACAATCACCGCACCAAATGGTTCGGGGATAGTGGCAGCGTGGACGGCAATGTCTGCATGGCGGTAGATCTCGGCGATGTCATCCACGTGTCCCAAGAACTGTACCTGCGCGGACAAAGCCAACGATTCGGAGAGCGCTTTGATCTCGTGCAAAAATGCTTCGTCATCGCCGCCAAAAAGCGCGTCGCCCACAATGAGCGCAGTGGGTGATGGTTGGCCAGATTTGTCGATGAACTGGTCAAAGGCACGGAGAAAAACATCGTGCCCTTTCCACCGGGCAATTCGACCGACGAAAACAATGGTCAGTGGGTCGCCAGTAGATGATTCCCGGCTCATGGTGCTCAGTGCGCGGTCGACCGGCACCGGTATGACACGAACCAGATTGGCGCCTATAAGGGTCTCGCTGGTGGCCAGACTGTTTGCCACCACTACATCGGGTCCACGGCGTACAGCCCATCGAAGAAGCCGGGTCTTTGCCGCGCCAAAGTAGTCGGGTGCGACGCGGTCGTGAATATGCCAAATGGTGGGTATTCGACGTAGGCGGGCCGCGGGGATTGCGTAGAGTCCGGAAACCAGTCCGTTGGCCTGTACGACATCGGGTTGCACTTGGCCTAGGCGGCGCCAGAACTGTGTGGTCGCCCGCACCCAGGCAATCGGAAATACCGCCATGTCCCATACCGACGATTCGCCGCGACTTAGCTGATGAAAGGCTTCAGGTAGCGGGAGTACCTCGACCGGAACATCCTGGCCTAAACGCTCAACCACCGTCCCTGTGGCACCGAAAATGATCCGCACATCATCGAGTAAGGCTGGTGCTTGTCGGGCTAGCGCTAACTCGGCGCCAGATGCAACCCCAGTGTGACTAGCGATGACGACTCGAATCGAATTGGCGACCGACTCGTCGGCGTCTTCGGTGAGTGCGTTTACATTGTTGTCATAGAGCTGCACAAACTGACGGCTCACCGTTTCCCAATCGTAAGACTCGGCAACCTGGCGACAATTAGCTGGATCCAGAAGCATCGCAGGATTCGTGAAGAATGCATCGAGTCGTTCGGCGAGTACAGCCGGTTGTGATGGAGCAGTGAGGCCAGCGACGTCATGTTGGCGCAGTGCGTTGCCAAGTCCTCCGACGTCGGTACCGATGACCGGAGTGCCCGTGGCATAAGACTCGAGAAGTACCAGCCCGAACCCCTCAAGGGACCGACTAGGAACCACCGCAACATCGGACGCCTGCAGCGCTAGCAAAAGCTGGTCGTCGTCAATAGTCCCCATAAACTGGACCCGGTCACTGACACCCAAGCGAGTCGCCTGAGCCTGCAGCGATGAGGCTTCGGGTCCGTCTCCGATGACCAAAACCACTACATCAGGCGTCGTCATTTGGGCGGTGGCCGATATCAAGTCCTCGACGCCGGTGCGAGTAACGAGTCGGCGGGTGGTGACAATTACGTTGCTGGTTGACGAGATTGCCAATGCTTCACGCGCTTGGTACATGTTGCCGGGAACGAAGTGCGCTGTGTCAACTCCCGGAGCAACGACGCGAACTCGATCAGACGCCACCCCGTATTTGGCCACCAGCAGTTTTGCAAATTCGTTCGATAGGCAGACCAGCTCGTCGGCCTGACGGTAAACGCGTCGTTCGCATCGATACTTCACCCACGCCACTAGCCGGGTTGCTCCTGCGGCCCGAGCCTCGTTCCCCCATGGTCCTTGAAACGACACGATCAGCCGTATGCCCGAGCGTCGAGCGATGGTCGCCGGAATAACCGCATACGGAGCAAAGTGGACGTGCAGAGCGTCGGCCTCGCGGAGCCTGCTTCGCGCGGCACGAGCAACGCGCACCATCCTTCGAACGAGCGACCCTTTGGCTGACACGATTGTTCGATGCTCGCCGAGTGTCGATTGAGCGCGAACATCGCCAACCACGATGGTGTCGAGGAGATGGCCTTGCTGGTCGAGCGCGGCACTCAGGTCGTCTACGTAGCGGTTGAGGCCGCCAGCTAGGTAGCGCGAGTCTTCGGCTCCAATGACGACGACCCGGGGTGATTGCTTAAGCATCGACTGAAGACCGAAAATGAAGTTGTTCGCGAGTTCCGTCTGCCCACCCAATTGCCAACCAGAGCAAAGGAGCCATGGCCCAATGGGCGGTATTCCACCAACTTGATAGCGATGCCAGTGCGACAGACAGCGCCGCGAGTGCCACTGCGTCACGCCGTTGATGTGCGACCGAGTAGAGCGTGAATAAGCCCAGCGCGAGCGTGAGGATCGCAATCATTGCCCCTGGCAGGCCAAAGGCGACCGCCGCATTAGACAGATCTTTTTCGGTGTCAACACCCTCGCCCAAGCGCAAGCCGACAAGGCCTGTTGAACCGGGCCCGCGCCCCAGGGGTTCGTGCCAGGCAATTTGGAACCCCTCTTTGGCCAAGTTGATGTGCGTAGAGCCGGTGTTCTCGCGCGTGTCATCGAACGGGTGCCCGAGACCGATTACTACCCGGCGGACCATTCCGCCAGGTCCCTCCCGCGATAGCGAGTCGGGATTCACGAACGAAAGTGCCAAACCTAGCAACAAAAAGCAGGCCGCAGCCATGATGGCCCAGCGAACGAGGCGCCCGCCAACCGCAGCTGAAACCACGATGAACGTTGCAACGAGGACCACGAACAAGACAGTTCGAACAGCATTGAGTACGAGCATAGTTAGGCAAAAAAGGCTGGTCGCTGCCAGTGCTGCGGCAACGTAGCGACGTCCGTTCCGCCACGTGGTGACGGCTACAGCAGCCGTGCTCAGCACGACGGTTCCTACTGCGGTGGCGAACCCTGTTGCTGAACTGGCAAACCCAAACGGTCGGATTGTGCCGTCAGCAACCACAAGTGAAAGCATTTGCCGCGACTCGTCACCGAAGAGCTTGGCTTCGATCCATTTTCCGTCCCAATGGGGAAATCCGATGAAAACCTGGCCGGCGGCGTAAATAGCACTGGCAACGATGGTCGAAAAGGCGACCCACATGACAAGGCGAGCGCCGCGCTCGTTCAGGCGCCGCCCGACGAAGAAATACAACATAGGCAACCCCCAAAAGAGGGCGCCGGCGACAGCACTCTTGGCGGAGTGTCCTGCGGGGTTGGCCATGGTGACAAAAATAAGCGTGAGAAAAATAAGCACCAACCACGCGAGGTTGGTGAGCGACCGGAGACACCCATCGGCGATGGCTCGCACGAAGAGAGGGGCAGATCCAATGACCGACGCGGCGAGTAGTGGGTCGTTTGCGGTATCGATTTGGAATTCCGACACGACGCGGCGCGTAAATCCGAGGAAGATCAACCATCCGGCTATGGCGGCGATTCCCCGAACCGGGTCCCGCCACGACAGGAGACCTAGCGCCAGTCCTGCGCCGAGTGCTACAAAGCTGCGATGTATCGATGAGTCGGACGTGAGCAGTGCTGCCACGATGCCAATTCCACAAAACGTAAATGCGGTGGCAGTTTCGATGGGGGTAAGCGAGCGGGGGTGTGGACTAAATAGCTGAGCAGTGGACTCGGTGCGGGTTAGGGCTCGAAGCGTGGTCGTCTTCACATTCATTGGTCTGGTCCGGTGGACAGGCGCAGATGGGTGTCGCGAAGCGATTGTGCTGAGTCCCGGTAGGGCTCGCGGCGGAGAATAATAGTGAGCCCATGGCGCCAGCCGGACAAGGCTGCGGGCAGTGACGCGTAGACATCTCGATCTCGTTGGCCCACGGCAACGGCCGCTCGTACAAATCCAGGCGCCCGGCGCGTGCCGACGACCAGTTGGTACATGATCTTGATGATTCGTCTGGGTCCTGGATGCCACGCGAGGGCGAGAACATTGTGCATTGCTCGATCGTGGACCGCAGCCGAAACGTTGGCATCGCGTGGGTCGTGGGCGCCACGTTCAGAATGGTGGTGAAGGACGCACACGGCGGGGTCATAGAGGACTTGATAACCAGCGGACCGCACCGAGGCAGCCATGATTGGTTCGCCGCCCGGCTGTGCTCCGTCACATAGTGAACGATCACTGCGCGGCATCTGCAGCAAATCGGCCCGAAAGGCCATATTGCAACCCTTAGGGTAGTGCACCTCGGTTGCTGGACCCTGACCTCGATCGTGGCCACCCAATGGACGGCCGAACCACGTCCATTGGCCAATGCGCGCGTTGTGTGGAGCGGGAAACGGCACGATGTCTCGTCCCGCCACACAGCCGACTTTGTCATCGTTGAAATGTGCGACGATTCGTCGAATCCAGTCCGGCCGCGGTTCGGTGTCGTCATCGGTAAAGGCAACGATCTCTGCGGATGTATTGGCTACCCCGACAGCCAATGCTCCCAGGATTCCAGGTTCGTGAACGAGAGCGAGTTTGACGGTTGTATCAGTGGCCTGTGTCGCCCGAACGACAGCAATAGTGGCGTCATCGGTGGCACGCGCCACGACGGTGATAGTGGTAGCGGGGGTTTGTTGCTGGCCAAGTGCTGCGAGACATCGCTCCAGAGAGTCGGGCCGCTGGTACGACGGCAAGATGATGTCGATCACCGCAACCTCACGACGCCTGCAGTGAAGCGCTTTCCGACGGCACATTGGCAATTGTTCGAACCCGGCGGTCTACGAGCGTGTCCGTAGTCGGCCGCCGAAGGACAACTGCCGCAACGGTTCGCCAGAGGATCCACAGGTCGATGCGGAGCGAGATCGTTGCGACGTAGCATTGGTCGTAGGGTCCCGCGAGGTAGATCTCGTCTTTCCCGGCTGGGGTGATCTGCCAGAGTCCGGTAAGCCCGGGTCGGACTGCCTGTCGCATTGTTCGACTAGCAGCATCGAAGAGTTGTTCATGGGCGACGGTCGCGGGACGTGGCCCGACGAGGCTCATTGAGCCCCCAATGATGTGGAAAATCTGGGGCAGTTCGTCAAGGTGGGTCGAACGGATGAAGTGGCCGAAACGACCCGGGATTACTTGGGCGACCTCGGCGGCACCGAGATCTGGATCGGTATTCGCGGGTAACGAGCGGATCTTGGTGATGGAGAAGGGGTGGCCATTTCGTCCGATTCGTTGTTGGACAAAGAACGGATTGGACCGGAACCACAATGCGGAAAGTGTCGTGGTCAGCACCAACAACGGGAGCGTCACGATTGCGACCGGAATCGCAAAAAGGAGGTCGACTCCGCGTTTTCCATGTTTGCGATACATTCTCGGACCTGCTCGTTTCTTACGTGCCTGTGCAGACTACTGGCACCTGAGCCGACCCCTCGGTTCTAGCCCTGCAGTTTACAACAGCCCCCGAGTCGCTATTGCGGCGGCGGTCGTCCATCATGGTAGAGATGACTGATTCCACAAATCCTACGCGAGCTTCTGGGCAAAATGGATGGTTCGAGGCATCGTGGATTGTCTTGGCACTTGTCGCTATTTCGGGACTCGTTGCGACCTTTAGTGCGGGGACCCCGACGGGGATTGCTTCGGTAGACGTTTTTTGGCGGGCCGTGTTTGGCGCGAGTCTTGTTTATGTGGGGGCAAGATCATCAATGGCGGGGTCAGCGTTAGCAGCTGTGGTAGGCGTGCTTGTGCCGGCTGGATGGATTTGGCGGCTGCTGTGTGTTGTCGGACTCGCCGGGACGGGGTTGGGATATCGGAGCAGCACAACGCCACAAAACTCGGGTCTGCTGCGGGCAATGCTTGGAGCTGTGACGGCTCAGTCGCTGCTCCGGATTAGTCCGGTGGGTTTCCATGGCCTTAGTGCTTTGGTGTCCGCCGTGTTGGTGACGTTGCTCATAGTTGAGACACAAAGTGTGCGTACCCTTTGGCGCCACCGCGTCATTCGCCAAAGGGCGATTGGACTGGCGGTAGTTCTTGGCTTGTTCCTTAGCTTGTTTGCGCTGGCGACCGAACTAGGGCGCCGGGACGTTGGATCCGCTCTCGCCGCTGTTGAACGCGGCACAGAGGCGGTGAAAGACGGTGACCAAGAACTCGCGACGACCGAGTTGAGTAATGCCGTAAGTCGCTTTGGTGACGCTGAAGGTCATTTCAACTCGTGGTGGACGCAGCCGATTCGGGTCGTGCCGATCCTGAATCAGCACCGCCAAGCCTTGGTCGTGGCCGCAGCGCAAGGCAAACAGATTAGTGCCGCGACCTTGGCGGTGGCCGAAGCAGCAGATGTCGATGAGATTACTTCCGGGAACGGGCGGATCGACCTTGATCAAGTCCGGGCGCTCGAGGACCCAGTGATTGCAGCACTCGCAACGTTTCAGACCGCTCGCACCGAGGCCCAGAAAATAAACTCGCCATGGTTGCTCTCACCGGTTGGTGGTCGGCTCGATGAACTTATTGAGGAAATCAACGACGTAGAGCCCGATCTCAACACGGCAATTCAGGCGGTGGCGCAGCTTCCCCACATCCTGGGTGGTGATGGGACGCGCCGGTATTTGGTCATTTTCGGTACGCCATCGGAAGCGCGCGAACTTGGGGGTGTTATCGGTAACTTTGCCGAGATCGAGGTCACCGACGGGGTCATTCGGCTGGCACGGACGGGGCGAAACAGCGACCTAAATGAAGCATCTAACGGCTACCGACTACAGCCCGCGGACTATCCCGCTCGCTACGTCGCTTTAGCACCGCACACCTATGCGCAGAACTTCACGGCATCGCCGGACTTCCCGACGGTTGCGCGGGCCATCGCTGAGCTTTATCCCAATATGGGTGGATCGCCGATTGATGGTGTGGCATACCTCGATCCCTACGCCCTCCAGGCATTATTGACCTTTACTGGGCCTATCGAGATGGACGGTGTCGAAACAGTCCTCGATGCCGAGACGGCGGCCAACTTCCTATTACGCGAACAATATGTGGCTTTTCCGGACAAATCGCGTCGGGTCGATTTTTTGACGGAGGCATCAAAAACAGCGTTCGAACGCCTCTTGAATGCGGATATCCCAGGGCCACGCGAGATTCACGATGTGCTCTCGCCCATGGTCGATCAGGAAAGGCTGTTGTTCACCACCTTTGTTCTGCCCGAGGTGGAGTGGCTAAATGAATTCGGCGTAACCGGCGAATTGCGCGCCGGCGACAGCGGAGATTTTTTGGCAGTGGTCAACTCGAATCGAGATGCCAACAAGCTCGATGCTTATATGCACCGCGCTATTGACTACGACGTGAACGTTGACCCAGCCTCGGGTGCGCTGGACGCCAAGGTGACGGTGGAGTTAACGAATCTCGTGGTCCCCGGATTGCCTGAATATGTTGCTGGAGTAGCGCTGGTCGGGCGAGAATTTGGTGCCTCGGATCTTGATGTGTCGATCTACTCACCCCACCGCCTAACTGAGGTTCGAATTGACGGACAGATCGTGCCCGTTGAGGTCCTGCAGGAATTCGGCCTGAAGCGGTACATCGTGTTGGCGACCATAAACCCGAATCAGACCGTGACCGTAGAATTTGTGTTGGACGGGACCATTGATCCGGGGTCAGAATATGCACTCGAAATTGCGACACAACCGTTGGTGCATGACGATAAGTTTTCCCTAACGGTGCAGGCTCCCGGCTGGCGCACGGATCCGCGTGATTCGACGCTGTTGACCGGCGATTTTGTGCTGCGAGAGAAAGTCCAAGGATCGATATTTTTTGTGCCCGATGAGATAGATGCGGGTTAAGCTTGCCCGGCACCGTATTTTGTGGTCTGATTGCCACACGAATGTAGATACCGACATTTACTTAATGTTTGAGGAAAACCGTTATGACCCGTAAAATTCTCCCGCTTGCTGCTCTCGCACTGCTTCTGACGGTTTTCGTTGGGCCGGTTTCGGCAGGGGAACTAACGGAATACCCCGACCCCGAATGCAGTGTCGTGATCGACAATCCCGCTGCCACGTTTGGCGACAGCATCGTGGCTACCGGTACCGGCGACCCAGGCGACGAAGCCACGGCGACCTACACTGTCGGCGGCGAAGTTCTTGTTCTTGGTTCAACAACCGCCGACGCACAGGGCGACTGGACCTTGCCAGTAGATATCCCCGCTGGTGGCGACACTGCTGGTGCCCTTGAAGTCTCGAGTACGAACTGTGGTGTCCTCCTTGCTTTGGTTCTGGATGCACATGCGGTAGCAACACCGACCGCAGAACCCCTTGCTTTCACCGGTTCCAACTCTGGTCCCATGACCACGGTTGCTGGTTTGTTGTTGCTTGCTGGTGGTGGACTGGTCCTCATCAGTCGGCGCCGTAACAGCCAAGCGTAGGTAGCTCTCGCCGCACGGCGGCTAGATTTATGTTTCACGCACCACCTACTCGCTTCCGCGGGTGTTGGCCTCTGCCGTGGCAAGAGAACGTTGTACGAGCGGCCGTAGGGCGCGCTGAGGACGCTGCACACTATTGGCAAATGGCCCTTAACGGTGGGGCGATGGTCGACATCCACGATGATCAGGTGCCGCGGTTGTTGCCGATGGTTTATCGCAACCTGGCCACGGCAAATCCCGACCACGAGGATCTCGGTCGCCTCGGTGGGCTATACCGGCGCACCTGGTATCTCAATCAGCGTCTGGTTGCCAACATGGCGCCGGCCTACCAGATGCTCAATGAGGGCGGTTTCAAACCCATTGCACTAAAGGGCATGGCGTTGTCCGCTGGCTACTACGACGACCTTGGAGTTCGTCCTATGGGTGACCTCGATGTGTTGGTACCCGACGCCCGTTACGAAGACGCCGTAGCGTTTCTCTTAGCGAATGGCTGGACCGATCAAGGGGTAAAGGCGGCATCGCTAGTTCGAGTGCTGTATCACGGGGCGCCACTCTGGAGCCCCGACGGCGATGTGCTGGATCTGCATTTCCAAATCGGCCGATGGTTGCAACCTGATGTGGTGGATTGGTCGGCGCTGAACACAGTCAAGCTGGCGGGCGTTTCGATGCAGGTGCTGGACCCCACTCGGCAATTCCTCCACACGTGCTGCCATGGACTGTGGTCTGGTTCCGATGCCACGGTGCGGTGGGTAGCTGATGCACTCGTCATTTTGCGCGAGCGCGGCGATGATGTTGATTGGTCGCTCCTAATAGAGCTTGTTGCTGGACGCCCGACAGCCGCAGTGATGGCCTCAGCTTGTAATTATCTTGCGACGACATTTGACGCGGCAATTCCCGCCGACGCGATCGAGGCATTACAGCAGGCACCAATCTCGTGGCTGCAGCGGTCGCAGTTCCGAATGTCGATTGTGGCCCCATGGCGTCCGGTGCTAGGCAAAACACCATTGACTACAGCGGCATGGGTTCGGAGTCGGAATGGGCAGGGTTTACGTCGTTCGGCTCGAGAGTTGCCTGTTTTTCTTTCTACCGTGTGGGAGCTACCGTCGGCTACGCAGCTACCGCGGGCGATAGTTAGTAAGTTGGGCCGGCGGGTGAGCGCTCCTCGGCGAGGCGCTCCTGCTCCACAACCGGGCGTGAATGACTAAAAAGCCTCGCCGGCGTTGAGTCGTTCGTCGGCGGCAGCGATATAGGAGCTCACGATGTCGGCTGCTGGCCCGTCGGCACGAACCGCGCCGTTGTCAATCCAGATGGCTCGGTCGCACAGGGGGGCAATTGTGGCAAGGTCGTGGGTTACATAAATGATGGTGGTGCCGTTGGCGTTTAATTGCCGCAGTTGTTCTAAGCACCTTCGCTGAAATACTTCGTCGCCCACCGCCAATACCTCGTCAACCAACAAGATGTCGGGATCGAGTGTGGCGGCAACAGCGAATCCCAATCGCATGCGCATCCCTGACGAATAGAACTTCGTCTGCCGATCGATTGCGTCGTTGATATTGGCGAACTGCACGATGTCGTCGAATCGTTCAAGAACCTCGCGGCGACGTAGACCTAACATGGCGCCCCAGAGATGCACGTTTTCGCGACCGGTCAGCTGCGGGTGAATTCCGGCGTCCACCTCAATGAGCGCACCCGGCCGTCCGCCGACGGCGACATGACCGGCAGTGGGCTGCATGACCCCGTAGAGGATCTTGAGCAAGGTGGACTTCCCGGACCCGTTGAAGCCAACGAGAGCGACGGATTCGCCGGGTTCAATGGAAAACGAAATGTCTTGAAGTGCCCACCGCCATTGGAGTCCGCGAAGGTTCCGAAAGATATGGCGACCGTCATAGAAGATGGAGGCGCGCTTGCGATCGGGTCGGAACCGCTTCCACAGGTTGGCAACTTCTACCGCGCCGTTACGCGACATCGGCCATTCCAGGTTCGAGTCGCTTGAAGACCCAATAACCACCGGCCAGGAGCACCGTCGTGGTGGCTGCGGATGGTCCAAGCAAATGCCATGGAGGGGATTGCCCATCGAGCACGGTTGCCCGCAGCGTCGTGATAATGCCTGCCATTGGGTTGAACCAGGCAAACAGGACCTGGTTTCGTTCCGATAACAGATCGATTCCGTAGGCCACAGGGGTGGCAAACAGACCCAACTGGAGCAGCAAAGGTAATGCCTGTTGCAGATCTCGGAAGAAGACGATCACACTGGATGCGAGGAGAACCGTACCTGTGGCGAATGCAATCATCACAAGGAGCGGTAGCGGAAACCACAACGCTGTTTTTGCCGGCGTTTCGCCGCTAATTATGAATAGGGCTGGTAGCAATGCGACCGCTACAAAGAAGTCGATGAGCGCTACCGCCACGAACGACAAGGGAAAAACCTCTCGCGGCGCGCGGATACGAGCCACAGCCCGTGACTCGAGGACGAGTGACTGGCCACCGCGCGAGAGTGCGGACGCAAAGAACGTCCACGGCAGCAGAGCAATGTAGGCAAATACCGCGTAGTCGCGTTCGCCTGTCTGGAGGTCGGCGACGCGGTTGAGAACCAGGGTAAAAACCAACAACAGGGCGATTGGTGTGACGATGGCCCAAAGGAATCCAAGTCGGGTCTGTTTGTACCGCGATTGGAACTCTCGTCGCACCAGTGCGGCGAGCAACGGGGAGTATCGCGTCAGCTGGCGGAGCGCATCTGGAAGAGAAACGCGAACCTTTCGGTAGGCAGATCGTGGTGGTCCCTGGACCAGTGGCGTATCCTCCATAGCTGCGTGCCAGTATGCGCAGATCTGATGCCCGTCGCACCGTTAGACCACGAAACTTTATGACATCACAATCACCATTGCAGTCAGCCAATCATCACTCCACCAACTTGTCACAGTTTTACACTGTCGACCCGAACGTGGCCCATGAAATGATTGAGGGCGAGGTGTTGGCAATCAACAACGCAACGGGCTCGTACTACTCGATGCGCGATACCAGCGCACTGGTCTGGATGGCGGTAGCCAAGGGAAGCTCACTTGCGATTATTGTCAAGGCACTCGCCGCAGCCTTCCCAGACGTCACATCCATTGCCGCCGATGTCCAAGCATTTGTTGCTCGCCTGAATGACGAAGCACTGATCGTGCCAGCGGACGACGGTGAAGATGTCGGTGCCGTAGCGGTGGGCGCCGCCTATGCGACTCCAATCATCGAAATCTTTACCGATATGCAGGATTTATTGTTGTTCGACCCCATTCACGAGGTAGAGCCCACCGGTTGGCCGCACGTCGACCGTGACTGAGGTATCGCCCGCGCAAGCAGGAGCCTGGGCTCGGTCAACGGTGGAACGAGCCCACGAGCAACGAACTATCATCGAGCACCAGTTCGTGATTGCCGGTCGCACGCTGGCGTTGCAATTTAGTGATCCACTCCTCGCCGAGCTATTGGTCGCGGGGTTCTCCCACCTGGCTCGAGCGACGGGCAAGGCAGATCTCACTGTTGTGGTTGGCGCGAATGACCGGACACAGACTCCGATGGTTGAACCGCCTTGGGGATGGAAACGCGGAGAATTGCAGGGCGTGTTTGACCGCCATCACATTCACGCACCCGGTCTTGATGCCCACGCTGCCGCTGATGGGACTTTCTCGTTGGTTGATTGGTCGACGAATACTGGAGTCTGGTGGTTCGCGGACAGTGCACATATTCCCGGTTTCGAACGAGCCAAACCCTGCCGCCTGGTCTTGCATTGGTGGGCTAGTCGTCTTGGGGGCGTGCTCTTGCACAGTGCCGCGGTTGGAACCGAGGCCGGAGGAATCGTTCTTGTGGGAAGTGGCGGGTCAGGAAAGTCGACAACCTCGCTGGCGTGTTTGGGAACCGAACTTTTGTACCTGGGCGACGACTACACGCTTTTGACCTTCGATGAAGCGGACGACTCTCCAGTCGTGCACAGTTTGTTCTGCTCGGGAACGTTGGGCCCCAAATCCCACGAACTGCTTCCGCACCTGGTCCAGTACGAAAAGATTGGTTCAGAACCCCCCCTGCAAAAGACGGTGATGTTTGTGCCGCCGGAGTTGCCCTGGTGCAGCACATCACTGCCGGTTCGGGCGCTTGTCGCCCCGGTAGTTACCGATAGTGCCAAGTCCGAGATCGTTCCTATCTCCCGTACTCAGGCGCTTCGCTCGGCCGCGCCGAGCACCGTTCTGGCACTGCCGGGCGATATTGGGCCCCGGCTGAAGGTCATGGCCGATCTTGTGCGTCGAGTCCCCGCATTTCAGTTGCGTCTTGGCGCCGACGTCGATGTATTGCCCCAACTGCTGGCCGGAGTCATCAATGCGAACTGAGCTCATTAGTGTGATCATGCCGGCCTACAACGCGGCCGACTACCTCGCAGAATCCATTGATTCGGTTCTTTCGCAAGAGGGTGTCGACGTCGAACTCATTGTGGTTGACGATGGATCAATCGATGCCACGCCGTCGATTGCCCAGAGTTATGGTGAAAAATTGATTTTCCGCTCGATCGCGCATGTTGGCCTGGATGCAACGCGCAATGTGGCTATCAAGATGGCGACCGGAAAGTACCTCGCCTTTTGTGACAGCGACGACCTCTACGTGCCCGGATCACTAGCCATGCGGCTTCACGCGCTCACGGTCGACCCCGCAATTGATGCTGTGTATGGGGCCGCTCGGCAGTTCTACTCGCCAGAAATCGCCGAAGAACTCGGACGGGAGGTCCGTATCCCCCAGGAGATTGTGGCCGTCGAACAGGCCAATTCGTTGCTACTTGAGCGCAGCAAGTTCCTCGAAATCGGCCTCTTTGGGAACTGGGGTGTCGGCGGTGGAGTTGACTGGACACTTCGCTCACAAGAGGTAGGACTCCGGTCGGTCATGCTTGACGACGTGGTATTTGATCGGCGAATTCACCGCAATAACAATGGGCGGACGCAAAAACTAGCGCAAACTCCTCGGCTCCATATCTTGAAGGCAGCCTTAGACCGCCGCCGACAACAAGGACCTGCAACCTAGTGAGTCCTGCGGCCCTCGATGTGATCGACCAGCGACAACACCAGGCGTTCGAGGAGGTCTGAGCCTTCGCTCGGTGAAGCCCCGGCGGGGTCGCCCATAATGCCATTTGGCGCGTGAGGCCGAACTCCATCGGCGATCAAATCTGGAATGAGTTCTGCTATGGGTGTGGTGTTGCCGGATTCGGCCACCGCGAGATCCACCGACTCAGGGCCAATGGCGAGCATGAGCGAGGTCTCCGTACGACCAGCGTGGGCATCGCTGCCCGGGATCGACGGCCACCAGGCTGACGCAGAACGCTGCTCGTAAGTCAGTGTGGCTAATGCTGCGGTTACCGCGGTGTGGTTGCCCCCGTGTCCGTTGACGATGACGACGTGACCAAACTGGGGGAGCGCCGATCGTCCTAATTCGGTCAGAAGGAGGGCGAGTGCATCATTGCCGATCGAAAGTGTTCCCGGGAAGGCTTGATGTTCACCGCTGGAGCCGTACGCAACGGCTGGTCCAACGACCACAGCGGAGCACATCGCCGCGGCATGGTTGGCGATGGCGCAAGCGATGCGAGTGTCGGTGTCGAAAGGTAAGTGCGGTCCATGTTGTTCCGTGGAGCCCAACGGAACCAGGAGGGTCTCGC